>NZ_BNTL01000089.1:0-946 GCF_022179005.1 Pseudomonas sp. PAGU 2196 | reverse complement strand
TACCAGGACTGTAGGCCTTAAACGAATAAAGGTAATTTGATGAACTGGATAACTGGACTTGCTGATTAAGTGTAGGATCGAAATTAGTATCTGTATAAAATTCAACAGTTATGTTGTGTACTATACCACCAATAGCCCAAAACTTATCGTAGTCGTCTGCTTTGTTGCAACCCTTAGTTTGTAGATCGCTGTCTGTGACGGAAAAGAAAAATTCTTGGTTGGAAGGATCTCCGATATAGATTCCTGGCGATTGAATGTCAGTTATTGTATCGTATGCAGACCAGACCCTTGATATTAACATGGTGTAATACAGACCAGGAACAGATGTATTAAATAGTTTATGTCCGCCATAATCTTTACCTGAATAGACCATGGCATTTTCAATAGTTATTGGACCAGGATTCGCTCTGCCAGATGTATTGCAGTAAAGAATACCACCACCGGTACCTGTATCCAGGTATGACCAGTACATTTTTACCCCAGTCGGGCCGAGCTGCGTGGGTTTATAAAAAACCAAGTTGCTTGCTGTTGATGTGTAATTAAAGGTCATCTGTGCGGCAGTGGAGGGGCCTCGATAGTTATCAACTCCTGCATTATTTCCCACAATAAAACTTGTATATGCACTGACTGTATTACAACAAGAATACAGTGCTAAAAAAAGAATGTACCTGAAGATAGTCTTCATTTTTACTCCAATGTTTCTTTATTGTTATGGTTTGCGCTGTTTTTGTTTGTTATTCGTAGTAAATATCCACTAACACATGGCTCATAAGTTGACCAGATGTAACACTCAATGCAGGATCGATTTTTTGCATTCGGGTGCTAAATTTCCAGGATGAACCATTCATGTCATCCGACATTACTGGATAAACGGAACGAGATCCGCCTGAAGCATTAAGAACATTGAATGTATTCGCCGAATCCTGAGTAGAAAATATAACTACTC
>NZ_BNTL01000088.1:0-667 GCF_022179005.1 Pseudomonas sp. PAGU 2196 | reverse complement strand
TATTTTACTGTTTACCGGCGCGGTCACCCGTGCAATGCGATCCCCTGCGCTGCGTGCGTGGCAGTCCGCGCCGGACCCGAAAATTTGTATCTCCTACGGTGCCTGCGGTAACAGTGGCGGGATCTTCCACGATCTCTACTGCGTGTGGGGCGGTACGGATAAAATTGTCCCTGTGGATGTTTATATCCCTGGCTGCCCGCCAACGCCTGCCGCCACGCTGTACGGCTTTGCAATGGCGCTCGGCCTGCTGGAGCAGAAAATTCACGCCCGTGGGCCGGGTGAACTGGATGAACAACCGGCGGAGATCCTGCATGGTGATATGGTGCAGCCGCTGCGCGTGAAAGTGGATCGCGAAGCACGTCGCCTGGCGGGTTATCGTTACGGTCGTCAGATTGCCGATGATTACCTTACACAGTTAGGGCAGGGCGAAGAACAGGTTGCACGCTGGCTGGAAGCGGAAAACGATCCGCGTCTGAACGAGATTGTCAGCCATCTGAATCATGTTGTTGAAGAGGCGCGTATCCGATGAGTGAAAAGGTGGTGTTCAGTCAACTGAGCCGTAAATTTATTGATGAGAACGATGCCACGCCCGCCGAGGCGCAGCAGGTGGTCTATTACAGCCTGGCGATTGGTCACCACCTTGGGGTTATCGATTGCCTGGAAGCGG
>NZ_BNTL01000087.1:0-593 GCF_022179005.1 Pseudomonas sp. PAGU 2196 | reverse complement strand
ACCATCAACTGGTGAGTATAGGGTATTATCTTCTGGCTTAATTGCTAAGCCTTGACCCATAGCACCTGATGAAAAAACAGGGTCTGAAACCGCAGATAAGTCTACAACTGTTCCATTCAAAGGACTATATAAAGTTTCCTCTGCTAAGGCTGGCTGATCAGCCGTTTGATCAACTTCGACAGCTGGTAACGGAAGGGTTTCTCTATCTTGATAACCCCAAGTATAAGCAATTGCAAAGGCTACCCCAAGACCGACAAGCATAGTCACAAGGTATTGTAATAATTGGCCATTCAAGTAAAGGAGAGTTCCTGGTAAGACCGTAATCCCAAAACCAGTTCCTGCAATGCCAAAGAGCCCAGCGACCCAACCACCTAAGGCACCACCAATAAGACCTGAAACAAAGACTTTTGGATAACGGAGGTTGACCCCAAAAATAGCTGGTTCAGTAATCCCTAAAAGAGCTGACAAGGTTGATGGAAAGGCCAGACCTTTTAGTTTTGTTGATTTGGTTTTAACAGCAACAGCTAAGGTAGCTCCAGCTTGAGCAGCTGTTGCTGCTGTTAGGTAAGCATTGAAAGGATCTTTTCCGGTAT
>NZ_BNTL01000086.1:0-598 GCF_022179005.1 Pseudomonas sp. PAGU 2196 | reverse complement strand
GTTCTATACAGGGAAGCTGAGAACAGTGGCATCAGAAGGAAATGTTGCACGATTCACCCAACGTTTTGGTCGTTTTGTTAGCACGAAAAAGGGGGCGTGATGAAAGTTCTTAACTCTCTGCGTACCGCAAAAGAACGCCATCCAGACTGTCAGATTGTGAAGCGAAAAGGACGGCTATATGTGATTTGTAAATCTAATCCACGTTTTAAGGCCGTTCAGGGTCGTAAGAAAAAACGTTGATTCAAAATTCGACGGATTAACGATATTTGTCTGATTAATAATCAGATCGGATTAATGTTGGTGTGTTTATAACATCAACATTAATTTTCCTGGGGATATATTCTTCCTGTTCATTTGAGGCCAACTGCCTGACGTTTCTCTCCGAATATTCCATTATCTTAATGTTGACTTGTTGACCAGCTTCGCCCCTGTATGCTGGCATCAACCCTCTTTTAGACTGAACACGCCACTCAGTCTCCTCCCTTTGCGGCGCAGCCTGCATTTTCACTCAAACTGTTAAGATGATAAATGTGGTAATTCTGTTGGTACTAACATAAAAACGTTTACGCCACAGGAACAGTCTGATCCACCAGTAACC
>NZ_BNTL01000085.1:0-1087 GCF_022179005.1 Pseudomonas sp. PAGU 2196 | reverse complement strand
AAAGTGTTCTCCATGGATACATTCCACTTTCAGCGAATGAAAGAAGCTTTCCACGCAGGCATTATCGTAGCAGCAACCTTTTGCGCTCATACTTCCACGCAGATTATGCCGCTTCAGTTGCGCCTGATAATCTGCTGAACAGTACTGGCCTCCACGGTCCGTGTGAACGATAACGTTCCGGGGCCTCTTACGCCGCCACAGCGCCATCTGCAGGGCATCGCAGGCCAGTTGCGCCGTCATGCGTGGCGACATTGACCAGCCAATAACGGCACGTGACCACAGGTCAATGACCACTGCCAGATACAGCCAGCCTTCATCTGTACGTAAGTACGTGATGTCTCCTGCCCACTTCTGGTTCGGGCCACTGGCGTAAAAATCCTGCTCCAACAGATCTTCTGACACAGGCAGGCCGTGTGCGCGGTAGCTGACCGGGCTGAACTTCCGGGAGGCCTTTGCCCTCAGTCCCTGACAGCGCAGGCTTGCCGCCACGGTTTTTACGTTAAAGGGGTAACCCTGAGCACGCAGTTAATACGTCAGGCGTGGGGCACCGTAACGCTGTTTTGACCGGGTAAAAGCCGCGAGGACAACGCTGTCGCAGTGTTGGCGGAACTGCTGACGCGTGCTTATCCTTGTCCGCCGCTGACACCACGTATACCAGCCGCTGCGGGCCACCCGGAGCACGCGGCACATTGCTTTGATGCTGAACTCAGCCTGATGTTTTTCAATAAAGACATACTTCATTTCAGGCGCTTCGCGAAGTATGTCGCGGCCTTTTGGAGGATAGCCAGCTCTTCATCCCGTTCTGCCAGCTGGCGTTTGAGACGTGCAATCTCGGTAGACATCTCCAGTTCACGTTCAGAAGACGTCTGCTGATTTTGCTGTTTACTGCGCCAGTTGTAGAGTTGTGATTCATACAGGCTGAGTTCACGGGCTGCGGCAGTAACACCGATGCGTTCAGCAAGCTTCAGGGCTTCACTGCGAAATTCAGGCGAATGCTGTTTACGGGGTTTTTTACTGGTTGATACTGTTTTTGTCATGTGAGTCACCTCTGACTGAGAGTTTACTCACTTAGCCGCGTGTCCACTAT
>NZ_BNTL01000084.1:0-1044 GCF_022179005.1 Pseudomonas sp. PAGU 2196 | reverse complement strand
GTTTTTAAGGGAGAGAGGAATATACCGGCAGACAGTTTGAAACCTCAGCCACTTATTCTTCCTGATCACAGGTAATCATATATGGCAGACTGTAATACAGTCGCTTGTACTGAAAAGTATTCTGTATAAAATATCCGTATTCATATCAGCACAAGGTGGATTTGCCCCTATATTTCCAGACATCTGTTATCACTTAACCCATTACAAGCCCGCTGCCGCAGATATTCCCGTGGCGAGCGATAACCCAGCGCACTATGCGGATGCCATTCGTTATAATGCTCGAACGCCTCTGCAAGGTTCTTTGCTGCCGTTAACCCGTCTGGTTTGGGCATGATACTGATGTAGTCACGCTTTATCGTTTTCACGAAGCTCTCTGCTATTCCGTTA
The DNA here is from genome assembly GCF_022179005.1 of Pseudomonas sp. PAGU 2196. Lineage (NCBI taxonomy): Bacteria > Pseudomonadati > Pseudomonadota > Gammaproteobacteria > Pseudomonadales > Pseudomonadaceae > Pseudomonas > Pseudomonas sp. PAGU 2196. The sequence goes on along the minus strand of NZ_BNTL01000084.1, from coordinate 657 downwards.
CTCTCCGGACTCCGCACCGCCGTGTTCTTCGGTTCAAGTCCCAACATCCGGGCGAACTGGCGTGTTTCATTAGCCCGGTAGCATGAACCATTATCCGTCAGCCACTCCACTGGAGACGACGGAAGATCGTTGCCGAAGCGGCGTTCCACCGCTCCCAGCATGACGTCCTGTACTGTTTCACTGTTGAAGCCGCCGGTAGTGACCGCCCAGTGCAGTGCCTCACGATCACAGCAGTCCAGCGCGAACGTGACACGCAGTCTCTCTCCGTTATCACAGCAGAACTCGAACCCGTCAGAGCACCATCGCTGATTGCTTTCTTTCACGGCCACTCTGCCTGTATGTGCCCGTTTCGATGGCGGTACAGCAGGTTTTCGCTCAAGCAACAGCGCATTCTGGCGCATGATCCGGTAAACACGTTTGGCATTGATTGCAGGCATACCATCAAGTTCTGCCTGTCTGCGAAGCAGCGCCCATACCCGACGATAACCATACGTTGGCAGCTCTCCGATAACATGGTGTATACGGAGAAGCACATCCGTATCATCAGTGTGACGACTGCGGCGGCCATCCATCCAGTCATCGGTTCGTCTGAGAATGACGTGCAACTGCGCACGCGACACCCGGAGACAACGGCTGACTAAGCTTACTCCCCATCCC
>NZ_BNTL01000083.1:0-781 GCF_022179005.1 Pseudomonas sp. PAGU 2196 | reverse complement strand
AGGTCAGTCTGCTTACGTTCCTCATAACCACGACCAAAGAATTCTTCCACTTCACCTGAAATGGTCAACACATCGCCGACTTGAACCTTAGCGTTTTTAGCAAAAACACGAATACCATCTGAAGTCGCTAAATCACCATCACCATTAAGAACTTGAACATAAAAATGAGTGGAATCGTCTAAATAAGTGACAAGAGCCTGTTCTACGGTGACCGCTTTTTTGACAAGTGGCGACGTATGACTAGCTCCTTGAATCTCGCCTATTTTCACAATATTACGAGATGAAGCATCACTATTTGAGCTTGTGACCTTTTTAACCACTTCCAATTGTTCAAGAGAAAACGGTCTTAATTGTAATTGACCATCAACAATAGACAATATGGCTGTGAGGTTAATCAAATCACCCTGACTTATTTTAGTAACAACATCAGCCCCTTTAACCCCTGTACGATGATCTATATGAACAACTATACTTTTACCACTATCATCCCTTACAAGGAAAGATGTGTTGTTATATTGATCAGTTGATAATTCTCCAACTGTCACGTGAGATAACTTAACTAATGTTGAGGGTGTTGTTGTTTCTAATTCTGATATTACTGCTTCTTTAACAGAAGTCGGAAAAGATAACTCTAACTTTTTGTGTGCAGTCACCTGTTGGAGTTGTAAATCACCTTTAAAGCGAGTAAGTGTACCTGTTAATTGAACAATATCTCCCTTACTGTATCCTAAATCTTTTTGAGGATAAACATAAAGTCCAATACCTTCACTATCTTGAATAT
>NZ_BNTL01000082.1:0-667 GCF_022179005.1 Pseudomonas sp. PAGU 2196 | reverse complement strand
TATATGGACAGGATGTTCAATGACTTAAAACAACAATAATAATCAGTCAGACACCATGACCATCAGGTAGTCAGCCCTACCTCTGCGCTCCATACTGAAAAATCCCGACATGACGTCGGGATTTTTTATTGCCATTTGCAAAGTCATTCAATCATATTTAATATATAGACTGTAATCTATATTGTGATTGTAATATGTGGACAGCCATTACAACGGATCTGTGTAATGAATGGCTTGAACAGCAAGATGAAGCAACACAAGAGAAAGTCTTAGCTGCATTGGTTGTTCTACAACAGCAAGGGCCTAGTTTAGGTCGTCCTTTAGTAGATACCGTCTACGATTCTAAATTTACCAATATGAAGGAACTACGTGTTCAGCATCGTGGTAAACCGTTAAGGGCATTTTTTGCATTCGATCCCCTAAGACAAGCGATTGTGCTGTGTATTGGTGATAAGAGTAATAAAAAGCGTTTTTATACAGAGATGCTAGCAATTGCAGATGAGCAATACGCACTTCATCTCTCAACTTTAGGAGATCAATCTAATGGCTAAGAGCTTACAAGAATTATTGGCTAGTCGCTCTCCAGAGAGTCAAGCTCGTATTCAAAAAATGGCTGATGAATTACTTTTAGAAAGTCAGCTTCACCTTATCCGAGAAGAGTTAGAAA
>NZ_BNTL01000081.1:0-663 GCF_022179005.1 Pseudomonas sp. PAGU 2196 | reverse complement strand
TATGCCACTGTTTGAAAATCCCTTGCGGGAGTGAAAAGGCGCAAATTGCGTTTCTAAATATTTCGTATACAGAGGAGGGGAATGACTCCAACTTATTGATAGTGTTTTATGTTCAGATAATGCCCGATGACTTTGTCATGCAGCTCCACCGATTTTGAGAACGACAGCGACTTCCGTCCCAGCCGTGCCAGGTGCTGCCTCAGATTCAGGTTATGCCGCTCAATTCGCTGCGTATATCGCTTGCTGATTACGTGCAGCTTTCCCTTCAGGCGGGATTCATACAGCGGCCAGCCATCCGTCATCCATATCACCACGTCAAAGGGTGACAGCAGGCTCATAAGACGCCCCAGCGTCGCCATAGTGCGTTCACCGAATACGTGCGCAACAACCGTCTTCCGGAGACTGTCATACGCGTAAAACAGCCAGCGCTGACGTGATTTAGCACCGACGTAGCCCCACTGTTCGTCCATTTCCGCGCAGACGATGACGTCACTGCCCGGCTGTATGCGCGAGGTTACCGACTGCGGCCTGAGTTTTTTAAGTGACGTAAAATCGTGTTGAGGCCAACGCCCATAATGCGGGCTGTTGCCCGGCATCCAACGCCATTCATGGCCATATCAATGATTTTCTGGTGCGTACCGGATTGAGAAGCGGTGTAAGTGA
>NZ_BNTL01000080.1:0-757 GCF_022179005.1 Pseudomonas sp. PAGU 2196 | reverse complement strand
ACGGCGAACTCATCCGCATCAGCAGCCCGCGCCAGACCCGGAGTTACAGCTACAGCACCACCGGCAGGCTGACCGGCGTTCACACCACCGCAGCGAATCTGGATATCCGCATCCCGTATACCACAGACCCGGCAGGTAACCGCCTGCCCGACCCGGAGCTGCACCCGGACAGCACCCTCAGCATGTGGCCGGATAACCGTATCGCCCGTGACGCGCACTATCTTTACCGGTATGACCGTCACGGCAGGCTGACAGAGAAAACCGACCTCATCCCGGAAGGGGTTATCCGCACGGATGATGAGCGGACTCACCGGTAACATTACGACAGTCAGCACCGGCTGGTGCACTACACGCGGACACAATATGCAGAGCCGCTGGTCGAAAGCCGCTATCTTTACGACCCGCTGGGCCGCAGGGTGGCAAAACGGGTATGGCGGCGTGAACGGGACCTGACGGGCTGGATGTCGCTGTCACGGAAACCGCAAGTGACCTGGTACGGCTGGGACGGCGACCGCCTGACCACGATACAGAACGACAGAACCCGCATCCAGACGATTTATCAGCCGGGGAGCTTCACGCCACTCATCAGGGTTGAAACCGCCACCGGTGAGCTGGCGAAAACGCAGCGCCGCAGCCTGGCGGATACCCTTCAGCAGTCCGGCGGCGAAGACGGTGGCAGTGTGGTGTTCCCGCCGGTGCTGGTGCAGATGCTCGACCGGCTGGAAAGTGAAATCCTGGCTGACCGGGTGAGTGAGGA
>NZ_BNTL01000079.1:0-521 GCF_022179005.1 Pseudomonas sp. PAGU 2196 | reverse complement strand
GATATTGAGTATCTGTACCACATGTACAGGATAGGTAGGAGCCATTGACTTCGGGACGCCAGTTTCGAATGAGGCGTTGTTGGGATACTACCCTTGTGTTATGGCTACTCTAACCCAGATAGGTTATCCCTATCGGAGACAGTGTCTGACGGGCAGTTTGACTGGGGCGGTCGCCTCCTAAAGAGTAACGGAGGCGCCCAAAGGTTCCCTCAGATTGGTTGGAAATCAATCGCAGAGTGTAAAGGTATAAGGGAGCTTGACTGCGAGAGCTACAACTCGAGCAGGGACGAAAGTCGGGCTTAGTGATCCGGTGGTACCGAATGGAAGGGCCATCGCTCAACGGATAAAAGCTACCCTGGGGATAACAGGCTTATCTCCCCCAAGAGTTCACATCGACGGGGAGGTTTGGCACCTCGATGTCGGCTCGTCGCATCCTGGGGCTGTAGTCGGTCCCAAGGGTTGGGCTGTTCGCCCATTAAAGCGGCACGCGAGCTGGGTTCAGAACGTCGTGAGACAGTTCG
>NZ_BNTL01000078.1:0-582 GCF_022179005.1 Pseudomonas sp. PAGU 2196 | reverse complement strand
CTGCAACAGACGCAGGGGCATCCGGATGCCAGTCTGTTATTGTGGCGTGGTGTTGAGATGGTGGAGATCCTCTCGACATTAAGTATGGACATTGACACGCTGCGGGCGGCGCTGCTTTTCCCTCTGGCGGATGCTAGACTGGCCCCCTGAATCTCCAGACAACCAATATCACGTAAATAAGTGATAGTCTTAATACTAGTTTTTAGACTAGTCATTGGAGAACAGATGATTGATGTCTTAGGGCCGGAGAAACGCAGACGGCGTACCACACAGGAAAAGATCGCAATTGTTCAGCAGAGCTTTGAACCGGGGATGACGGTCTCCCTCGTTGCCCGGCAACATGGTGTAGCAGCCAGCCAGTTATTTCTCTGGCGTAAGCAATACCAGGAAGGAAGTCTTACTGCTGTCGCCGCCGGAGAACAGGTTGTTCCTGCCTCTGAACTTGCTGCCGCCATGAAGCAGATTAAAGAACTCCAGCGCCTGCTCGGCAAGAAAACGATGGAAAATGAACTCCTCAAAGAAGCCGTTGAATATGGACGGGCAAAAAAGTGGATAGCGCACGCGCCCTTATTGCCCGGGGAT
>NZ_BNTL01000077.1:0-567 GCF_022179005.1 Pseudomonas sp. PAGU 2196 | reverse complement strand
CATTAACACAGTGCTGGATGATAGCTCTTCTGCAACCGACAAACTGGTAATTAAAGGCGATGCGTCCGGTAAGACCCGAGTGGCTGTTACGAATGTTGGTGGTTCAGGCGCTAATACGCTGAATAGTATTGAAGTTATTCATGTTGATGGTAATGCAGCTAACGCTGAATTTATTCAGGCCGGACGTATAGCGGCCGGCGCTTATGACTACACTCTTGGACGTGGGCCGGGAAGCAACTATGGAAACTGGTATCTGAGCAGTAGTAAAAATACTCCAGAACCAAGGCCTGATCCTGAACCCACTCCGGAAGGGCATGATAACAACCTGCGCCCGGAAGCCAGCTCCTATACCGCGAATATAGCTGCGGCAAACACCATGTTTGTGACCCGCCTTCATGAACGTCTGGGGCGGACGCAATACGTCGATGCAATTACCGGAGAACCGAAAGCAACCAGTATGTGGATGCGCCATGAAGGAGGACATAACCGCTGGCGCGACGGTTCTGGTCAACTGAAAACTCAAAGTAATCGTTATGTGATTCAACTGGGTGGTGATATCGCACAATG
>NZ_BNTL01000076.1:0-1143 GCF_022179005.1 Pseudomonas sp. PAGU 2196 | reverse complement strand
ATAGTTACGGCCGCCGTTTACTGGGGCTTCAATTCAGATCTTCGCTTGCGCTAAACCCTCCTCTTAACCTTCCAGCACCGGGCAGGCGTCACCCCCTATACATCATCTTACGATTTAGCAGAGAGCTGTGTTTTTGATAAACAGTTGCTTGGGCCTATTCACTGCGGCTGACCTAAGTCAGCACCCCTTCTCCCGAAGTTACGGGGTCATTTTGCCGAGTTCCTTAACGAGAGTTCTCTCGATCACCTGAGGCTACTCGCCTCGACTACCTGTGTCGGTTTGCGGTACGGGTAGAGTATCATTAAACGCTAGAAGCTTTTCTTGGCAGTGTGACATCACTAACTTCGCTACTAAAATTCGCTCCCCATCACAGCTCAATGTTATAAAGATAAGCATTTGACTCATCTTACACCTCACTGCTTAGCCGGACTCTTCCAATCGTCCGGTTTAGTTAGCCTACTGCGTCCCTCCATCACTATATACTCTAGTACAGGAATATCAACCTGTTGGCCATCGGATACACCTTTCGGTCTCTCCTTAGGTCCCGACTAACCCAGGGCGGACGAGCCTTCCCCTGGAAACCTTAGTCTTACGGTGGACAGGATTCTCACCTGTCTTTCGCTACTCATACCGGCATTCTCACTTCTATGCGTTCCAGCGCTCCTCACGGTACACCTTCTTCACACATAGAACGCTCTCCTACCATGACACTTTTGTGTCATCCACAGCTTCGGTAAACTGTTTTAGCCCCGGTACATTTTCGGCGCAGGGTCACTCGACTAGTGAGCTATTACGCACTCTTTGAATGAATAGCTGCTTCTAAGCTAACATCCTAGTTGTCTGTGCAACCCCACATCCTTTTCCACTTAACAGTTATTTTGGGACCTTAGCTGGTGGTCTGGGCTGTTTCCCTTTCGACTACGGATCTTAGCACTCGCAGTCTGACTGCCGATGATATCTCGTTGGCATTCGGAGTTTATCTGAGATTGGTAATCCGAGATGGACCCCTCACCCAAACAGTGCTCTACCTCCAAGAGACTTAACATCGACGCTAGCCCTAAAGCTATTTCGGAGAGAACCAGCTATCTCCAAGTTCGTTTGGAATTTCTCCGCTACCCACAAGTCATCCAAGCACTTTTCAAC
>NZ_BNTL01000075.1:0-1078 GCF_022179005.1 Pseudomonas sp. PAGU 2196 | reverse complement strand
GTGGTGCTGCTGTGGCAGGTGCAACACTTTTCAGCTCAATGAGTGTTTGCATACGGTCAATTTGTTGCATTAACCGTTCTTCACGTTCTTGGTATTTTTTGACTTCATTTTCTAAATGGGCAATAAGTTTTTTTGTAGATTCATCACCTTCTTGCTTAGATGATTCAATTTTTTGAGATGTTTGCTCAGGTTCTCCAAAGCATCGTATGACCTCTGCTAGATCGAATTGTCCATCACTGGAGCGTGATAAACGTCCATTACGTACAGCTCTGTAAATGGTTGATCTATCCACATGAAATTTTTTAGATACTTCACTTAGTGATAACTTAGCCATTTACGGTGTCCTTTTTATTTGATGGCATGTATCCCACTTTTTTTAGATATGGGGACAGTTCTTTGATTTTTTCAGGGTCTTGTAGCATCTCAGCAATACGAACAGCAAATTGAGGATAGCTTTCTGTTCCTTGTGAATAGCGACCCATTTCAGGGAGTTCTGAAAGTTTATTTGCAAACATATGCCGTTGAGCATCGGTCATCTTTGAAGAAAGTTTCAAAGTATTCGGATCTCTTTCTATTGATGTGCTGTCCTTCTTTTTCTGTTTAAAGTTAAAAGAAAATCCTGAAATTGATCGACCTCTTTTGTGTTGTTCATACTTCACTGTGATATCTGTATGTTCGTTAATTTGTTTAATAGCGAGCTCAAGTACACTAGTTTTAAAGCGTTCCATACGCTTGTACTCAGTATCGAGTACGCCAATTCTTTGACGGAAATCACTTAGCTCTATAATTGGAGTAGAGCACGTACTTCTCCAAGCAATTAATAACTCATATAAACGAACAGCATAAGCACTACTGAGATTACTAACTTGCTGCAATTCATATTTAGTAAAATGCTCTTCTAAGCGGGTAATTAATGGAACTATGGCAGGGGCAAAAATAAGCTTAACCACTGCTTCATTATCTACATATCCAATTTCACTAACCCAACGGGATCTATAGTTCTCAATATTCCCTCTTTCATTTATTTTTTGATAGCTGAATTGTCTTGCAAACAAATCATTACAGGCATCTTTTAATG
>NZ_BNTL01000074.1:0-941 GCF_022179005.1 Pseudomonas sp. PAGU 2196 | reverse complement strand
GCTGACTCAGTCATTTCATTTCTTCATGTTTGCGCCGATTTTTTCTCCCGTAAATGCCTTGAATCAGCCTATTTAGACCGTTTCTTCGCCATTTAAGGCGTTATCCCCAGTTTTTAGTGAGATCTCTCCCACTGACGTATCATTTGGTCCGCCCGAAACAGGTTGGCCAGCGTGAATAACATCGCCAGTTGGTTATCGTTTTTCAGCAACCCCTTGTATCTGGCTTTCACGAAGCCGAACTGTCGCTTGATGATGCGAAATGGGTGCTCCACCCTGGCCCGGATGCTGGCTTTCATGTATTCGATGTTGATGGCCGTTTTGTTCTTGCGTGGATGCTGTTTCAAGGTTCTTACCTTGCCGGGGCGCTCGGCGATCAGCCAGTCCACATCCACCTCGGCCAGCTCCTCGCGCTGTGGCGCCCCTTGGTAGCCGGCATCGGCTGAGACAAATTGCTCCTCTCCATGCAGCAGATTACCCAGCTGATTGAGGTCATGCTCGTTGGCCGCGGTGGTGACCAGGCTGTGGGTCAGGCCACTCTTGGCATCGACACCAATGTGGGCCTTCATGCCAAAGTGCCACTGATTGCCTTTCTTGGTCTGATGCATCTCCGGATCGCGTTGCTGCTCTTTGTTCTTGGTCGAGCTGGGTGCCTCAATGATGGTGGCATCGACCAAGGTGCCTTGAGTCATCATGACGCCTGCTTCGGCCAGCCAGCGATTGATGGTCTTGAACAATTGGCGGGCCAGTTGATGCTGCTCCAGCAGGTGGCGGAAATTCATGATGGTGGTGCGGTCCGGCAAGGCGCTATCCAGGGATAACCGGGCAAACAGACGCATGGAGGCGATTTCGTACAGAGCATCTTCCATCGCGCCATCGCTCAGGTTGTACCAATGCTGCATGCAGTGAATGCGTAGCATGGTTTCCAGCGGATAAGGTCGCCG
>NZ_BNTL01000073.1:0-875 GCF_022179005.1 Pseudomonas sp. PAGU 2196 | reverse complement strand
TTCTCTTTCCTTTCGATCATCTAATCATTTCATTTTAACATAAATATGCAGGCAGTTCAAGAAAGGTTGGTAAAGTTATCACGCCGTACGCATGAAAACTTTCTCTTCATCCTTTTGTGCCCGGACATCAATTTTGAAAAGATTCCTTTTTAAATCAATCATCTGCTTAACCTCTTTCTCCAAATAATTGGACTAAATAATCTTCCAAATGGACAGAAATATACCGTTGTTTGCGACGATAACTGAGGTCTTTTTTAGGAAATACCATCACTTTGAGAAAATATAAGCACATTTTTCGGATAAGATTTAGGTTAAATGCGGCTCTTTTATCCAATGTCTGATGATGATCTTCATGATAAACAACGTCCAATAACCAGTGCATACTCTCTATCTGCCAATGACCTCGTACACAATTGGCAAATGTGAGGACATCCGGCTTAAAGCTAAAGATAAAATAACGATTCTCTTGACTCAGCTGACCATCCTTATCAATCGTGTTACGAGTCATCCCAATACCACGTAACTTATGCCATTTGGGATGGTTTTGACACAACCATTTGATATCGGAAGACACCCAGTATTCTCTAACTTCAATCTGTCCCCTAGATTTTTCAACAGTCTGATAATACTGTGCATTTTCTTGGAGTTCTTCCAATAAGTTGACATCACTAAAATAAAGAGCAATATCATCATAAAGTGTTTCTTGATTTCCTTTGACGGCTAAGCAATAGTCTGCTTTACCTTTTATAATCGTATCAACGATAGCCGTCTGCGTGCCCATTGCGTCTATCGTTACAATGCTTTTACGGATATCAATTGTCCGCAATAGCTGAGGGATGGCAACAATTTCATTACTTTTCTCCTCAACCGCTACC
>NZ_BNTL01000072.1:0-708 GCF_022179005.1 Pseudomonas sp. PAGU 2196 | reverse complement strand
AGGTAAGCCCTGCGGCATTAAAGCTTAATTTGCCTGAAGGTTCATCTTCGATTCTGCCAAAAATATTAAGTGCTCTGCCATCTTCATCAATGACATTAGCAAGAAAATCAAGGGTTTTGTTAGGTTCAAGGACCACTAAAGCCTTGGCAAGCCTAATCATAGCGTTGATGCCATCGGGAGCATCTTTAGCATGTTGGGCGAGACCATAAACCGTTAATTCTCCCTCTTTGACGACGTACTCAAAGCCAAGCTGATCTAGTTCTTTTTGTAAAGCCTCAAGCTTATCACCTAGATAAGAGGCTCTTGCAGGAACAACATTGTAGGCTTGTCCGATTTCAAGTGACAGTTTATCAGAACCTTTCCCCACTAATTTTGCCTGAAGTAGGCCTTTTTCGGCATAGGTTAAAGGGAAACTTGAATCAGGAGCAAACCCAAAGGTAGCCTGTTCTTCTACATCATTGTAGCGATTCATACACCGCCACAAAGTTTCTTCATCTGTTCCGAAAATAAAACGAATGCGTTTATTAAAGGTAACGCCTGCATCTATCAAGGCTTTGGTGGCAAATAGCGCCATCATAGTAGGCCCTTTATCGTCTTGAGTGCCTCGACCAAATAAACAGCCGTCTGCCTCAACACAGTCAAAAGGATCTGTCTTCCATAACTGACGATCTCCTTCTGGAACAACGTCCAAATGGCAAAGAATAGCCA
>NZ_BNTL01000071.1:0-680 GCF_022179005.1 Pseudomonas sp. PAGU 2196 | reverse complement strand
ATTCTTCAGCTTTTTCCTTACTCATCAATAAAATTGCCGCTGCTCCATCATTGACTCCTGAAGCATTACCAGCAGTTACTGTCCCCTCATCTTTGATAAAAGCAGGGCGTAACTTTGCTAACTTATCCACTGTCGTTCCAAATTTAGGGTATTCATCTTGATCAACGAGTAAAGGTTCACCTTTACGCTGAGGAATAGTGACAGGTGCAATCTCTTCTTTGAAACGACCTTTTTCTATGGCAAGTTGGGCTTTACGTTGGCTATCAGCTGCAAAGGCATCTTGTTCTTCTCTGGTCAGTCCATACTGTTGCACAATATTTTCGGCTGTTATACCCATGTGATAACCTGCAAAAGCATCACTCAACCCATCTTTAAGCATGGTATCTACTACTTTACTATCTCCCATACGAGATCCCCAACGTTGGCCTTGTAAAACGTAAGGTGCTTGACTCATGTTTTCGGTACCACCAACTAAAACAATATCAGCGTTGCCCGTTTGAATCTTTTGAGCACCTAACTCAACTGCTTTTAAGCCAGAACCACAGACCATATCAATCGTAAAAGCAGGGGTATCATAAGAAAGCCCCGCATTTAGCGCTACTTGCCGGGCAACATTTTGACCCAGACCTGCATGTAACACATTCCCAAAGATCACTTCATCAATGGCATCACTTTTAAGA
>NZ_BNTL01000070.1:0-759 GCF_022179005.1 Pseudomonas sp. PAGU 2196 | reverse complement strand
GAACTATTCTTCATAGTGACCAGGGGTGGCAATACCAACACCAGTCCTACCATGATTTTTTAGAGTCTAAAGGTATTCTGGCATCCATGTCCCGCAAAGGGAATAGCCCGGATAACGGCATGATGGATTCCTTCTTTGGCATTCTCAAATCTGAAATGTTTTATGGACTCGAGACAACTTATCAATCACTTGACAAGCTTGAAGAAGCTATTACAGATTACATTTTTTACTACAACAACAAACGAATTAAAGCAAAACTAAAAGGATTTAGTCCTGTCCAATACAGAACTAAATCCTTTCAATAATTATTTGTCCAACTTTTTGGGGTCAGTACACTCCTAGTTAACGACTTTGATTGATTTTATTATGATGAATCGTGATTTCTGAAAACAAAATTTTCTTCATGGATGTGGTGTGGAACTTTTACAATAAAAACACTAACCTCTCCCTATCGTTTTTTCAGGTGAATGCTTGGAATTGGTATAATAAGCGGACACGAATCAGGTGAAAACAGGGAAAGTATTTGAAAAGGCGTTTAAACTATCTGACATAAAACTCGTTCTAGAGGAAAGACATCCTTTAAAAAGTTAGTTTATTTTGCAACTTAGACATCAAGGTAGGTTAAACCCTTCATGGAAAAATCGAGACTCTTAGCACTATGGGTTAAACTACCACTGGAGACGTAATCAATCGCTAAACCACGAAAACGGCTAATAGTGGTCATATCAATATTTCCAGAACATTCAATCCGAGAACGTC
>NZ_BNTL01000069.1:0-1124 GCF_022179005.1 Pseudomonas sp. PAGU 2196 | reverse complement strand
AGGCCCTGTGGCGCATCGAGCTGGCCTTTGACCTCGCGCCGCTTGGCCCGCTGCAAGTCCAGGCCCAGTTGAGCCAGGGCCGCTTGAATGGCCAACTGTGGGCAGAACGTGAACCCACCGCACGGCTGATCGACAGCCAGCTCGGCACATTGCGCGAGCGCCTGCTGGCCCGCGGCCTGGACGTCGGCGACCTGGAATGCCACCCCGGCATCCCCCCTCAAGGCCCCCGCACGCGGGTCGAACAACGCTGGGTGGACGAAAACGCATGAGCCTCAACCCACCCCGCCAGGCCATTGCCCTGAGCTACGACGGCCAACAGGCACCCACCCTCAGCGCCAAGGGCGACGATGCCTTGGCCGAAGCCATCCTCGCCCTGGCCCGCCAACACGAGGTGCCGATCTACGAGAACGCCGAGCTGGTGCGCCTGCTGGCCCGGCTGGAGCTGGGCGATCAGATACCCGAGGCGCTGTACCTGACCATCGCCGAGATCATTGCCTTTGCCTGGCAACTGCGCGGCAAGGTGCCGCCAGGCTTTGACGATTCCACCAAACCCGAGCGTGACGTCACCGAGCTGTTGCCGCGCCTGCCCGGCAAGTCGGGCTGAACCGCCCGGCAAGCATTATCTACCGTCGCCCCCTGGCCCTGTCGGTCGATCCTGTGGTTTTTCCCGCACCACGGAGACCGACATGCCGACCACCCACATCAACGCGGCTGGCGTGCAGTACGTACGCAACCACCTAGCCACCCTGCCCCGACCCGACCGCGACGCCAAGCAGGCCATCCAGGACTGGCTGGCGACACAAGGCGTGCACCTGGACCCCGACCAGGTCGAGGTGGTGACGCTGCACATACACCCGGCCGGAGCCACCCAGTACCAGGCACAGGTAGTGCAGCGTGTGAGCCTGACGCAAGCCGTGCTGATGAACTGGCAAGGTGAATCCAACAACGACTTTTTCGGCGGCCTGTTCAAAGCCCCCTGGGCCGGCAGGCTGCCCGAAGACGGCCCAATCACCTGTGTCGAGCAACTCCCGACACAACCGCACGTCGACAACGGGGCCTGGTATGAGGTGTTCAACGGCCTCTTCAAGCGTACCGAACCTGCCCGCTACGACCACTCGACGCTG
>NZ_BNTL01000068.1:0-730 GCF_022179005.1 Pseudomonas sp. PAGU 2196 | reverse complement strand
CGACCTGACCTACACCCTGGTCGATCCACGCATCGACTTCGCCAGCCGGGAGCACTGACATGGCACTGTCCCCTCTCAACCGCCGGCGCTTCGAGCGCTTCAAGGCCAACCGCCGCGGCTGGTGGTCGTTGTGGCTGTTCCTCATCCTGTTCGGCCTGAGCCTGGGCGCCGAGCTGATCGCCAACGACAAACCGATTGCCGTGCGTTACGACGGCGAGTGGTACTTCCCTGCGTTCAAGCGCTACCCGGAGACCACCTTTGGCGGCGAGTTCCCGCTGGAGGCCAACTACAAGAGCCCGTACATCCGCGAACTGCTGGCCAAGAAAGACAGCTTCGTGCTGTGGGCGCCAATCCCCTTCAGTTACCAAAGCATCAACTACGACCTCAAGGTCCCGGCCCCCGCCCCGCCTTCGGCGGACAACTGGCTGGGCACCGATGACCAGGGCCGTGATGTGATGGCGCGGGTGATCTACGGCTTCCGCGTGTCGGTGCTGTTCGCCCTGACCCTGACCATCCTCAGTTCCATCGTCGGCGTCATCGCCGGTGCCTTGCAGGGCTTTTATGGCGGCTGGGTCGACCTGGCCGGCCAGCGCTTTCTGGAGATCTGGTCGGGCTTGCCGGTGCTGTACCTGCTGATCATCCTCGCAAGCTTCGTGCAGCCCAACTTCTGGTGGCTGCTGGGGATCATGCTGTTGTTCTCGTGGATGAGCCTGGTGGACGTGGTGCGCGC
>NZ_BNTL01000067.1:0-1246 GCF_022179005.1 Pseudomonas sp. PAGU 2196 | reverse complement strand
GCACAAGGCTGCTCCTACCTCCGCAATGTGCCACACCTCTCAATCCTTGCTTAGAACCGAAACGTACAGATACTAATTACGTTTCGTATTTGACAATCATTATCATTCTGAATAGCTTGTCGCACGTCTCGGGAAGCTTCCCAACCTTGGGTGCCTCCTCTCCCCTCTGTGACAAGGTGATTTCCATGGCGGAACAACTATCCACAAGTAAGTGCGATTCACCATTACTCCAGGCCTTCGTCGACAATCGCAGCATTCTGGTCAAGATCGCTGCGCGCATCACCGGCTGCCGCTCACGCGCGGAAGACGTGGTGCAGGATGCATTCTTCCGGCTCAGCGCCGCCCCGCAGATCACCTCCTCCTTCAAGGCGCAGCTCAGCTACCTGTTCCAGATCGTGCGCAACCTGGCCATCGACCACTACCGCAAGCAGGCGATGGAGTTGAAGTACTCCGGCAGCGAAGAGGAAGGCCTGAACGTGGTCATCCAGAACGCCTCGCCCGAAGCCACGCACATCAACCTCGCCGCCCTCGATGACATCGCCCAGGCATTGAGCGAGTTGCCACAGCGCACCCGTTATGCGTTCGAGATGTACCGTTTGCACGGCGTGCCGCAAAAGGACATCGCCAAGGAATTGGGCGTGTCGCCGACCTTGGTCAACTTCATGATTCGCGATGCCTTGGTGCATTGCCGCAAGACGGCCAACCGTCAGGTTTGAATAGCTGAAATGGCTGGGGGGCGCTTCGCCCCCAGCAATCTCANNGCGTACACCGATCGAAAAACCGCTCCCGCCCCAAAATCATCAGCGCCGCGCGCTTGTGCGGGAAGTCGAATTCTTTGTCGCAATGGAAACACTGATCGTGCATGTAGCCGATCATCTTGCCGTTGTCCGCCCGCGGCTCGGCCACCACCCGTTGGGTGCGCGGGTCATCGAGGAACAGGTAGTGCACCAGCGCCGATAACCAGCTGGCCACCTTGTGCGGCCCACGGTGCGCCTCCTCCCCTACCAACATGTGAATGCCGCGGTCGTAATCATCGGCCGAGTAGAACGGCGCAATCCGGTCTTCCTTTGCCCAGTACGCCTCGAAGTAGGCGAACGGCTCATCGTCGAAGCAGCCGATGAGCGTGAGGGTATGCGGGTCGGCTTCCAGCTTTTCCAGGTATTCACGGTGCTGCTGTAAAGAGCCGCTTTCCTGCCAGAACGCGTCGACCCGGGGGTTGTTCTGCCAGCGGCTGAAGCGCTCCAGG
>NZ_BNTL01000066.1:0-1306 GCF_022179005.1 Pseudomonas sp. PAGU 2196 | reverse complement strand
CCGCCTTGCAAGGCGGTATCGACCGGGCTGCCGAGCGCCTGGGCGGTGAGCCTGGCCAAACCGTCACACCCGTGGCTGCCCGGCTGAAGGTGCGTGTGGAGCTGGCCGCAGCGCTCAAAGACAAGGTCAAGCCCGACGATACGGTGTTCATTTTCGCCCGTGCCAGTAATGGCCCGCCCATGCCCTTGGCAGCGAAGCGGGTGACCGTGGCGCAGTTGCCGATCGAGGTGGAGTTGTCTGATGCCGACGCGATGATGCCGCAGATGAAACTGTCGGACTTTACTGAAGTCCAACTCGTTGCCCGTGTGTCGCGTGCCGGCCAGCCCACTCATGGCGAGTGGATCGGCCAGGGTTCGCCACTGGCCACTGCCACCCAGGCCACGCAACACCTGACCATCGACAGCCCAGACCCGTAAGAGAGCATTGCCATGCACAGCACCGTCCGCCTGACCCTGATCACCCTGGCCCTGGGTTTGTCCGCGTGTACGGTGCATGAACCTTACGAGCAGCCCGCGCCACCGATCGAGCGGCTACCGCCGCACCAGGGGCCGGTGGTCAAGCCGTTGCCGGGCGGGCAGCCTTCGACCCAGCCGAGCAAACCCGCAGCGACGCCCAAGCCGATGCCCCGCACGTCCGCCAGCTTTGCACCGCCACCGGGCGGTTCCAGCCATTGGGACCCTAAGCTGGGCGTGTACGTGCTGGAGAAAAAACCCAACACCTTCTACCGCCAGCGCACCTACTACCGCTACGACGGGGGCTGGAGCTGGTCACTGAGCCCCGATGGCCCATGGCAGGACACCGACAGCAGCGGTGTACCCGGTGGCCTTGGGCGGGCGTTCGCCCAGTAAGTTGCCCGGTACAGTACAGTTTTCTGCTCATTTATCGATTGACTGTACCGCCCGCTGATTACGCATAATGCCCCTTCGATCAGACGCGGAGGTGGCATGAGCAAGACAGTCCTGGTGTTGGTGGAAACCGTCGACGATTACCTGCCCCTGCTGGAACAGGCGGGTTATCGGCTGATCCGCGCACCGTCGCCGCAACTGCGTACCGAAGCCATCCAGCGCCACGCCCGCGAAATCGATGCCGTGCTCACCCGGGGCCCATTGGGCCTGACTGCCGCGGAAATCGAGGCGCTGCCCCACTTGCAGATCATCTGCGTGATCGGTGCCGGCTATGAGCAGGTCGACCTGGCCGCCGCCGCCGCGCGCGGTATCACGGTGACCAACGGTGCCGGGGCCAATGCCGCCGCGGTCGCCGACCATACCCTGGCAATGGTACTGGCGCTGCTGCGCGACATTCCCCG
>NZ_BNTL01000065.1:0-519 GCF_022179005.1 Pseudomonas sp. PAGU 2196 | reverse complement strand
AAGCGGCAGCAGGCAGGCCTGACCCTGATCGAACTGATGGTGGCCCTGGCCCTCACCGCGCTGCTCGGCGTCATGCTGGCAGCGTTGGTCAATGGCTGGCTGAAGGTGCGTGAGCGGTTGCAGGTGAGCAGCCAGGAGGCGTCGGTGCTGGATTTCTGCCTGGCCCTGGAGCGGCGCTTCGACAGCCCGGTCCTGCGCCGGGTGTATGACCAGCGATTGCCCTTGCCCGGCCGTTGGTTCGACTGGCAAGCGACGAGCGGCCAACTGCTGTGGGTGGCGGCGACAGGCTTGCCGGAGGCCGAAGGCGGGTCGCGTTTGCAGCGCCAACGTCTGCGCTTCGAGGCGCGTGAGCAACGCCTGCTACTGGAAACCTCGGCGGACCTGTATGCCGCCTCGGCGCCGCGCTGGGTGCTGCGTGAACAGCTAGGGCGGGTGAGCGCGATGAACATCCTTTACCACCAGGGTGGCCGCTGGCTGCCCTGGCCTTCCGACCAACCCGCGCACCCCGGCCGTGGCGTG
>NZ_BNTL01000064.1:0-693 GCF_022179005.1 Pseudomonas sp. PAGU 2196 | reverse complement strand
CGCGGCAAGCGCCTGGCGCTGTTCAACGGCTATCACTACGCCTTCGCCCGCTTCAATGCCGACCCTGACTACTTGCGTAAAGCCTTCAACGCGACCCTGACCTACTCCCACGACAGCAACCTTCTGATGGTGCAGGCTGGCCGTGCCGACATCGCCCTGGTCACGCGTTCGTACTTAAGCGACTTTCTGCAGCGTAACCCCGACAGCCAGGCGCAACTGGTGGCATCGCAGCGTATCGACCAGGTCTATCACCACTACGCCTTGCTACGCCCGGGCGCGCCCATCGGCGAGCAGTCGTTCGCGGCGCTCATGCGTGCCCTGCGCGACAACGGGGAACTGACGCGTATCTTCCAGCCCTACCGGATCACGGTGCAGGCGCCGCGCGACTAAATTCCGCTGCAGCGGCAACGTTTTCCACGGTGAGCCTTCTTTTCATCTTCGTGAGCCAAGACCATGCCGTTCGATGCCGCTTCGCAGCCACTGTCACCGCCACGCTGGCGCACCCTCAGCGCCGATGAGGGCGATAGCTGGCTGAGCCTGACCCTTAAAGGGCGCCCGCTGATCCAGTTGCGGCTGGTGCCGGGTGCGTGCCTGGAAGTGCACCTGCAAAGCCTTTGCCCAGAGCGCCCTTACCAGGCCCTGTGGGCCGCCTGCTATTGGCTGCTATCGCGTTATATTGCGTGCCAGCGCCTG
>NZ_BNTL01000063.1:0-1586 GCF_022179005.1 Pseudomonas sp. PAGU 2196 | reverse complement strand
GTTCGGCGAGCAGACCCTGAGCTACGCCGAACTCAACGGCAAAGCCAATCAGCTGGCGCACAAGCTGCGTGAACTGGGTGTGGGCCCGGACGTGCTGGGGGGCATCGCCATGGAGCGCAGCCTGGAGATGGTCATCGGCTTGCTGGGTATCGTCAAAGCCGGTGGCGCCTATGTGCCGCTGGACCCGGAGTACCCGCAGGACCGCCTGAGTTATATGTTCGAGGACAGCGGCATCGCTTTGCTGCTGACCCAGTCGCACCTGCGTGATGCCTTGCCGATCCCGGCTGGGCTGCGCAGCCTGGACCTGGATGTCGAGGATTTGACCGGCTTCAGTGATGCCAATCCTGGCATCGACGTAGCCCCGCTGAACCTCGCCTATGTTATCTACACCTCCGGCTCCACCGGCCGCCCGAAAGGCGCCGGCAACAGCCATCAGGCACTGGTCAACCGCCTGTGGTGGATGCAGAAGGCCTACGGCCTGGACGCCAGTGACAGCGTGCTGCAGAAGACCCCGTTCAGCTTCGACGTGTCGGTGTGGGAGTTCTTCTGGCCGCTGATGACCGGCGCGCGCCTGGTCATGGCCCAGCCCGGTGCCCACCGCGACCCGCAGCTGCTGGTCGATACCATCAACCAGTACGCCATCAGCACGCTGCACTTCGTGCCGTCGATGCTGCAGGCGTTCATGACCCACGAAGCGGTGGAAAGCTGCCGCAGCCTCAAGCGTGTGGTGTGCAGTGGCGAGGCACTGCCGGCCGAGCTCGCGCGCCAGGCCCTGGAACGCCTGCCAGCCGCCGGCCTGTACAACCTGTACGGCCCGACCGAAGCGGCCATCGACGTCACCCACTGGACCTGCCGCGCGGACGAAAGCATCAGCGTGCCGATCGGCCAGCCGATCGACAACCTCAAGACCCACATCCTCGAAGGCAGCCTGCAACCTGCAGTACGCGGCAGCGCCGGCGAGCTGTACCTGGGCGGCGTAGGCCTGGCCCGTGGTTATCACCAGCGCCCGGCGTTGACGGCCGAGCGCTTCGTGCCGGACCCGTTCAGCGACAACGGCGGGCGCCTGTACCGCACCGGTGACCTGGCGCGTTACAACACCGACGGCGTGATCGACTACGCCGGGCGTCTCGACCACCAGGTGAAGATCCGCGGGTTGCGGATTGAACTGGGTGAAATCGAAGCGCGCCTGTTGGAATTGCCAGCGGTGCAGGAAGCGGTGGTGCTGGCCCAGGACGGGCCGAGTGGCAAGCAGTTGGTGGGCTATGTGGTACCGGCCGACAGCACGCAAGACGAGGCCGCGTTGCGCGACAGCCTGCGTGAGGCCCTCAAGGCCGGGCTGCCGGATTACATGGTGCCCACGCACCTGCTGTTGCTGAGCAAGCTGCCGGTAACACCGAACGGCAAGCTGGACCGCAAGGCCCTGCCGCAACCGGATGCCAGTTTGCTGCAAGGCGAATACATCGAACCCCAGACCGAAATGGAGCAGCAGATCGCGGGACCTTCTCCAGCTTCAGTACATCGGCCCAGATCGCCGCGATCTGCTGCTCCATTTCGGTCTGGGGTTCGATGTATTCGCCTTGCAGCAA
>NZ_BNTL01000062.1:0-3095 GCF_022179005.1 Pseudomonas sp. PAGU 2196 | reverse complement strand
AGGTAGGGGTTTTGTCTTTTGTGGCCGAAAATAGTCCTTCCTACGGTCTTTCCAGGCAGCCCTTTTCCTATGCAAGCCCACTACCCATAGCTATCATGCCAGCCTTATTCCAAGTCGAGACTGGCATGCTGAAGTTGTTGAATCTCCTCAAGGATGGCCGGTTTCATTCCGGAGAAGCCTTGGGGGCAGCCCTCGGGGTGAGTCGCAGCGCCGTTTGGAAGCAGCTGCAGCACCTGGAGAGTGAGCTGAACCTCACCATTCACAAGGTTCGTGGGCGTGGCTACCAGCTGGCGGTGCCTCTCGCCCTGCTCGAATCACAAGCGATCAATGAATTCTCCGAGGGTGAGCAGTGGCCTGTTTTCATCCACGAAACCATCGATTCAACCAATGCTGAAGGGCTTCGGCTTGCAAGCGAAGGGCAGCCGGCGCCATTCCTGGTCCTTGCCGAGCGTCAGAGCGCTGGGCGTGGCCGCCGCGGTCGCCAATGGGTCAGCCCTTTCGCAGAGAACCTCTATTACAGTCTCGTCCTGCGTGTCGAAGGTGGCATGCGTCAGCTCGAGGGGCTGAGCCTGGTGGTGGGGTTGGCAGTGATGCGGACCCTGCAGGGCTTTGGAGTGAAGGATGTTGGGCTGAAATGGCCCAATGATGTGCTTGTTCGTGGGCAGAAGATCACCGGTATCTTGCTTGAGTTGGTGGGTGATCCTGCAGACGTGTGTCACGTTGTGCTTGGAATAGGTATCAATGTAAACATGCAAGCCAATGACCAGGTCGACCAGGAGTGGACCTCGATGCGGCGAGAGGTTGGCACCGCTATTGATCGCAACCGTCTGGTGGCAAAACTCAGTCAGCAGTTGCAGCATGAATTGGCGCGTCACCGCCGCTATGGGTTTGCTGCATTCCAGGAAGAATGGGAGCAGGCGCATCTATGGCAGGGGCGTAACGTATCGCTTGTTGCTGGCAGTACCCGCATTGATGGGGTGGTGCTGGGGGTGGACGGGCAGGGCGGTTTGCGCCTTGAGGTCGAAGGTGTAGAAAAGAGCTTCAGTGGTGGTGAGCTCAGTTTGAGGTTGCGTGATGATTCTTGAGCTCGATTGCGGTAACAGCTTCATTAAATGGCGAGTCATTCACGCCGCCGACGCTACGATCGTGGGCGGCGGTATTGTCGATTCCGACCAGGCATTGGTGGCCGAGGTCAGTGCGTTGGCGTCGTTGCGTTTGTCTGGCTGTCGTATCGTCAGTGTGCGCAGCGAAGAAGAAACCGCGGCGCTCTGTGCGCTGATCCGTCAGGCGTTCTCGGTGGTGGCGCGCGTTGCCGAACCTGCTCAGCAAATGGCAGGGGTGCGCAATGGTTATGAAGACTACCAGCGCCTGGGCATGGATCGTTGGCTTGCAGCATTGGGTGCATTCCACCTGGCCAAGGGGGCGTGTCTGGTGATTGATCTTGGTACCGCCGCCAAATCCGATTTCATTGCCGCCGATGGCGAGCACCTGGGCGGTTACATCTGCCCGGGTATGCCGCTGATGCGCAGCCAGCTGCGTACGCATACACGGCGTATCCGCTATGACGATGCTTCGGCAGTACGCGCACTGACAAGCCTAGCCCCTGGCCGCTCGACGGTCGAGGCTGTGGAGCGTGGCTGTGTGTTGATGTTGCAGGGCTTTGCCCATACTCAGCTTGAGCAGGCGCGGGCGCTCTGGGGGAAGAATTTTACGGTGTTCCTTACCGGTGGGGATGCGCCGTTGGTGCGTGAAGCGGCACCGACGGCGCGCGTAGTCCCTGACCTGGTATTCGTTGGCCTGGCAATGGCCTGCCCACTGGACTGAGGTGCTTATGCGTTGGTTGTTTCTGCTGTTGCTGGTGCTCAACGTCTTCTATTACGTATGGCACCAACAGGAAGCCCCGCTCAAGGCCAAGGATGTCGCCCCGCTGTCGTTGTACAAAGGTAGTCAGCAAGAAATTCGCCTATTGCGTGAAACCGGTGTGTCCGCGCCGGCCCGTCGTCGTGATGAATGCCTGGTAGTAGGTGGCCTGGCGGCAAAAGAGCAGCTCGATGCACTGCGCCAGCGGCTGTTGAGCCTGGATATCAATGCGTTCCCGGTGTCGGGTCAGTTACCGGGTGCTGATGGTCTCTGGCTCAAGATTTCCCCGGAAAGCGAGCGTTTGCTGGACCAAACAGTACTCGTCGCTCTTTCCAACGATTTCAAAGACTTAAAACATAAAATTATTTTCTGCCAGGGTATTGCAACTGGCGAATAGCTTGATAGAATGGCGCCCGCTTCACAGGGAACACCACTGAGGTGGTAGAGCTGGAAGCGGTGTCAAAGCAGCTAAGTTTCAGATTTGATTGAAAAAATTTGAAAAAACGCTTGACACTAGGGCGGCAGACAAATAGAATGCCGGCCACATCTGGAGGGATTCCCGAGCGGTCAAAGGGGACGGACTGTAAATCCGTTGCGAGAGCTTCGAAGGTTCGAATCCTTCTCCCTCCACCAGTTTTAGCGAGAGCCGCAAGCTCCGCGGGTATAGTTTAGTGGTAGAACCTCAGCCTTCCAAGCTGATGATGCGGGTTCGATTCCCGCTACCCGCTCCAAGTTTGCTGGATTTTGCGCAAAGTGTTTCGCTCTTGTAGCTCAGTTGGTAGAGCACACCCTTGGTAAGGGTGAGGTCAGCGGTTCAAGTCCGCTCAAGAGCTCCATATAAACAAGGCAGATATGAAAATATCTGCCTTTGTTTTATCAGCTTTATCAGCGTAAGACTATTTCTTCTGCGGAGGATTGTATCGATGGCTAAGGAAAAGTTTGATCGTTCCCTACCACACGTGAACGTTGGCACTATCGGCCACGTTGACCATGGTAAAACCACTCTGACCGCAGCTCTGACTCGCGTCTGCTCCGAAGTTTTCGGTTCGGCAGTCGTTGAGTTCGACAAGATCGACTCGGCTCCGGAAGAAAAAGCGCGCGGTATCACCATCAACACCGCTCATGTCGAGTACAACTCGAACATTCGTCACTACGCTCACGTCGACTGCCCAGGTCACGCTGACTACGTGAAGAACATGATCACCGGTGCTGCCCAGATGGACGGCGCGATCCTG
>NZ_BNTL01000061.1:0-674 GCF_022179005.1 Pseudomonas sp. PAGU 2196 | reverse complement strand
CCAGGCCCGCGGCTTGGAGGTGAAGGGTCACGGTTTCGCCTTATCTGTGTAGGGTTCAAGACCAGTCGCCGATCTTGAACCCAGTGTCTCAAGTCGCCCCCCTCCCTGCCGTTACAGTGGCAGTGGCGGACGGGCGGCATTATTACATGCACGGCCTCGCTGCCAAGAGGGCGGGTTCGACAGGTTGTATACAATCATGACTGAAATCAATAGTCTCGGCGCACAAACCGCGATCAGCGCCCAGGCCATCAAGGCGGGCATGACCGGCGAACTGCTGCGCCTCACGCAAGCACAACCCGGCTTGCTGGCCCCGGGCGAAACGGCGCAGGCCGAGGTGTTGTCGATGCGTCAGCTGGGCCGGGAATTCCAGCTCGTGCTGCGGCTGATGCAGGCCAACGGTGCCCAGACCCAACTGCAAGCCAGCGCCAGCCAGCCCTTGCCCCCGGGCAGCCAGGTCACGGTCAGTCAAACCGAAGGCAATCGCCTGGCCATCCTGTTGCAACAGGCTAGCACCAGCAACATCGCCACCCTCACCCGCCTGGACACGGCCAAGGTACCGGTCGGCACCCTGCTGCAAGGCAAGGTCCTGACCAACCAGCCCATCCTTCAAGCGCAGGGCCAGGCCGCCGGTTACCGTTCGCTGGTCAGCCTGCTCAACAGTGCCCAGGCCGGCG
>NZ_BNTL01000060.1:1872-2477 GCF_022179005.1 Pseudomonas sp. PAGU 2196 | reverse complement strand
CGAAATCGCCCCGGTACCGGGCGCGCCGAGCTACGTGCTGGGCATCATCAACCTGCGTGGCAACGTGGTGACGGTGATCGACACCCGTCAGCGTTTTGGCCTGATGCCGACCGAGGTGACCGACAACACCCGTATCGTCATCATCGAGGCGGACAAGCAAGTGGTCGGCATCCTGGTCGACAGCGTTGCCGAGGTGGTCTACCTGCGTCAGTCCGAGATCGAGACGGCGCCGAACGTGGGTAACGAAGAATCGGCCAAGTTCATCCAGGGCGTGTGCAACAAGAACGGCGAGCTGCTGATCCTGGTGGAACTGGACAAGATGATGACCGAGGAAGAGTGGTCCGAGCTTGAGAACATCTGAGTTGATCCTTGAGGTTGCTGTCATCTTCCTGGCGCTGCTTTGGGCGCTGGGTGTGTGGATGTTCCTCAACCACACCAAGCGCCAGCGCGAGCTGGCGGCGCAACAGGCTGCGGGCGATGCGCTGCGTGATCAGCGTATCAAGGACCTGGCCAAGCGCCTTGACGACTACCAGAACGGTACCGTGCGCATGGGTGAGGCTATCCAAGACGTGCGCGAGACGTTGGCCACCTTGCCGGATCGGCTG
>NZ_BNTL01000060.1:0-1813 GCF_022179005.1 Pseudomonas sp. PAGU 2196 | reverse complement strand
CTTGGCCAGGCGATTGAGCGGCAAGCGGTCATGCCAGACCAGGCGCAAGGCCTCCATGTCGACATACAGAAAGCTGTTGATGCGCGGCATCGCGTATAGGTTGTACAGCTGACGAATCAGGTACAGGTCGGGCAGCAAGCGGTCGGTCACGGCGCTGAGCATCGCCGGGCCGGTGATGTGGCTGAGGCGTTTGGCGTACGCATAGAACCCTCGCGGGTCGCTGGTCAAGGTCGGCCGCGCCCGGTAGAAGTCCGGGTCGGCGAGAAAACGCGCCTGCATCTCTTCCGATATCGCCAGCAAGGTCGGGTTGCCGGCATGGCTGCCGACCATGCTGGTGTTATACAGGGTGTTCATGCCCAGTTTCTGATTGGACATGGGCGGATGCAGGAGCAACCCGTCATCGGTGGTCGCCAGCACCACATCATTGATCGCCGCGTGTGCGCCTTGGCCCAGTAGTTGGTCATCGACGTCCATGTACAGCCCACCTTCAGCGTGCAGCATCGGGTAGCGCAACACGTCCGACGCGGAAGAGAAGTTGGTGGCCACGCCATTATTGCCCTCGATCGCTGCCTGGTAATGGCCGAAATACTGACTTCGCTCGAAGGCTTTGAAAAAGGCCTGGTCCTCCAATGGCAGTACCTGCAGCCCCGGCACGTTCCTGGCCAGTTCATCGACGTTGTGCGCATAGGCCTGGGGGTTTGCCTTGGACAAGTACAGCCGGTACTGGTACGGGCCTTCCTGCAGGCGCCGGGCATTGCCAGCCAACGTCTCAAGCAGCTCGGGGCCAAGCGTCTTGTCGCCTACCCACAGCGATGTAATCCGTTGCGGGATGGGGCGCGCGCCGGCGGGAAATGGGCTGGGTAGCTGCACGGGCAGTTGCAGGTCGATACCCAGACCGCGCAGTGATGCCATGCGCATCGGGTCGGTGACGGCCCGGCCTTCGGGGTTGGCGGGGCGCATGTTGCCGGTGAGCGGTTCGGCTTCGAAGTAGGTCGGGTCTACCTCATTGGTGCCTTCCTCGGTGATGAACAGGTCGGCCTGCATGTCATAAACCAATTCAAGCTCTTGCGGGTAATCCGGCGTCTCCTCGTAATAGCTGATCATACGATCGGTGTCGCCGTTGTACCGCGGGTAGCGCCGTATAGAGTTGGCCACTGCGGCATCGCCGTCCGGCAATGGCACGACGGGGGCAGGGAGGNNCCACTGGGGGTAAATGTGGTGGGTCGGAAGGGCTCAGCGGGTAACCCCACTGCTCGTTCACCCGGCGCGGGGCGATGAAGCCGTCCTGCTCGAAACGCAGCAGGCCCTTGCCTTTGGCCACCGCTTCCAGTGCCAGCGGCGTTGCATTGAGCAGGCCGTAGGTGATGTTGCCGATGCCGTCGAGCTTGTCGTGCAGGGTCTTGCCATTGATGGCCTGGTCCAGGCCCAGGCCCAGTTGCACGATACCGCCCAGCGCCAGTAAGGGCGCCAGGCCAGGCACCACGAAGGTCAGCGGGGCCAGCAGGTTGAGCGTGCTATTGAGGTAACTGCGCCATTTGCGTTTGCTGATCTCGCTGTTGCTGGTGATGATGAAATCGGCATCGTCGTAGCAGCGTTGCCGCTGACGCAAGGCCATGGCCTGGAACAGGTCGCCGGTGATGCGCGGGTTGTACTTGCCGGGGCGGTAGTTGACATAGGTGCGCGGGGGCCAGGTGCCGTCGTCGTTGAAAAAGCCATGTTCCGGTGGCCAGGGTATCGACTTCAGCGGCCTGGACACCGCCCTTGAAGGCTTGGGCGAATACCCACGCAGCCATCGCCTGCCACCGGAACATGG
>NZ_BNTL01000059.1:0-2081 GCF_022179005.1 Pseudomonas sp. PAGU 2196 | reverse complement strand
AGCGGCGTCGCCCAACTGCAGATTTTCGAAGGCACGTCCGTCAACATCGACCGCGGACTTGATACCCAGGGAGATTTCGCCAGCGTCTTTGTAGACGTCATCGCCCTGCGCTTCGTGGGTGTACGGCGCGCTGGTTTCGCCCGCTTTGATAGTGACCTGAGCGTTGTTACTCAGGGTCACAACCAGGTCGTGGGTCAGAGCGGTGTTGATGTGGACGGTGAACGTCGGCTTGACGTTCTCAGCAACCGAAACCTGGTCAGCGGTAATGGTGACCTGCACCAAGTCGCCCTGGTTACCGGTACCTGGAGTACCCGAACCCGGTTCGTCCGTCACAGAAGTGGTGACGGTTTCACCACCCAGAGTCAGCTTCTCGAAGCTGTCTGCACCCGAAACCGACTCAAGCTTGTTGGCAATAGCGGCCTGGCCGCCGACGTACACGTCATCGTTAACCGTGATGGTCGCGGTACCAGAGGCACTGTCAGCCGGAATCGTGACTTTTGTGCCGTCGGTCAGGGTGAAGGTCAGTGCCCCGTGCTGAGTGACCGAAAGCCCCTGCGCGTTGGTCAGCGTGACGGTGTAGGTCACCTGGCCGCCTTCCGCCACAGTCGCCTTGTCGACAGTCAAGGTTGCAACGACTTCGCTGATGGTGTCCGAAATCTCGACGGTAGCTGGGCCGCCGATGGCCAGATGCTCGAAGGTTGCGCCCGAAACAGTGGCATCGGTGACGCTCAGCGTCACGGAGCCCGCGTCCTTGATGACGTCATCGCCCTGAGCCGGGGTCTTGTACTCGACTTCGGTCTTGCCGGCCTCGATGGTGACGGTTTCGCCATTCGACAGGGTCACGGTCAGCGGACGGTCCAGCGCCTGGCTCACTTTGATCGTGAAGGATGGCTGCTGGTCTTCAGTGACATTACCGTTACTGACGATGCTTACGGTGACGGTATCGACACTGTCATTGATTACAGTGGACGCTGGGGTTGGGTTCGGCGTGAGTTGCTCGAAGTTGCCGCCAGTAGCGTCCTTGATCGTGACACTTACGGTCGAGCCGTTGTTGTAGACGTCGTTGGCCGGAGTCTGGAAATCAACGCTGCCTTGAGTCTTGCCGGCTTCAACGGTGATGGTCTGGCCGTTCGACAGGGTCACGGTGACCGGCGTCTGGGCAGGGTTGCTCAGGGTAACGGTGTAGGTGATTACGCCGCCTTCGGTGACCGACGGGTTGGCAGTCAGGGTCGCGGTAGTGACATCAACCGAGTCATTGATCGTGGTCTGAGCCGGGGTCGGATTCGGCGTCAGCTGCTCGAAGTTACCGCCAGTGGCATCGGTGATGGTCGTGCTAACGGTCGAGCCGTTGTTGTAGACGTCGTTGTCCGGCGTTTGGAAATCAACGCTGCCCTGGGTCTTGCCAGCTTCGACGGTGATGGTCTGGCCATTGGACAGGGTCACGGTGACCGGCGTCTGGGCAGGATTGCTCAGGGTCACGGTGTAGGTGATCACGCCACCTTCGGTGACCGACGGATTGGCAGTCAGGGTCGCGGTAGTAACGTCGACCGAGTCATTGATCGTGGTCTCGGCCGGCGCAGGGTTAGGCGTCAATTGCTCGAAGTTACCGCCAGTAGCACCGGTGATGGTGGTGCTAACGGTCGAGCCGTTGTTGTAGACGTCATTGGCCGGGGTCTGGAAATCAACGCTTCCCTGGGTCTTCCCAGCTTCAACAGTGATGGTCTGGCCATTGGACAGGGTCACAGTGACCGGCGTCTGGGCAGGATTGCTCAGGGTCACGGTGTAGGTGATTACGCCGCCTTCGGTGACCGACGGGTTGGCAGTCAGTGTCGCCGTAGTGACGTCCACCGAATCATTGATCGTGGTCTGCGCCGGCGTTGGGTTCGGCGTCAGCTGCTCGAAGTTGCCGCCAGTAGCGTCCTTGATCGTGACACTTACGGTCGAGCCGTTGTTGTAGACGTCGTTCGCCGGGGTCTGGAACTCCACGCTGCGCTGGGTCTTGCCAGCTTCGACGGTGATGGTCTGGCCATTGGACAGGGTCACGGTGACCGGCGTCTGGGCAGGGTTGCTCAGGGTCACGG
>NZ_BNTL01000058.1:396-720 GCF_022179005.1 Pseudomonas sp. PAGU 2196 | reverse complement strand
GGCAACTACCGCTACGTGGTGGACAACAGCAACGCTGCGGTTCAGGCCCTGCGCACCGATGCCGACCAACTGACGGAGGTGTTCCAGTACAGCGTCAGCGATGGCAACGGCAAAATCGTCACCGCCACCTTCACCGTCATCATCCACGGCCGCAACGACACCCCTGTTGCGACCAGTGACGCCGCCACCGCCATCGAAGCCGGTGGCACCAACAACGGCACGCCAGGGCAGGATGCCACCGGCAA
This sequence comes from Pseudomonas sp. PAGU 2196, assembly GCF_022179005.1. Classification (NCBI taxonomy): domain Bacteria; kingdom Pseudomonadati; phylum Pseudomonadota; class Gammaproteobacteria; order Pseudomonadales; family Pseudomonadaceae; genus Pseudomonas; species Pseudomonas sp. PAGU 2196. The sequence goes on along the minus strand of NZ_BNTL01000058.1, from coordinate 475 downwards.
CGTGCTGGACAACGACACCGACGTCGACGCCGTGGCCCTGGGCGAAACCAAGCAGGTCAACGCGATCCGCTTCGATGGC
>NZ_BNTL01000058.1:0-273 GCF_022179005.1 Pseudomonas sp. PAGU 2196 | reverse complement strand
AACGCCAGCGGTAACGTGATCACCGGCGATGGCGGCGTGGGCGCCGACACGGACGTCGACAACCTTGACCAACCCACTGCGACCCAACTCAAAGTCGATGGCGTACGCAGCGGCCTGGAAGTTACTGGCGGTACCCTCACCCCAGTGGCCAGCGGCGCGCCGGCCCCTATCACCGGTACGGTTGGCCGCCTGGCCGACAACAGCCTGATCAGTGGCAACTTCGGGCAGTTGATTCTCAATGAGGACGGCAGCTACACCTTCGAGGTCAACAGC
>NZ_BNTL01000057.1:3068-3581 GCF_022179005.1 Pseudomonas sp. PAGU 2196 | reverse complement strand
CAGCAATGGCGCCAGGCCCAGCTCTGGCAAGCCCAGGTGATTGCCGTGACGGGTGAGCAGGCGGGCCCCAGGCAGGCGGCTCAGGCGCTCAAGCGCCTGCGTGAGGCCGGTTTGCAGCAGCAAGTGCGCCTGCGTCAGCTCGACGATTTACAAGGGCGCTTGCATGCCTGGCTGAATGAGCATCCCGGCTGGCGCCTGCAAGCGGTGCGCTTTGATGGCCAGCGCTGGCATGTGCGGCTGGAGGGCGAGGGCGCCACACCGCCTTGGCGCGAGATGGCCAATGCGGTGGGCGCTCAGGTGCAGGTGAGTGGCGGCGAGTCCTCGCCAAACGTGGTGTTCGACTTGGAGGTGGCAGCATGAGCACGGCGTGGGTGCAGCGTCACCGTTTGCCGCTGGCCGTGTGCCTCATCGCGCTGCTGTCGAGCGTGCTGCTGCTACGTGAAGGCGTGGCGCAATGGCGCGCGCTGAGCCAATGGCAGGCGCTGGCGCAAATGGCAGTAGGTTTGCAGGGCG
>NZ_BNTL01000057.1:2292-3033 GCF_022179005.1 Pseudomonas sp. PAGU 2196 | reverse complement strand
GCAGGGCGAGGCCTGGCACCTGCGCGGTCAGGTGGGCGATGAGCAGGCCTTGCTGGGTTGGGTGCGCGCGCTGCACGCCGAAGGCGCGCAGCCCTTGCAGTGGGGGCTGGAGCAAGACACCCAGGGCATGCGCTTCGACCTGGTACTTCGGCCATGAGCCGGGGCGCAGTGGCGTGGTTGCTGCTGGTGTTCAGCCTGACCTTACTGGTGCAGTTGCCCGCCAGCTGGCTGGTGCGTGGCTTCGGGGTACCGGCCGCGGGTGTGAGCGGCAGCCTGTGGCAGGGGCAGGCGCGGCAGATCGGCCCGATTGGGCCGTTGCAATGGTCCTTACAGCCTTGGCGTTTGCAAGGGCAGGGCGCGCTGGGGTTTCAAGGGCAGACGTGGCACGTGCAGGTCCACGGTTGGCCCTGGCGCTGGGAGGGGGAAGTGCGCCCGGCAGCGGCACAGGTGACGGTATCGGCGGCGTATCGTCTGGCCGGGCAGTGGCAGGGTTCGGTGCGTGTACAGGGTGCGTGGCGGCAATGCCTGGCCAGCGATGGGCGCCTCACGGTTACGGACTTGGCGTTGAGTGAGCCCTGGTCGCTGGGGTTAGGGCAGGGCCGGGTCGAGGTGCAGTGCCGCGGGGGTTGGCACCTGTTGGGGCAGTTGCTGCAGCCAGGGCAGCATCAGCTCGACGTGGACGCCGATGTGCGGGGGCGACAGGCCCAGATCGCCATCGCGCTGCAACCCGATGCTGCCCTG
>NZ_BNTL01000057.1:0-2247 GCF_022179005.1 Pseudomonas sp. PAGU 2196 | reverse complement strand
CGAAAGCTCCTACACGATCAGCTCATTTTGTAGAACGTCAGGGGCGGATCTCGATCAATGTCCCGTCTTTGACCAGTTCCCAGACTTCCTGCATGTCGCGGTTACGCATGGCAATGCAACCGTCCGTCCAGTCCAGGGTATGGAAGTACCACTCCGGGTATTCGTCGTTGATCGGCGTGCCATGGATCATGATCATGCTGCCGGCGCTTACGCCTTCACGGGTGGCGCGGGCGGCGTCGCTGATGTTCGGGTAGTTGATATGCATGGCCAGGTTGAAACGGTCGCTCTGTTTGCGCCAGTCCAACCAGTAGAGGCCCTCGGGGGTCTTCTTGTCGCCTTCGCGTTCCTTGGCCCCCTTGGGCTGCTTGCCCAGGGAAATCCGGTAGGTCTTCAGTGGCTCACCACGGCTGATCAGTTGCAGGCGGCGCTCGGACTTGATCACCAGCACCTTGTCGATGAGCGGCTGCATGGCGGCCTGCGATTGCGACTGAGCAGGCGCCGGTGGCTGCGGCTTGCGAATGATGGTCTCGGTGAAGGCAGCCTGAGACACCGAGGTAACGCAAAGGCAGAAAAGGGCAAACAACCAGCGCATGAAGCAGCACCTGCAGGCTTAAGTAGTGGGCGAGACGTTCATCGGCGGCAGGTACTCATGGCCTATGGGGTAGTGCTGCCCGATGCGGTCGCGATAGTAGCATTCTAGTGTGCGTGTGACGGTGCGGAAAGCCAGCTCGTCCCACGGTATCTCATGTTGTTCGAACAATCGCACCTCCAGGCTCTCGATGCCCACATCAAAGCTTAGGTCGGCCAGTTCCGCGCGGAAGAACACGTGTACCTGGTTAATGTGCGGCAGGTCGAACAACTGGTACAGGGCCATGGGCCCTACCTGGGCGCAGGCCTCCTCGACGGTTTCGCGACGGGCGGCCTGGTCGAGGGTTTCGCCGTTTTCCATGAACCCGGCGGGCAAGGTCCAGTAGCCGCGGCGTGGCTCGATGGCGCGCCGGCACAGCAGCACCTGGCTACCCCAGGTGGGCAGCACACCTGCGACGATGTTGGGGTTCTGGTAGTGAACGGTCTGGCAATACTCGCAGACATACCGCAGGCGGCTGTCGCCCTCGGGGATCCGCTGAACGACCGGTTGGCCGCATGCGCTGCAGAATTTCATGCTGTTCTTCCCTTTTGACTGGGCTATCTTGGCGCGCCGACGGGGCCGCCGCAAGCGCACGGGGCTTGGGTGCTTCGCGGCTTTGGTGCATCATGCAAGACAGGCCTTGGATACGAGAGTGCGCAATGCTGGACGAGCTTCTTCGCCGAATGAGCAACCATGAACCTGCATCACTGGAAACTGACCGACGGTTTCCCGAAGCGGCGGTACTCTTGCCCATTACCCGCAGCGAAGCGCCCGAACTGGTTTTGACCCTGCGCGCCAAGGGGCTGTCGACCCATGGTGGCGAAGTCGCCTTCCCCGGTGGCCGCCGCGACCCCGAAGACCCGGACCTGGTGTTTACCGCCCTGCGCGAGGCCGAAGAAGAAATCGGCCTGCCCCCTGGGCTGGTGGAAGTGATCGGCCCGCTGAGCCCACTGATTTCGCTGCATGGCCTGAAAGTAACGCCATTCGTCGGGCTTATCCCCGATTACGTCGAATACCGCGCCAATGATGCGGAGATCGCGGCAGTATTCACCGTGCCGCTGGAATTCTTCCGCCAGGACCCGCGTGACCACACTCACCGTATCGATTACCAAGGCCGGAGTTGGTATGTGCCCAGCTACCGTTACGGCGAATACAAGATTTGGGGGTTGTCGGCGATCATGATCGTCGAGCTGGTAAACCTGCTGTATGACGCGGGTATCAGCTTGCATCAACCCCCTGAACGTTACATCGAGATCTGAGCGGGGCCCACCCTGCCGTTTGCCGCAAACCGCCGCCGTTTATCCTGAGGAGCGAGCATGAAATATCGCCTGGGCGACCTGCGGGTCGACAGCCATCCAACCAGTTGGATCGCGCCCAACGCCACCGTGATCGGCAACGTGCGCCTGCAGGCCCGTGCCAGTGTCTGGTTTGGCGCTGTATTGCGGGGTGACAATGAGCTGATCGACATCGGCGAAGACAGCAATGTCCAGGACGGCACGGTGATGCACACCGACATGGGTTCGCCCCTGACCCTGGGCAAGGGGGTGACGGTCGGCCATAACGCCATGCTGCATGGGTGCACGGTTGGCGATTACAGCCTGATCGGCATCAACGCGGTG
>NZ_BNTL01000056.1:0-546 GCF_022179005.1 Pseudomonas sp. PAGU 2196 | reverse complement strand
GTCTGCTGACCGGCCTGGGCGGGTTGCTGGCGGCCCTCGACCGGCGTTACCGCGTCAAGGTCAAGACCCGGGTGCGTGATGTCCTGGGCGTGTCTGGAGCAGCTGCATGAAGCGTTGGATCATGGTGGTGCCACTGGCGGTGTTTCTGCTGGTGGCGGTTTTCCTCTACAAAGGCTTGTTCCTCAAACCCGACGAACTGCCTTCGGCGATGATCGGCAAGCCCTTCCCGGCGTTTTCCCTGGCCTCGGTGCAAGGTGATCGCAATTTGACCCAGGCCGACCTGTTGGGCCGCCCGGCGCTGGTCAACGTGTGGGGGACCTGGTGCCCGTCGTGCAAGGTCGAGCACCCGTACCTGAACCAGCTGGCCGAGCAGGGCGTGGTGATCCACGGGGTCAACTACAAGGACGACAATGGCGCGGCGCTGAAGTGGCTGGCCGAGTTCCACAACCCCTACCAGCTGGATATCCGCGACGAGCAGGGCACCTTGGGCCTGGACCTGGGCGTGTACGGTGCGCCGGAAACCTTCCTGATCGACGCCAAGGGCAT
>NZ_BNTL01000055.1:0-896 GCF_022179005.1 Pseudomonas sp. PAGU 2196 | reverse complement strand
CGACCGCCTTCACGGATAGCGAAGCGCAGACCGTCTTCCATTGCGATGGTCTTGATCAGAGTGACAGTCATCTGAATGTTGTCACCTGGCATTACCATTTCAACGCCTTCCGGCAGTTCGCAGTTACCGGTCACGTCAGTGGTACGGAAGTAGAACTGAGGACGGTAGCCTTTGAAGAACGGAGTGTGACGGCCGCCTTCTTCCTTCGACAGGACGTAGACTTCTGCGGTGAACTTGGTGTGCGGCTTGACCGAACCTGGCTTGACCAGAACCTGGCCACGCTCAACGTCGTCACGCTTGGTACCACGCAGCAGAACGCCGCAGTTCTCGCCAGCACGGCCTTCGTCCAGCAGCTTGCGGAACATCTCAACACCGGTGCAGGTGGTGGTGGTGGTGTCACGCAGACCAACGATTTCCAGCGGATCTTGAACGCGGACGATACCACGCTCGATACGGCCGGTAACAACGGTACCACGACCCGAGATCGAGAATACGTCTTCGATTGGCATCAGGAACGGCTTGTCGATAGCACGCTCTGGCTCTGGGATGTAGCTGTCCAGAGTTTCAACCAGCTTCTTGACAGCGCTGGTGCCCATTTCGTTGTCGTCTTTGCCTTCCAGCGCCATACGAGCCGAACCGATGATGATCGGAGTGTCGTCGCCTGGGAAGTCGTAGGTGGACAGCAGGTCGCGAACTTCCATCTCGACCAGTTCCAGCAGCTCAGCGTCGTCTACCAGGTCAGCCTTGTTCAGGAAGACCACGATGTACGGAACGCCAACCTGACGGGACAGCAGGATGTGCTCACGGGTTTGTGGCATCGGACCATCGGCGGCCGAGCAAACCAGGATCGCGCCGTCCATCTGCGCAGCACCGGTGATCATGTTCTTCACGTAGTC
>NZ_BNTL01000054.1:0-2156 GCF_022179005.1 Pseudomonas sp. PAGU 2196 | reverse complement strand
AGCTGGTCCAGGGGAGGTCGAAGTTGAGGGACGGCCAGGCGAGCTGGGCGGCGATGAAGACGCCGAGCCCCATCCCGACGATTCCCCACACCACCGTCATGATGGCGAATTGGCGGACCACCTTGTAGTTGTAGGCGGTACTGCTGGTTGTGTTCATGTATGGGTTCCCATCCACGGTTATTGGCAGGCTATAGAGCGAGGCAAGCATGATTAATGGGCAAAGTGCCGGTATTGACGGGGATCAATGGGCGAAGGTCGGAAATGTCCCAGGCTTGCGCTGCGATCTTCCGCAAATTCAAGGGGATGACGGCTACAAAGGCTGTCTGATCCTGGCCCATGGTGCCGGTGCGCCGATGGACAGCGGGTTCATGGACGAGATGGCGCAAAGGCTCGCGGAGCTTGGGGTCGGGGTGATTCGCTTCGAGTTCCCGTACATGGCCGAGCGCAGGGTGAACGGCGGCAAGCGGCCGCCCAATCCGCAGAAGGTGCTGCTGGAATGCTGGCGCGAGGTGTACCGGCAGGTGCGACCTTTAGTCACAGGTAAGTTGGCCATCGGTGGCAAGTCCATGGGCGGGCGCATGGCCAGCTTGTTGGCCGACGAGCTCGAAGTGGATGCACTGGTGTGCCTGGGGTATCCCTTCTATGCGGTGGGCAAGCCGGAGAAGCCCAGGGTCGAGCACCTGGCGGGGCTCAAGACACCGACGTTGATCGTGCAGGGCGAACGGGATGCGCTGGGTAACCGTGAGGCTGTGGCGGGGTATGCACTGTCACCGGCGATCGAGGTGAGCTGGCTGGTGGCGGGCGATCATGACCTGAAGCCGTTGAAGGCTTCGGGGTTCAGCCATGCGCAGCATTTGCAGGCGGCGGCTGAGAAGGTGGCGGGGTTTTTGTCGAAATAGTGCTGGATTCTTCGCGGGCNNGCGAAGAGGCCGGTGCAGGCCAGCGCTTAGTCGCGGTACTCGCACAGGTAGGCGGTATCCACTTTCACCTGCAGCTGGAACTTGCTATCCGCGGCCACATTGAACTTGTCGCCAGCCTTGAAGGTTTCCCAGTTGTCGCTACCCGGCAGCTTGACGGTCAAAGCACCGGAAATCACATGCATGATTTCGCGCTTGGCCGTGCCGAACTCGTATTCGCCTGGTGCCATCACACCCACGGTGGCCGGACCTTCTTCGCCTGCGAATGCGATCGACTTGACGGTGCCGTTGAAGTACTCGTTGACCTGGAACATGGGCGACTCCTGAACAGGGGGATGAAAAAGGGCTGGCCAGTATGCCCAAGGCCATCCCCGTCGTCATCTGCTTTCAGGTGCCATTGGCCGGCAGGCTCAAGGGCAGTAGCCGCGCGGTATTGCGCGCATCTTCCAAGGCCCGGTGCTGCTGCCCGCAAAAGTGCATGCCGGCCAGTTGCAAGGCGCCATTTAGGCCGGTCGGCCGCTGCAGGTGACGGGCTTTGGCGAAGCGCTGCTTGAGGTTGATGTGCGGCACGGTGCGCAGCAGGCTGTCGAGCCCATGCTGTTGCCATTCCTGCAGTAACTGTTGGCGATCGTAGTCGCCCCAGCTGACCCAGGCCTGCAACTGCCCGCGGTGGTGACCCAGCCAGCGCTCGAAGCGCGCCCACACCTCAGGGAAGGGCGCGGCGCTGTCGACGCTGGCCTGGCTGATGTGCGTGAGCTCGCGGCAAAACGGCGTCAGCTGTGGCCGCCGCCGGGGCCGTACGAAACGCTGGAAGTGGTCGACTTCGCGGCCTTCGCGGGTTACCAGGCTTGCACCTATTTCAATGATTTCCATCTCTGTGACCGGCCACCCACCATCGTCGGTGGTGGCTTCCAGGTCGATCACCAACCAATGGCCCATACCAGGCTCCCTTGCAGATCCTGCTAGAGCGTAGCCAATGTCTGGCCTTACGGCACCCCCTGGCAATTTGCCGCCTGCTTTGGCACAAAGGCCGGCGACCAGCAGTTGTGCCCTGCCCGGAAAACGCCTAGCTTAGGCGCAACCAGGTACGAACCGTGATGAGTGTGCGTCTTGACCCCAGCGCCCGGCTTAAAGGCCTTGCCCATTCTGCTGATGCTGGCTGCGCTTTGGCTGGCAATACCAGGCTGGGCTGCCGACGCGATCGAAGTGAAGATCGGCGCCGCGCACTTCCCGCCCTAC
>NZ_BNTL01000053.1:0-3293 GCF_022179005.1 Pseudomonas sp. PAGU 2196 | reverse complement strand
AAACGAATTTTCGGCGAATGTCGTCTTCACAGTATAACCAGATTGCTTGGGGTTATATGGTCAAGTGAAGAAGCGCATACGGTGGATGCCTTGGCAGTCAGAGGCGATGAAAGACGTGGTAGCCTGCGATAAGCTTTGGGGAGTCGGCAAACAGACTGTGATCCAGAGATCTCTGAATGGGGGAACCCACTCAGCATAAGCTGAGTATCTTGTACTGAATACATAGGTGCAAGAGGCGAACCAGGGGAACTGAAACATCTAAGTACCCTGAGGAAAAGAAATCAACCGAGATTCCCTTAGTAGTGGCGAGCGAACGGGGACCAGCCCTTAAGTTGGTTTGAGATTAGTGGAACGCTCTGGAAAGTGCGGCCATAGTGGGTGATAGCCCCGTACACGAAAATCTCTTATCAATGAAAACGAGTAGGACGGAGCACGAGAAACTTTGTCTGAATATGGGGGGACCATCCTCCAAGGCTAAATACTACTGACTGACCGATAGTGAACTAGTACCGTGAGGGAAAGGCGAAAAGAACCCCGGAGAGGGGAGTGAAATAGATCCTGAAACCGTATGCGTACAAGCAGTGGGAGCCTACTTTGTTAGGTGACTGCGTACCTTTTGTATAATGGGTCAGCGACTTATATTCAGTGGCGAGCTTAACCGAATAGGGGAGGCGTAGCGAAAGCGAGTCTTAATAGGGCGTTTAGTCGCTGGGTATAGACCCGAAACCGGGCGATCTATCCATGGGCAGGTTGAAGGTTAGGTAACACTGACTGGAGGACCGAACCGACTACCGTTGAAAAGTTAGCGGATGACCTGTGGATCGGAGTGAAAGGCTAATCAAGCTCGGAGATAGCTGGTTCTCCTCGAAAGCTATTTAGGTAGCGCCTCATGTATCACTGTAGGGGGTAGAGCACTGTTTCGGCTAGGGGGTCATCCCGACTTACCAAACCGATGCAAACTCCGAATACCTACAAGTGCCGAGCATGGGAGACACACGGCGGGTGCTAACGTCCGTCGTGAAAAGGGAAACAACCCAGACCGTCAGCTAAGGTCCCAAAGTCATGGTTAAGTGGGAAACGATGTGGGAAGGCTTAGACAGCTAGGAGGTTGGCTTAGAAGCAGCCACCCTTTAAAGAAAGCGTAATAGCTCACTAGTCGAGTCGGCCTGCGCGGAAGATGTAACGGGGCTCAAACCATGCACCGAAGCTACGGGTATCACCTTTTGGTGATGCGGTAGAGGAGCGTTCTGTAAGCCTGTGAAGGTGAGTTGAGAAGCTTGCTGGAGGTATCAGAAGTGCGAATGCTGACATGAGTAACGACAATGGGAGTGAAAAACTCCCACGCCGAAAGACCAAGGTTTCCTGCGCAACGTTAATCGACGCAGGGTTAGTCGGTCCCTAAGGCGAGGCTGAAAAGCGTAGTCGATGGAAAACAGGTTAATATTCCTGTACTTCCAGTTATTGCGATGGAGGGACGGAGAAGGCTAGGCCAGCTTGGCGTTGGTTGTCCAAGTTTAAGGTGGTAGGCTGAGATCTTAGGCAAATCCGGGATCTCAAGGCCGAGAGCTGATGACGAGTTGCCTTTAGGCGACGAAGTGGTTGATGCCATGCTTCCAAGAAAAGCTCCTAAGCTTCAGATAACTGGGAACCGTACCCCAAACCGACACAGGTGGTTAGGTAGAGAATACCAAGGCGCTTGAGAGAACTCGGGTGAAGGAACTAGGCAAAATGGCACCGTAACTTCGGGAGAAGGTGCGCCGGCGAGGGTTAAGGACTTGCTCCGTAAGCCCATGCCGGTCGAAGATACCAGGCCGCTGCGACTGTTTATTAAAAACACAGCACTCTGCAAACACGAAAGTGGACGTATAGGGTGTGACGCCTGCCCGGTGCCGGAAGGTTAATTGATGGGGTTAGCGCAAGCGAAGCTCTTGATCGAAGCCCCGGTAAACGGCGGCCGTAACTATAACGGTCCTAAGGTAGCGAAATTCCTTGTCGGGTAAGTTCCGACCTGCACGAATGGCGTAACGATGGCGGCGCTGTCTCCACCCGAGACTCAGTGAAATTGAAATCGCTGTGAAGATGCAGTGTATCCGCGGCTAGACGGAAAGACCCCGTGAACCTTTACTATAGCTTTGCACTGGACTTTGAATTTGCTTGTGTAGGATAGGTGGGAGGCTTTGAAGTGGGGACGCCAGTTCTCATGGAGCCATCCTTGAAATACCACCCTGGCAACTTTGAGGTTCTAACTCAGGTCCGTTATCCGGATCGAGGACAGTGTATGGTGGGTAGTTTGACTGGGGCGGTCTCCTCCCAAAGAGTAACGGAGGAGTACGAAGGTGCGCTCAGACCGGTCGGAAATCGGTCGTAGAGTATAAAGGCAAAAGCGCGCTTGACTGCGAGACAAACACGTCGAGCAGGTACGAAAGTAGGTCTTAGTGATCCGGTGGTTCTGTATGGAAGGGCCATCGCTCAACGGATAAAAGGTACTCCGGGGATAACAGGCTGATACCGCCCAAGAGTTCATATCGACGGCGGTGTTTGGCACCTCGATGTCGGCTCATCACATCCTGGGGCTGAAGCCGGTCCCAAGGGTATGGCTGTTCGCCATTTAAAGTGGTACGCGAGCTGGGTTTAGAACGTCGTGAGACAGTTCGGTCCCTATCTGCCGTGGACGTTTGAGATTTGAGAGGGGCTGCTCCTAGTACGAGAGGACCGGAGTGGACGAACCTCTGGTGTTCCGGTTGTCACGCCAGTGGCATTGCCGGGTAGCTATGTTCGGAAGAGATAACCGCTGAAAGCATCTAAGCGGGAAACTTGCCTCAAGATGAGATCTCACTGGGATCTTGAATCCCCTAAAGGGCCGTCGAAGACTACGACGTTGATAGGTTGGGTGTGTAAGCGCTGTGAGGCGTTGAGCTAACCAATACTAATTGCCCGTGAGGCTTGACCATATAACACCCAAGCAATTTGCTAACGCAGATTGCGGTGGTGAAGACGAAAGAACCGAAAGTTCGTAACCACATATATCGCATATCCGAATTCGCTGGGCTGTCCATCTGGACATTCTGGCTACAGAATTTCTTGACGACCATAGAGCATTGGAACCACCTGATCCCATCCCGAACTCAGTAGTGAAACGATGCATCGCCGATGGTAGTGTGGGGTTTCCCCATGTGAGAGTAGGTCATCGTCAAGATTCATTTCGCAAAACCCCTATCTGCGCGAGCAGGTAGGGGTTTTGTCTTTTGCGGCCGTCAACACGGGCCGTGATGATGAAACATGCGTCATCCATG
>NZ_BNTL01000052.1:0-11828 GCF_022179005.1 Pseudomonas sp. PAGU 2196 | reverse complement strand
TGTGCTCCTCGTTCGGCCTGGCAGTGCCGCTTGCCCACACCGGCTGGGCGTTCCTGCCCCCCCAGGCCGAACGAGGAGCACACGGGGCAGTCGAGCTGAGCCATGTGCTGGTCGCCACCGGCGTTGTCCAGGTTGATGGCCGGGCCATGGTCACTGCTGATCGAACAGAAACCACCCTCGAGGCCCGCCAAGCGCAGGCCACTCATCTGGCCGTGATGCAGGCCGCACAGCAATAGGCTGAACAGGACGCTGGCATAAAGCGTCCAGGCGGTCAGCGTGCGGGTCTGCCGGGTGGTTTTCATGGCGGCGAATCTATCACCCGAATGCGTGATCGGGTAGCCCTGGTGACGCAAAATGCTGGGGTGCAAAGCACCTGGATTTGGTTGTCCGGAAGCGCAGAGAGCTACAACGAGGTTAGTGTCTTGGCCTCAGCGATGACGATGTCAAGGTTCGAACTGCCTGAGAATTGACAAGATTGTACAACGTTTTGTACCATTCCCTTGCTGCCGGTACGAATCGGTAACGTTTTCTGGGCCTTTTGGTAAATGCCGGATCGGCGTTTGGTCCAGAATTCTTGATGGAGTAGCACTAGCACTCACAGGTCACCCGGACATGTCCATGACGCGGGCTAATGACCATTGGAGAGACCCTTCCCGGACCTGCCACACACGATGGCGCTCTCGGGAAACAACCTGGTCTGGGGTTATCCCAGCGAGGATTACTTATGCACGTACTGACTTTTAGCCAGGCTCGCGCCGACCTGAAGCAGACAATGGATGATGTTTGCCGGGACCACGAGCCCGCCATAATCACGCGCCAGCGTGGCGAACCTGTCGTGATGCTCTCTCTTGAGGATTACAACGGCATCAACGAGACCTTGCACCTGCTGGGATCGTCGAAGAACGCCTCGCGCCTCCGCTCATCCATTGCTCAGCTCCGGGCCGGCAAAGCCGTAACCAAGGAATTGACAACAAATGAGCAAGAACAAACAGAGTAATAAAGACAGTGCGTGCACCATCGCAGGGGTGAAGTTTACGGATGAAGCATGGGAAGACTACTGCCACTGGCAGCAGGCCGACGCCAAAATCCTGAACAACATCAACTCGCTTATCACTCAGTGTCGCCGCACGCCCTTCACTGGAACTGGCAAGCCAGAAGCCCTCAAGGGCGATCTGACTGGTTTCTGGTCACGTCGTATCACCAAAGAGCACCGCCTGGTCTATTTCTTCGAGGCTGACGTACTCACCATCCTGCAATGCCGCTACCACTACGATGACTAAGTTGTAGCGCCGCGTCGTGAGCGCAGCCATGCTGCCAGCGTTCGGCTGCGGAGCGTTCGCCAGAGGACTCAAATTCTCCCTCTATGTCCACCCCGCTTGGCTCAGGCCGCGCGCTCCAGCACGTCCAGTAGGTCGGCAAACTCCAACGCCAACTTGTGCCGCGGTGCCATGTGCACCAGCGGCACTGACGCCTGGTGCGACTCGCGCATCTTGATCGAGCTGCTCAGGTACACCGGCAGCACCGGAACCCCTTCAGCGCGCAACTGATCGACCAGTGTCTGGTGCAGTGCCGTGCGCCCGGCGAACTGGTTGACGACCACGCCTTCCACCTGCAGCGCTGGGTTGTGGTCCTGGCGTAGCTCCTCCACTTCGGCCATGACGCTGTGCAGCGCATGGCGCGAAAAGCTGTCGCAGTCGAACGGAATCAACAGGCGTTCGGCGGCCACCAGGGCGCTGAAGGTGTAGAAGTTCAGCGCCGGCGGCGTGTCGATGTAGATCCGCTCGTAGTCTTCAGCCAATTCCACCAGCAGCTTGCGCAGCTTGTTGATCTTGAACTTGCTCTCCAGCTTGCTTTGCAGGTCGCTGAGGTCGGGGCTGGCGGTGATCAGGTGCAGGTTGCTGTAGCGGGTCTCGGTAATTGCCACACGGGGCTTTTTGCCGTGCGCGGTGGCGGATGACAAGGTCTGGCGGAAGAAGTCGGCAATGCCCGAGGGGATGGCGTCATTGACCAGGCCGGTCAGGTAGTAGGTGGCATTGGCCTGCGGGTCGAGGTCGACGAGCAAGGTCCGATAGCCTTCAGCGGCACTGGCGGCAGCCAGGTTGCAGGCGATGCTCGACTTGCCGACGCCACCTTTCTGATTGAAAACCACACGACGCATGAGACGCTCATCCATGAAGAGTGAAAATGTCAGGTTGGGGTCAATCCTATGACTGAAACACGACAGTTTTATGACAAGGCTTGTAACAACTTTTGCGAAGGGCCTGGCCGTGACGGTCTGCGCGGGTTTCAGGGCTGAACCCGCGCGACACACACCCGATTGCGCCCATTCTGTTTGGCCGCGTACAGCGCCCGGTCCGCCTCGCTCAATGCATCGCCAGGCTCGCTGCCGGTGCCGCCCGGCCAATGCGCAACCCCCAGCGAAATCGTCACCGCGCCCACGGGTTCCACCGGCGTATCCTGCACCGTTACCCGTAGCCGTTCTGCCACTGCTGCCGCAACCGCCAGGCTTGCCCCCGGCAGCAGCATGAGAAACTCCTCACCCCCGGTGCGGCAAAGCAGGTCGCCCTCTCGGCAACAGCGGCGCATCAGCTCGGCCAGCCGCTGCAGTACCTGGTCGCCCACTTCATGCCCATGGCCATCATTTACCCGCTTGAAGTGGTCGATATCGAGCACGATGGCCGAAAAAGCCCGCCCTTCGGCCTGCAGCAACGACAGGCTGAACTCCAGGTTGCGGCGGTTGCCCAGCCCGGTCAGTGGGTCGGTCTGGGCATCGCGGTTAAGCCGGCCGATGCGCTCTTGCAGCAGGTTGAGCCCGAACAGCAGCGCACGCTTGAGCTCGGCCGCCTCGAAGTACCAGGCCGGCACCCGATGCAGGCGCTCGGCGGTGCCTGCGCGGTCCATCGACCTGGCCCCGGCTGCCAATTGCCAGAGTGGCCGAGCGATGGTCATCGCCAGCCACCACAGCACCAGGCTGCCCACCAGTGCCAGCGGCGCCGAGGTGCCGATAACGTTGAGCACAAGGTGGCTCAAGGGCGCCACGGTCTGCGCCAGCGGCTGCTGCGCCACCACACCCCAGCCAGCGCTCGGCACCGTGGCAAACCCTGCCAGCATTTCCACGCCCTGGCTGTTGGTCAGCTGGCGGGTGCCGCTGTCCAGGGTCGCCAGTTGATCGATCAGCGGGTTGCCTTCCACCACCGTGCCCACCCGCTGGTTGTCCGGGTGATAGAGCAGGCGGCGGTTGCGGTCGACCACATAGAGGTACGAGCCGTCCTTGTAGAAGTGCTCGCCCAGCAGGCTGTTGAGGATGTTGCGCTCGCGCAGGTACAGGCTGCCACCGACGTAGCCCAGGTAACGCCCATTGGCATCGAAGATCGGCTGCGACAGTGCCACCACCAGGTTGTTGGCGGTGGACAGGTAGGGCGTCGACACCAGGGCCTTGCGCCCTTGCAAGGCCTCCTGAACCCCGGGCGACTGCACCTTGGTATTGAGGTAGTGGCGCAATGAGGCAGGGGAGATTGCCCGCAGGATCCCGTCGGCATCGACCACGAACGTCGAGTTGAAGGCCAGGCCCTGGTGCAGCACGCGGTCGGTCTCCGTCTGCAGCGCGGCGGCATCAGCCAACTGGTGGGCTTGCACGCCGGCACTGAACGACAACTGCTGCAAGGCACTGGCGATGAAGGTCTCGGTGATCGACGCCAGCTTCGCCGCGTACACCCGGTTGGCTTCCAGGGCGTGGTCGATCAGCAACTGACGCTGAACCCGGTAGCTGGCGAAATAACTGGCGCACAGCATCAGTAGCGCGGTGAGGGCACAGAGAATCAGAATGAGCGAGCGTAAATCCAGGCGCAATCCGTGCTTGGGGTGTGGCAATCCTGACCTCACTGGTACGAAAAGGGAGTAACCCTGCTGCTTGTAGGTGTAGTGCGTTATTGTCGCCGCAGCGGTGCGTTACGTCGATCAGGAACCTGCTTTTTCCAGTTCAGCCAGCTCATCTTCGACCTGCTGCATGCGCTGCTCGGCCAATGCCTGCACCTGGGTGTCGCGGGCGGTTTCGCGCATCAGCGCGGTCAGTTTTTCGCTCAGGCGTTTGCCGGCCTCAGTCTCTTCAAGTGCGCGGGCCTTGGCCGGGTCCTGCATGGCTTCGACGATGCTGGCGAATTCAGCGTCGCTGAAATTCTTTTCGCTGTAGAGCTTGAACAAGTCCTGGCGCTGGTCCTCGACCGTCAGGTGTTTGCGCAGCACCTCACGGATGCGCGCCTCGGGCACCTGCGGGTGGGCTGGGGCCAGCAACGACGCCATGCGGTCGATGTTGTGCTCATAGGCGTCCTGCAGCGGCAGCTTGGCCAGGATCTGCGCTTCGCGGGAGGGTTGCTGGTCGCAGGCGGCGAGGGCGGTGATCAGTAGCAGTGGCAGTAGCAACGTCTGGAGGCGGGGCATGGGGTGGCCTGGTTGGGCGGTCTAGGCCTGCGATTATACCGGGGTCTTGATCGCGATGAGCCCAGAATTTGCCATGGGCGGCGCGCTGGGGTAGAACCTTTGCCCTCGACTCATTGCCTGTAGCCCACATGCCGAACTGGATCATCCAACCCGTCCCGCGTGACGCCATCGACGAGGTGGTCGTTTTTGTCGACAGCGCCCGCCGCGAACTTTTCCCGCAACTTGCCGACGCACCGTTGCCCCCTGACTTGGCTCGCTTCGCCGAGACTTACCTGGACGGCGAAGGCGTGTTTCTCGAAGCCCGCGATCAGGGCCGTTTGGTGGCCGTAATCGGCTATGTGCCCTATGACCATCGCTTCGCACAACTCGACTATCAGCGGGTGTGCGTGGTCGAGGTGGTGCGCTTGTTCGTGTTGCCGGCCTATCGACGCCATGGCCTCGCCGCCGCCTTGTTCGCCGCCTTGCGCGGTGCGGCCGAACAGGCGGGTGTCGAATGCCTGTACCTGCACACCCACCCGTTCCTCCCGGGCGCGATTGCCTTCTGGGAACGCCAGGGGTTCGCGGTGATCGATGTGGAGCAGGACCCCGTCTGGCAGACCACCCATATGCAGCTGACGCTGGCATGACGTCGCCGTAATCGGTCAGAAACCGCCTACAGCTGTTGTTGTGGAGTGTTCAACGCGTTCATTTCCATAACGCACCTGCTTGCTTACCGTCTCCCTCAAGGCTTACCCAACGCCCCCAAGGGAGATTCACCGATGCCACACATGGCCCTGTACAAGCTCAAACTGCTGGACGAATTCGAAGACTGCAGAGACCCGTGGTCGTTCGGCCACTTCGAAAACAGGCTGATGGATTTGTGGCGGGGTGCCACGCGCCACGACGCCAAGGGCATCATCAATGCGGCGCACAAGGAAGGGCGTTGGCCCAATACCGTGAAGCGGTACCTGCTGACCAACTACAAGGCGTTCGGCAATGTCAGCGCAGAATTGGAGCAGACGTTTATGGAAGTGGTTGCTGCGATGACCTCGCAGGAGAAAGCCGAATGGGGCCTGCAGCCGCTATCCGCTGCAGCGTCTTGAACCGGGGGCTGCTGCGCAGCCCGTCACCGGCACGTTGGTGTGAAGCCTGGGTCCCTGAACGATGATCAGAACCCGCCGCCCAGCGGCCATTCGACCGCCAGGCGGATCTGGTCACCATCCAGTTCCGCCTGCGCCGTGTTCCCCCGGTGCGCGTTATGCCGTACCGAGAACGTGGTGCCCTTGGCCTTGCCACTCTGCACCACATAGCGCGCTTCCAGGTCGCGCTCCCAGTGCTTGCCACCCTTGCCATACCCCAGGTACGCGTAGCCGCCGGTGGGGTCGACATGCGTGCCATCGATATCGAACCCGCGCACGTACAGCGCCGTCAGGTTCAACCCGGGCACACCGTAGGCGCCCATGTTCAGGTCATAGCGCGCCTGCCATGACTTCTCGTTCGGTGCATTGAAGTCCGACATCTGCACGGCGTTGGCGATATAGATCGCGCCCCGCGTCACATAGTCGAACGGTGAATTGCCGTCTACCTGCTGCCAGCCCAGGCTGAACCCGTGCGGCCCCTGGTTGTAACGCGACACCAGGCTCCAGGTGGTGTTGTCGATGCGCCCGGACAGCGCCTTGCCGGTGTCGGTGGTGCGGTACAGGTTGAGGTCGAGGCTCAAGCTGCGCCGGTCATCCAGTGCGTGGGTCAGGGTGCTGCCCAGGTAGTGCTGGTTCCAGCTGTCCTCGTAGCGCGAGGTATACAGGCTGCCGCTGAGGGCCGCGCCGGGGTTCCAGACCACGCCGGCTAGGTCGAAGGCATTGCCCTGGCGGCCATTGGAATAGTTCACCACGAACCCTTGATCGTGGCTTGAAGCGTTGCGATCCGCGTTTTCATTGAAGTGGCCGGCCACCAGCCGAAGCGTGTCGATCTCGTTGCTGGTGAGGAAAAACCCCGTCGCGGTCTCGGGCAGCAAGCGGCTGTCGGACGAACTGAAGACCGGGGTTTTCACCCGCTGCTCGCCGTAGGACAGCACCGTGTTCGACACCCGCATCTTCAAGGCTGCGCCTGCTCGGCTGTATTCGTTTTTCGGGTGCCCGTCGTTGTCGATGCCCAGCAAGCGCGCCTTGCCGGCACGGCCACCGCCGCTGTCGAGCTGTACGCCCAGATAAGCGTGGGCATCGACACCGACGCCGATCAGGCCTTGGGTAAAGCCAGACTGCAAGGTCCCCATCAAACCGTAGGCCCATTCCTCAGCTTTGCCGCTACGTTCGTCGCGTGGCTTGTAGGCATTGCGCGCACTGCTGTTGCGTCCGCCATGCTTGTAGTCGCGCTGGTCGAACACGCTGCGGTTGAGGATGCTCCAGCTGGCGTCTTCTACCAAACCGTTGCTCTGGGCCTGAGCGGAGTCAGCCAATGCGAGCGGGGTAAGCCCGAGCAGAGGCAGGGCCAGCAACAGCCGGCTCATTGCCCGGCCCCCAGCTTCTGCAGTTGCGCTTCGAAGCGGGTTTTCGCCCGTGCAGGCAGGCTAGCAGGCACTGTGGCCGGCGCCGTGTCACCCACCTGGATCACCATCACCATGCCCATCGCCAAGTGCGGAATGCACTGGATACCGTACATGCCGGGTACGCTGAAGGTGTGCTCGTAGGGCTGGTTGAGCTTGCTCTTGAACGCCTCAGCGCCCTGCGGCAGCAACCCCGGCACACTGGCTGCGTTGTGCCCACTCATGGTCGGCACAAAGCGCACGGTATCGCCGGGTGCGATGCGCAAGTGGTCCGGCTCGTAGACCATCGCGCCCTGCGTACTGCGGTTGAGCATCTTCACTTCATGCACATCTGCCAGCGCGGCAGGGGCAAACAGGGTGCTGGCGAGCAGCAGGGCGACAGGGCGCAACAGCATGGTGGGAACTTCCTGGTTCAGGGGGCGCGAAAACGCAGAATGCGTGCGCCGTCGAAGGGGTCGGTAAGGTAGTGGGCGTGTACGCCGAAGGTGCTCAGCAGGCGCTCTGGGGTGAGGACGTCGAGCGGCTTGCCGAGGGCGACCAGGCAGCCTTTGTCGAGCACCGCGAGGCGGTCGCAGGTCAGCGCTTGGTTGAGGTCATGCAGGGCCACCAGCGTGGTAACCGGCAGCCCCTGCACCTGTTGCAGCAGGCTGAGCTGGTGCTGGATGTCCAAGTGGTTGGTCGGCTCGTCGAGCAACAGCACCTGGGGGCGTTGCGCCAGGGCGCGGGCAATGTGCACGCGTTGGCGTTCGCCACCTGAAAGCGAATGCCAAAGGCGCGTGCGCAGGTGCAGGGCATCCAGGTCGGCCAGGGCCTGCTCGACGATGGCGCGGTCCGCTTTGCTGAACGGCGCCAGGGCTGACAGCCAGGGCGTGCGGCCCAGGGCAACGGCGTCGTACACGCTGATGGCGTCAGCGGTATCCGCCTGCTGTTCGACCAGCGCCAGGGCCTGGGCAATGCGCCGGCGTGGCAGTTGCGCGAGCGGTTCGCCCAGCAGCTCGACACGGCCACTGTCAGGCTTGCGCAGGCCCGCCAGCAGTTTGAGCAAAGACGACTTGCCCGAGCCGTTAGGGCCGACGATGCCCAGCGTTTCGCCGGGGATAACGGTTAGCTCGATGTCGCGCAGTACAGGGTTACCGCCCAGCTGCAGCCCTAAGCCCTGGCAGGCCAGGGGAGCAATCTTCACGTTGGCCATGACGGTCATGGGCGCCCCCTTCTGCTGACCAGAATCAGCGCGAACACTGGCGCGCCGATCAGCGCGGTCACCACGCCCACCGGGATCACCTGGCCTGGGATCAACGTGCGCGACAAGATATCGGCGCTGATCAGAAACAGTGCGCCGCCCAGCGCACTGGCCGGCAGCAGGCGGCTATGCCCGGGCCCCAGCAGCAGGCGCAGGGCGTGGGGGATGACCAGCCCGACAAAACCGATGGCGCCGACGATGGACACCATCACCGCCGTCACCAGCGCGGCACAACTGATCAGCAACAACTGGGTGCGCCGCACCGGGATCCCCAGCGACGCGGCCGAGTCGGCGCCGAAGGTAAAGGCATCCAGCGCGCGGCGATGCCACAGGCACACCACCAGCCCGAACAGTGCCACGGGCAGGGCCAGCCACACGGACGGCCAGCGCACGCCACTGAGGTTGCCCAGCAGCCAGAACAGAATGCCGCGCGCCTGCTCGGCGGTGGCCGACTTGGTGATGAGGAACGCGGTCAGCGCAGTGAACAGTTGCGAGCCAGCGATGCCGGCGAGTATCACCTGGGCGTTGTTGCTGCTCGGCCCGGCGGCGCGTGCCAGCACCAGCACCAGCGCAAACGCCGCCAACGCGCCGATGAAGGCACCCCCGGACATGCTCAGGGCGACGCTGCCCAGCCCCAGCAGGCCGACCATCACCGCGCCGGTCGAGGCACCGGCCGACAACCCCAATAGGTAGGGCTCGGCCAGCGGGTTGCGCAGCAGCGCCTGCAGGATCACGCCACACGTGGCCAGCCCGGCGCCACAGGCGGCGGCGACCAGGGTGCGGGTCAGGCGGTAGTTCCAGACGATACCGGCATCAATGGGGTCGACCGGGTAACCGGCCTGCCACAGGTGATTGGCCAGCACTTGGTAGACCACGTTCGGCGCCAGGTTGCTCTCGCCGATCGCCGTGCCGGCCACCAGCGCGACACACAGGGCTGCCAGGGCCAGGGCGCTGTAGGGCAACAGGCGGCTCATCACTGGGCTGCTTTACCGCTGGCGAACGCCGTCGACAGCGTCTGCAGGCCACGGAACAGGCGGATGCCGGCCTGCATGGCGTCGGCGTCGAGGACGATGATGCGGTCGTTCTTCACTGCGTCCATGTTGCGGGTAACCGGGTCGTTGCGCAGGAATTCGAGTTTTTTCTGGTAGTCGTCTGCCGGGAAGCGGCGACGGTCCATGCGGGCGATGATCAACCAGGTTGGGTTGGCCTTGGCCAGGGTTTCCCAGCCCACGGTCGGCCATTCTTCGGTGGACTCGACCACATTGCGCAACCCCAGGGTACGCAGCATGAAGTCAGCCACCCCTTGGCGGCCGGCGACGTAGGGGTCGATATCCAAGTCGGCGCTAGAGAACCAGAACAGTGCCGAGGTGTTCGACAAATCCTTGCCAGCCAACTGTGCCTTGGCGCTGTCCAGGCGGCCCTTGAGGTCGGCGTTCAACGCGGCGCCGCGGTCTTGCACGTCGAAGATTTCGGCCAGCTGGTTGACGCTCTTGTAGATGCTCTCGACCTGGAACGCCTGCAGGCGGGTGCCGTCGGCGCCCACCAGGTTGTCCTTGCCTTCGCAGTCCGACGGCAGCAGGTAGGTCGGGATCTTCAGCTCGTCGAATTGCTCGCGGGTGCCGACCACCCCTTGTGCGCCGACCATCCATTCAAACTGTACGGCCACCAGTTGCGGACGCTTGCCGACCACCGCCTCGAAACTGGGGTCGTTGTCGGCCAGGCGCTCGACCTTGTCGTTCAGCGCCTTGTACTCGGGCAGCACGTTGTTGAACCACAGCGAGGTGCCGGCCAGTTTGTCGCCCAGCCCCAGTGCGTAGAGCATCTCGGTGCCGGCTTGGCCAATGGTCACTGCACGCTCGGGCGCGTGGGCGAAGGTCTGCGGCATGCCGCAGTTGTCGACCGTGAGCGGGTAGTGGGTGGCGGCAGCCTGGGCCAGGCTGGTGAGGCCGAGGCCGGCGATCAAAGCGACAAGACGAGGCAGCATGAGGGGACGATCTCCTATCGAAGGGTTCACGGAATGAACGCACGGACAGGCATCGCCGAGCCCCGTGCACGCGGCAGGGGGCAGCACCCAGAAAAGGGTGGAGATGGCCATCCCGGACACCCCGCCGGTTGGTGTTTTTGCGCCGGCAGGTCTCCTGACTGGTGCGTCATGGCCCAGCTCCAGCCTTCCCGGACAAGGTTATCCAGTGGCATCGATGGAGCAGGCTCGGCACCTACAGTTGCGGGGGCAGTTCCGTTTGGCCCGCGTTAGCGGGCTTGGGATTCCCTATTAATTCCGTGGTGGAAACCGGCGGCCGGCATGGTAGACCATCAGGCAGCCGGGTGAAAACGCTTTTCAGAAGTACTTGAGCCAGGTGATGTCACGCCGACGCGCTTTCAACCGGGCGAAGTTACGTACCGGCAGGTACAGCGACACGGCGAGCAAGACGGCGCCCAGCCACACGGCACCGATGCCGTCGAAGCCGAAGTAATCCCCTTGGTTGTGGCCGAACAGCGCGACGCAGGCCAGGTAAAGCAGCTTCAGCACATACAGGTGCAGCAGGTAGAAAAACATCGGTGCTGCGCCGTAAACCGCCAGGGCGTTGATCCAGCGGGCCTGGCCGGCACGCTCGAAGGCGCGCAACAGCAGCAGGCCACAGCCCAGGGTGAGGGCCAGGAACAGCAAGGACGGCGGATACTTGGTAATGTTGAAGAAGCTCATCAGCGTTTGCGTCAACGTCGGGTACCCGCTCCAGGGTGCCTCGCCGTAGCCGTTGAGCATGCGCAGCACGACAAAACCAAGCAGTGCGATCACCCCGGCCAGCAGCAGGCGGTGCTGGCGTTGGCCTGCGTCGCTGCCACGGGCGAACCAGGGGCCAAGGCCGTAGCCCAAGGCGATGACGCCGATCCAGGGCAGCACGGGGTACGACGTGCGAAGGCGCAGGTTGTCGGAGAATACCAGCCAGCCACGGTCGTGCAGGATTGCCCACGGCACGTGCAGGGCCGACTCAGCGCCGAAGTGCAGGCTGTCGAGCAGGTTGTGCCCGGCGACGATGATTGCACCCAGGGCGATCAGCGCTGCCCGTGGCAACCACACCAGCAGCGACAGGGCGATCATGCTCACGCCAATGGCCCAGATCACTTGCAGGTAGATCACGCTGGGGGGCAGTTGGAAGGTCCAAGCGAAGTTGACCAAGGTGAACTCGAGCGCCACCAGGAACAGCCCGCGTTTGAACAGAAAGGCCGAGACATCGCTACGGCCCTCGTACTTCTCGCCATACAGCCAGGCCGAAAGGCCCGTCAACAGGACGAACACCGGCGCGCAGAGGTGGGCCAGGGTACGGCTGAAGAACAACGACGGGTCGGTGACGTCGATGGCCATCGGGTCGCTGACCTGGCGGTGCAGAAAGAAGGTCTCGCGGACGTGGTCCAGGAGCATGAACAGGATGACCAGGCCGCGCAGGGCATCGATGCTCTGTAGGCGCTGGGTAAGCAGGGTGGGGGTGGCGCTGGCGCTAGTCATGGAAGGTCGCTGGTAGGAATGGGTGTCAAATGAAACGTTATCTTATAACTTAAATTGGGTGGCCAGCAATGGGGTTTTAGAGGGGGTGCACGGCATGAGGGGTTTGGCGCCTATGAGATCGAGCG
>NZ_BNTL01000051.1:2071-3429 GCF_022179005.1 Pseudomonas sp. PAGU 2196 | reverse complement strand
CGGGCCTGGTGTGGGTGGCGGCCTTGCTGGCCGTGCTGCTGTCGCTGGACGGCCTGTTCCGCAGCGATTTCGAGGATGGCTCGCTGGAGCAATGGGTGCTGTCGCCGCATCCGCTGGCGCTACTGGTATTGGCCAAGGTGCTGGCGCACTGGATCTTTTCCGGCCTGGCGCTGGTATTGTTGGCGCCACTGCTGGCTCTGATGCTGGGGCTGCCGAGCCATTGCCTGCCGGTGCTGCTCGCCTCGTTGCTGCTGGGTACGCCCGTGCTGAGCCTGTTGGGCGCAGTGGGGGCGGCGCTGACGGTCGGTCTTAAACGCGGTGGTCTGCTGCTGGCATTGCTGATTCTGCCGTTGTATATCCCTGTATTGATCCTGGGCAGTGGTGCGTTGCAGGCGGCGTTGCAGAATATGCCAGCTACCGGCCATCTGCTCTGNNGCCAGCCTCACGGCCCTGGCGGTGACACTGGCACCCTTTGCGATAGCGGCCGGCCTGAAGATCAGCGTCGGCGAATAACGAGTCCTGGGCTCTCAAGCCTGGCTAATACCCTGGATGTACCCTGATGAAAATGAGTTGGACGTGGTTCCACAAGCTCGGTTCCCCCAAATGGTTCTATGCCATCAGCGGCCGTATGTTGCCGTGGCTGGCCATTGCCTCCCTCGCGCTGTTGCTGGTGGGCATAACCTGGGGCCTGGCATTCGCGCCCCAGGACTACCAGCAGGGCAACAGTTTCCGCATCATCTACATCCATGTGCCGGCGGCAATGCTGGCGCAGTCCTGCTACGTGCTGCTGGCCGTGGCCGGGGTGGTGGGGCTGGTGTGGAAGATGAAACTGGCCGACGTCGCCCTGCAGTGCGCAGCGCCGATCGGCGCCTGGATGACCGCCGTTGCGCTGGTCACCGGTGCCATCTGGGGCAAGCCGACCTGGGGCAGCTGGTGGGTGTGGGATGCCCGCCTTACGTCGATGTTGATTCTGCTGTTCCTGTACTTCGGCATCATTGCGCTGGGCCAGGCAATCAGTAATCGTGACAGCGCGGCCAAGGCCTGTGCAGTGTTGGCGATTGTCGGTGTGATCAACATCCCGATCATCAAGTACTCAGTGGAGTGGTGGAACACCCTGCACCAGGGCGCCACGTTCACCCTGACCGAAAAGCCGGCGATGCCTGCCGAAATGTGGTTGCCGCTGCTGTGCACGGCGCTGGGTTTCTACTGCTTCTTCGGCGTGGTGCTGTTGATGCGCATGCGCCTTGAAGTGCTAAAGCGCGAGGCACGCGCCAGTTGGGTCAAGGAGGAAGTATTGAACAGCCTGGGGCGGAGGGCCGCACGATGAGTTTTGCCTCGTTCGGTGATTTTCTCGCCAT
>NZ_BNTL01000051.1:0-2060 GCF_022179005.1 Pseudomonas sp. PAGU 2196 | reverse complement strand
CGGCTTTGCCCTGAGCGCCTTGCAGCAGAACATCAACCTGTTCTATACGCCGACGCAGATCGCCAACGGCGAGGCGCCGCAGGATACCCGTATCCGTGCCGGTGGCATGGTCGAAAAAGGCTCGGTGCAGCGTTCGGCCGACTCGCTCGACGTGCGCTTCGTGGTCACCGACTTCAACAAGTCGGTGCCGATCACCTACCGTGGCATCCTCCCCGACCTGTTCCGCGAAGGGCAGGGCATCGTTGCCCTGGGCAAGCTCAATGCCGAGGGTGTGGTGGTGGCCGATGAAGTGCTGGCCAAGCATGACGAAAAATACATGCCGCCCGAGGTCACCAAGGCCCTGAAAGAAAGCGGCCAAGCCGCCGCCGGCGCGGAGGCCAAGCCATGAACGCGGCACTGGTGATACCCGAACTCGGCCAGTTGGCGATGATCCTGGCCATCTGCTTCGCCGCCGTGCAGGCCAGTGTGCCGCTGTTAGGCGCCTGGCGCGGCGACAGCCTGTGGATGAGCCTGGCACGCCCGGCGGCCTGGGGGCAGTTCGCCTTCCTGACCTTTGCTTTTGCCTGTCTCACCCATGCCTTCATGACCGACAACTTCTCGGTCGCCTACGTCGCCAGCAACTCCAACAGCGCCTTGCCGTGGTACTTCAAGTTCAGTGCCGTGTGGGGCGCGCACGAGGGGTCGTTGCTGCTGTGGGCGTTGATCCTGGGCGGCTGGACCTTCGCCGTGTCGGTGTTCTCGCGCCAGCTGCCGCAAGTGATGTTGGCCCGTGTGCTGGCGGTAATGGGCATGATAAGCGTGGGCTTCCTGAGCTTTTTGATCATCACCTCCAACCCGTTCCAGCGCCTGCTGCCGCAAGTGCCGACCGATGGCCGTGACCTCAACCCGTTGCTGCAGGACATCGGCCTGATCGTCCACCCGCCGATGCTGTACATGGGCTACGTGGGCTTCTCGGTGGCCTTTGCCTTCGCCATCGCCGCCTTGCTTGGCGGGCGCCTTGATGCCGCCTGGGCACGCTGGTCGCGGCCGTGGACCATCGTCGCCTGGGCCTTCCTTGGCGTGGGCATCACCCTGGGCTCGTGGTGGGCTTACTACGAGCTGGGTTGGGGCGGCTGGTGGTTCTGGGACCCGGTGGAAAACGCCTCGTTCATGCCTTGGCTGGTGGGCACGGCCTTGATCCACTCGCTGGCGGTGACCGAGAAGCGTGGCGTGTTCAAGAGCTGGACCGTGCTGTTGGCGATCGCAGCCTTCTCACTGAGCCTGCTGGGCACCTTCCTGGTCCGTTCCGGGGTGCTGACCTCCGTGCATGCCTTTGCCGCTGACCCGTCACGCGGCGTGTTCATCCTGATCTTCCTGCTGTTCGTGGTGGGGGGGTCGCTAACCCTGTTCGCCCTGCGTGCGCCGGTGGTCAAGAGCCAGGTCGGCTTTGCCCTGTGGTCGCGCGAGACGCTGCTGTTGGCCAATAACCTGGTGCTGGTGGTGGCGGCTTCGATGATCCTTTTGGGCACCCTGTACCCCTTGGTGCTCGATGCCCTCACTGGGGCCAAGCTGTCGGTCGGCCCGCCGTACTTCGATGCGTTGTTCCTGCCGCTGATGGCACTGCTGATGGTGGTGCTTGGGGTGGGCGTGGTGGTGCGCTGGAAGGACACGCCCGGCAAATGGCTGGCAAGCATGATGACCCCGGTACTGATCGGCAGCGCAGTGCTCGCCCCGGTCGCCGGCTTCATCGTCGACGACTTCGACTGGCCCACGCTGACGGCCTTTGCCCTGGCGGCCTGGGTCGTACTCAGCGGGTTGCGTGATGTGCTCGACAAGACCCGCCACAAGGGCCTGGCCAAAGGCATGCGCGGCCTTACCCGCAGCTACTGGGGCATGCAGTTGGCACACCTGGGCCTGGCGGTGTGCGCACTGGGCGTGGTGTTGTCGAGCAACAACAGTGCCGAACGCGACCTGCGCATGGCGCCGGGCGAAAGCGGGGAGCTGGGCGGTGATCACGTCCTGTGCCAGGGTGCCAAGCGCTTCGAGGGGCCGAACTTCATCTCCGCCAAGGGGACAGTGGT
>NZ_BNTL01000050.1:0-40424 GCF_022179005.1 Pseudomonas sp. PAGU 2196 | reverse complement strand
GGGCGACGACGGCGTCAACGTCACCGTGCGCTGCGCGCAGAACGTGCGCGAGTTCCGCAAAGAGAGCCTCAAGCACTACAGCGCCGACCTGACCTACACCCTGGTGCGGGCGCAAGGCAGCTTCAAGATCCACCGCAAGGTGATCAGCCTGATCAACAGTGACGATACCCTCGCCGGTATCGGCTACATCCTCTAGGGCCACGACCATGAGCGAACAACTGCTCGATGTGATCGTGCAAGCCCGCGAAGTGCAAGGAGGCGACGTGGTCGTACTGGAGCTGGCCGCGGTCGACGGCCAGGCCCTGCCGCGCTTTGCGGCAGGCGCCCACGTCGACCTGCACCTGGCGCCCGGCCTGGTGCGGCAGTATTCGCTGTGCGGCGACCCCGCGCATGCCAATGTCTACCGCCTGGGCGTGCTCAAGGACAGCCAGTCTCGTGGCGGCTCGGTGGCGGTGCACGAGCAGCTGCAGCCCGGCACGCCAATGCGCATCAGCGCGCCGCGCAACCTGTTCCCACTGGCCAGCGACGCCACGCGCTCGATCTTGCTGGGCGGTGGCATCGGCATCACCCCGATGATCGCCATGGCCCATGCCCTGCATGCCCAAGGTAAACCGTTCGAGCTGCATTACCGCGGCCGCTCACGCAGCCGCTGCGCGTTCGTCGACGAACTGCTCGGCGCACCGTTCGCGGCCAGCGTGTTCACTCACTTCAGTGATGAAGGCCCTGAGCAGCACCTGGACCTGGCCCAGGTGCTTGGCCCCGCCATGCCTGGCGTGCACCTGTACACCTGCGGCCCAGCGGGCTTCATGGATTGGGTGATCGCGGGGGCGCGCCAGCAAGGCTACGACGACCCACACATCCACCACGAGTACTTCCAGGCCGAGGTCGACACCTCGGGCGGCAGTTTCGAGGTGGTCGCCGCACGCAGCGGCAAGACCGTGCAGGTGCAGGAAGGCCAGCCCCTGACCGCCGCCCTGCGCAGTATCGGGATCAAGGTCGAGGTGTCCTGCGAGCAAGGTGTGTGCGGCACCTGCCTGTGCGACGTGCTCGAAGGCGAACCCGACCACCGTGACCACTACCTGACCGAAGAGGAGAAACACACCAACGAGCAGATCGTACTGTGCTGTTCCCGGGCGCGCGGCAAGCGCCTGGTGCTGGATATCTGAAAAACAAAAACAAAAACAATACGTGACAGACAAGCGGGCGCAAGACCTGCAGCCCTTCTGCCCAGTTGCTCGACTGCCCAGGACTTGTACTGATCACACTTCCAGGATTACCCCATGGAACTCAAATGGCCGTTGCGTGCGAAACCGTTTTGCTTGTGTGTGGGCGCCGTATTACCCCTGACGTGCTTGGCCGATGTGGTGGATGACAGCCACCTCTCGCTCAATTTCAGAAACCTCTACCTGAACCGTAACTTCACCAACCCCAGCGCGCCGGTGTCCAAGGTCGGCAACTGGTCGCAGGGCTTCGACCTGCAGTTCGAATCCGGTTACACCGATACCCCCGTGGCGGTCGGTCTCGACCTCAACGGCCAATACGCCGTGCGCCTGGACTCCACCGGCAACGATGGCTCGCTGCCCTTCAGCAAGCACCGCCAGCAGGCCGCCGACGACTACAGCCGCGGCGGTGCGACCCTGAAGCTCAAGTACGCCGACACCAAGGTACTGATCGGCGATCAGAAACCTTTCTACCCCGTCGCCTCCAACGACCCCAGCCGGCAGCTCGACACGATTTACCAGGGCGCGGTGATCGAATCACGCGACATCGACAAGCTGACCCTGGTTGGCGGGCGCTTCTGGTCCATCGTCACCCGCGAGTCGTCCAACCACGAGCGCCTCTACCGCTACGGCACCCGCGACGACCTTGACAGTGATGGGCTGGACTTCGCCGGCGCCACCTACGCCCTGACCCCAGACCTGCAAGCCAGTTACTTCCATGGTGTGCTCAACGACATCTACAAGCAGGACTACGGCGGCATCAAGCACGCCCTGAAGTTCGCCGACGGCTACCAGTTGAAAACCGACGTGGGGTACTTCAACAACCGTGAAGACGGCGCCGCACGCAGCGGCGCCGTGGACAACCGCGCCTACTTCGGCCTGGTCACCCTGGAAAAAAGCGGGCACATGCTGGGCCTGAGCTACCAGCGCATGACCGGCGATACCGTGTTCCCGACGTTGAACGGCTACGTGCCGCAGCTGTGGCTGCCGAACTGGGCGGGCCTGCCGTTCATTCGCCCGGATGAACGCAGCTGGTCGGTGCGTTATGGCTACAACTTCGCCGCCATGGGCCTGCCCGGGCTGAAGCTGTTCACCCGCTACATCAAAGGCACCGACATCGACCGCGGCCCGGGCCTTGCAAGGGACCAGGAAAGCGAGCGCGACATCATGCTCAGCTACGTGATCCAGAGCGGCCCGCTCAAAGACCTGGCCTTCGACCTGAAGAACATGCGTACCCAACAGCAGTACGGCAACGACTACAACGAGTATCGCCTGATCACTTCCTACACCTGGAAGTTCTGGTGACCGGCCCGCATGGAGATGGCTCATGAGTAACCTGAACACCAGCATCACCCGCGATACCGACCCGCGCACCATGCGCCGCATTGTCATCGCCTCGGTCCTGGGCAATGCCCTGGAATGGTATGACTTCTTCCTCTACGGCACGGCCGCAGCACTGATTTTCGCCCCGCTGTTCTTCCCCGCCGGCACCGACCCGGTACTTGGCACCATGGCCTCGTTTGCCGGCTTCGCCGTGGGCTTTCTGGCGCGCCCGCTGGGTGGCCTGATCTTTGGCCATATCGGCGACAAGGCCGGGCGCAAGAAAGCCTTGGTGATGACCCTGGCGATCATGGGTGCGGCAACCTTCGCCATGGGCCTGCTGCCAACCTTCGAACAGGTCGGTTACCTGGCCCCCGCCTGCCTGGTGATCCTGCGCGTGCTGCAAGGCGTTGCCTCGGGCGGTGAATGGGGCGGCGGCGTGCTGCTGCTGAGCGAGAACGCACCCAAGGACCGCGTCGGCTTCTATGCGGCCTGGAGCCAGCTGGGTGTTTCCGGCGGGTTCGTACTGTCTGCCGCCGCGTTCTACCTGGTGCAGATGCTGCCCGTCGAAGACATGATGAGCTGGGGCTGGCGGGTGCCATTTTTGGCCAGCATCCTGATCTTTGGCGTGGGGGTGTACATCCGCCGTCGCCTGCCAGAGAGCAAAGCCTTCGTCGAGGAACAGGCCCAGCAGGACAAGCCCGAGCACATGCCGGCCATGGAAGTGCTGCGCAACCACCCCAAGGCCGTGCTGCAGGCCATGGGTATCCGCATTGCCGAAAACGGCAGCGCCTACCTGTTCCTCGCCTTCACCATCGCCTACGCCAAGTTCACCGGCCTGGATACGCAACTGGTGCTGGCCAGCGTGATGGTGGCGATGATCGTCGAAGCCGGCACCATCGTGTTCTGGGGTTGGCTGTCGGACATCATTGGCCGGCGGGTGGTGTATGCCATCGGCTCGGTCGGTTTGATGGTGCTGGCGTTCCCGTTCTTCTGGATGCTCGATACCCACTCACCGGTGTGGGTGTACCTGGCGGCGTTGCTGGGCATGGCCTTCTGTCACGGCGCGATGATCGGCACCCAGCCGGCGCTGATGGGTGAGCTGTTCCCGGCCAAGGTGCGCTATTCGGGGCTGGCCATGGGGCACGAGATTGCCTCGATCTTCTCCGGCGGCCTGGCGCCACTGGCGGCGACGGCACTGTTCAGCATTTACAAGGATGCCTGGCCAGTGTCGGTGATGCTCGTGGTGATGGGCGCGATCACCACCCTGGCGGTGATTTCCATCAAGCCACAAGCCTCTGCAGACAATAACTGACCGCGTGTTCAGCCCCTTCGCAGGAGCGGCCTTGGGCTGCGAAGGGGCCATCAGGCTGTCCCAATCAGGGCTGTCCCCTCAGGAACTTGCAAGCATGAATACCCTGACCGAAGCGCAACACCTCAAGCACACCCAAAAACGTTACGTGTACGAATGGTATGTGGTCATCCTGTGCATGGTGGCTTACATCTTCTCGTTCGTTGACCGGCAGATTCTGGCCCTGATGATCGAGCCGATAAAAGCCGACCTGCAGATAAGCGACACCCAGTTCAGCCTGCTGCACGGCCTGGCGTTTTCGCTGTTCTACGCCTTCATGGGCATGCCCATCGCCTACCTGGCCGACCGCTTCTCGCGGCCACGCATCATCGCGGTCGGGGTGATTTTCTGGAGCTTCGCCACCGCCGCTTGCGGCCTGAGCAAGAACTTCACGCAGATGTTCCTTGCCCGTATCGGCGTGGGCGTCGGCGAAGCGGCCCTGTCGCCTTCGGCCTACTCGATGTTCAGCGACCTGTTTCCCAAGGAAAAGCTCGGGCGCGCCGTGGGCATCTACTCCATCGGCTCGTTCGTCGGTGGCGGCATTGCCTTTCTGGTCGGCGGCTACGTGATCACCTTGCTCAAGGACGCGCAGACCATCGAGGTGGCCTTCCTTGGCGCCATGAAGGCCTGGCAACTGGCGTTCTTCATCGTCGGCCTGCCTGGGGTGCTCGTGGGCCTGCTGATCTGGCTGACCGTGCGCAACCCCGAGCGCAAGGGCGCGCAGCTGGACGCCGACGGTAATGTGCGCAAGGTGAAGCTCACCGACGGCCTGCGCTTCATCGGCCGTCACCGGGCCACGTTCAGCTGCCACTACCTGGGCTTCTCGTTCTACGCCATGGCGCTGTTCTGCATGATGAGCTGGACACCGGCGCTGTACATCCGCAAGTTCGGCATGAGCCCCGAGCAAGCAGGCTTCATGCTCGGCACCATCCTGCTGCTGGCCAACACCACGGGTGTGGTGTTCGGCGGTTGGCTGACCGACCACCTGGCCAAGCGCGGCCGCAGCGATGCGGCCATGCGTACCGGGGTAATCGGTGCGCTGGGCATGATCGTGCCGGCCGTGCTGTATTCGCAGGTGGACCAGCTGTGGCTGTCGGTGACCCTGCTGGTACCGGCCATGTTCTTCGCCTCGTTCCCCATGCCGGCGTCCACTGCGGCCATGCAGATCCTCTCGCCGAACCAGGTGCGTGCGCAGGTATCGGCGGTGTTCCTGCTGATCAGTAACCTACTGGGCCTGGGCTTGGGCACCACGCTGGTGGCGCTGATCACCGACCGCTACTTCGGCGTACCGGCTGCGGTCGGTTCTTCGATGTCGATTGTCAGCTTCGTCGCGTCGTTGCTGGCCATCGTGTTGCTGGCCAAAGGCTGCAAGTGCTTCCGCCACAGCATGCAGCGTGAGCACCCCGTCGCGGCCTGAAGTGTTGGCCAGTATGACCCGATTGTAGTCGGAGGCACTGGGTGCCAGGCTTGGCATTTTCAGCGCCTATCAGATCGAGCGCCGCNNGCCGCGCGGGCGGCGCTCGATATCCGCCCCACCTCCAAGCCCAAGGCAAGCACCTGGCCGCCTTCACCCTGTCTGCCAACAAGCACATAGCAGCCCACTCCCCCAATATTCCGTGTAAACGCAAAAAAGCCCGGACCCTCCCCGCACGGAAAGGCCCAGGCATAAACGGTGAAAACTGTGGAGGCTGGCGTGTGTAGGAGCAGCCTTGCGCTGCGAAGAGGCCGGTGAAAACACAGTAGATCTGCGCTGCTGTCACCGGCCTCTTCGCAGCGCAAGGCTGCTCCTACAAGGGTCGAGCTTTAGCCGTCTTGCAACGCACGCGGGCGATGGCTGCGGGTTTCGGCCTCAGGCGCCTGCGCAGCCTGCAATGTGAAGTCGAAGGCCAACTCGGCGAAACGCTCCCCTTGCACGCCCCGATCATGCGCCGCCGCCGCATCCTCGACAAAGCGCAGGTCACCGATCAGCCCATCACGGGTGGCATAGGCAAAGTCATCCCACAGGTATTGGTCACCGGCGAAGTTGATCTGCGTGGTCAGGTGGCGATGCCCCGGCGCGGAGATGAAGAAGTGCACGTGCGCCGGGCGCTGACCGTGGCGGCCGAGCAAGTCCAGGCACTCCTGAGTTGGCCCCTGCGGGTCGCAACCATAACCGGACGGCACGATGGAGCGGGCGCGGTAGCGGCCCTCTGCGTCAGTGATGATGCGTCGGCGCAGGTTGTACTCGGACTGGGTCGAGTCGAAGTACGAATAGGTGCCCTGGGTGTTGGCGTGCCAGAGGTCGACAGTAGCGCCTGCCAGCGGCTTGCCGTCGGCGCCGAATACCTGGCCCTGAAGGAACATCACTACGCCGGGGTCGGTGCCATCGTCCATGCGTGCTTCGCCTTGGCTAAGCGGCGCGCCTGCAACGTACAGCGGGCCCTCGATGGTGCGCGGGGTACCGCCGGTCAGGCCCGCTTCGGCATCCTTGGCGTCTTGCAGCAGGTCGATGAAGTGCTCGATCCCCAGGCCCGCTGCCAGCAGGCCCGCCTCGTTACGGCCGCCCAGGCGGTTAAGGTAGTCGACGGCATGCCAGAACTCGTCCTCGCTCACTTCCAGGTCTTCGATCAGGCGGGCAGTGTCCTGCAGCACGCGCAGGATGATCTGCTTGAAACGCGGGTTACCCTCGGCGTGCCCAAGGCCTGCGACTTCTTCAAAAAACGACTGGATCTCGGCAGTGTGGGAAATTTTCACGGTCATTTTGCTTACCTCATCTTGTTCTTGTCAGGTAGTCAGGGACGAATCAGCGGTCGTCACTGTGGATCGACGAAGGGTGGCGGCACAAGCCGTCCACCTCGATCTCCATGTACGGGAACAGCGGCAGTTGCATCAGGGTGTCGTGCAGGGCCTCGACGCTTGCCACATCGAACACGCTGTAGTTGGCGTAGTGCCCGGCAATGCGCCACAGGTGGCGCCAGGTACCTTCGTGTTGCAGGCGCTGGGCCAGTTCCTTTTCATCGGCCTTGAGCTTGGCGGCCTTGGCCGGGTCCATGTCGACCGGCAGTTTCACGGTCATCTTCACGTGGAACAGCATGCGGGTTCTCCTTAAGGCGTTGAATGTACAGTTCAGCGGCGGGCAAAGCGCGCCAGGCGCTGCTCGTCCAGGGTCAGGCCAAGGCCTGGCGTGCGTGGAATGTGCAGCTGGAAGTCGTGGTACTGCGGCGGCTCGTTGACGATCTCTTCGGTCAGCAGCAACGGCCCGAACAGCTCGGTGCCCCAGGTCAGCTGGCGCAAGGTGAGGAACGCGTGGGCCGAAGCCAGGGTGCCGATCGAGCCTTCAAGCATGGTCCCGCCGTACAGGGCGATACCGGCTGCTTCGGCGATCTGCGCTGTGCGCAGCACTGCACGTGGGCCGCCGTTCTTGGCGATTTTCAGGGCAAAGATGCTGGCGGCACCGTCGGCGGCCAGGCTGAAGGCGTCCTCGACGCTTTCGATCGATTCGTCGGCCATGATCGGCGCTGGGCTGCGCTGGTTGAGACGCACCTGGCCGCCGCGGTTGATCCGCGAAATGGGCTGTTCGATGAGGTCGATACCGTTGTCGCCGAGCACCTGGCAGGCGCGCAGGGCCTGGGACTCGTCCCAGTACTGGTTGACGTCGACCCGCACACTGGCGCTGTCACCCAGCTCGCGCTTGATCGCCACCACGTGCTTGAGGTCCTGCTCCACCGGGTTGGCGCCGATCTTCAGCTTGAACACACGGTGGCGACGGATCTCCAGCATGTGCTGGGCTTCGGCGATATCACGGGCGGTATCGCCGCTGGCCAGGGTCCAGGCCACTTCCAGGCTATCGCGTACTCGGCCGCCCAGCAGTTCGCTGACCGGCAGGCCCAGGCGCTTGCCCTGGGCATCGAGCAAGGCGCTTTCGAGCCCCGACTTGGCAAAGGTGTTGCCCTTGGCCAGCTTGTCCAGCTTGAGCATGGCGGCGTTGATGTTGTCAGCTGGCAGGCCGATCAGCGCCGGTGCCAGGTGTGCGTCGATATTGGCCTTGATGCCCTCGGGGCTCTCATAGCCGTAGGCCAGGCCACCAATGGTGGTAGCCTCGCCGATACCTTCGACGCCGTCGCTGCATCGCACGCGCAATACCACCAGGGTTTGCTGTTGCATGGTGTGCATGGCCAGCTTGTGCGGGCGAATGGTCGGCAGGTCGACGATAATTGCATCTATGCGTTCAATCAGGGTGTTTGTCATTGTTGCCAGGTCCCGTCAGATCGGACCGCAGATGGCAGACCCGATAGTTGCACTTACTTGATTGATCAAGCATTGCGCGAGACCCTGATACCCGTCCAATATCAAATGAATCTCCCACCATACCCTGGAGGTCTGATGGAACTGCGCCACCTTCGCTACTTCAAAGTGCTGGCCGAAACGCTGAACTTCACCCGTGCTGCCGAGCTGCTGCATATCGCCCAGCCGCCGCTAAGCCGGCAGATCAGCCAGCTCGAGGAGCAGCTCGGCACGCTGCTGGTGCTGCGTGAGCGCCCGCTGCGCCTGACCGAAGCCGGGCGGTTCTTCTATGAACAGACCTGCACCCTGCTCCAGCAACTGGAAAACATCAGCGACAACACCCGCCGCATCGGCCACAGGCAACGACAATGGCTGGGCATCGGTTTTGCGCCCTCGACCTTGTACACCGTGCTGCCAGCGCTGATCCGCGAACTGCGCCAGGACAGCGAGCTGGAACTGGGGTTGAGCGAGATGACCACGCTGCAGCAGGTCGAGGCACTCAAGAGCGGCCGCGTCGACATCGCCTTCGGCCGTATTCGTATCGATGACCCGGCCATCCTCCAGCAGGTGCTGTGCGAAGACCCCCTGGTCGCGGTATTGCCCAAGGGCCACCCGTTGGCAGGCACCCCACTGACCCTCGCGCAACTGGCCAAGGAGCCGTTCATTCTGTACCCGGCCAACCCCAGGCCCAGCTATGCCGACCATGTGCTGGCCCTGTTCGCCCACCACGGCATGACCCTGAAAATCAGCCAGTGGGCCAACGAACTGCAAACGGCCATCGGCCTGGTGGCCGTCGGGCTCGGCGTGACCCTGGTACCGGCGTCGGTGCAACAGCAGCACCGCACGGATATCGAGTATGTCAGCTTGCTGGACACCAGCGCCGTCAGCCCGATCATCCTCAGCCGCCGCAAGGGCGATGTGAGCCCGATCGTGCAGCGGTGCCTGGCGTTGATTGCACAACAGACGACCTGACCTGCCCCCCGTATACCCATCGGTATATGGATGTTCCCGTTGAACTGTTTCATGCTCCGACACGCGATCGCGAACCGCCGAGGCATCACACACATTCAATAAAAACCAATGCTGCGCCGGCAAACGGCGCGGCGCGGAGTCGAACATGACGGGACGTCTCAAGGGCAAGGTCGCGCTGATTACAGGCGGCGCGGGTGGGTGCGGGCTGGCCGCATCGGAGCTGTTCGCGGCAGAGGGGGCGCGGGTCGGTATCGTCGACTTGCCTGGCAGCAAAGGCGCTGAGGTGGCACAGCAGTTGCGCGATGCCGGCCATGACGTGCTGTTCGCCCCCGCCGATGTCTCCGACGCGCAACAGGTCAAGTCTGCCGTAGCTGCCGTGGAACAGGCGTTTGGGCCCATCACCGTGCTCATGAACCACGCTGGTATCCTGGCTGCCGTGCCCTTCCTGGAAACCAGCGAAGAAGAATGGGACCGGATCATGGCCGTGAACGTGAAAAGCATGTTCCTGGTCACCAAGGCGGTCCTGCCGGGCATGCTCTCGGCAGGCGGCGGCAGCATCGTCTGTACGTCGTCGATCTCGGCCGTGGTGGGCACGCCGATGGAGGTGCTGTATTGCACCAGCAAGGGCGCCACGCACATGTTCGCCCGGGCCATCGCCGTGGAGTTCCGCGACCGCGGCATCCGCGCCAACGCGATCTGCCCGGGCTTCATCGCCACCGCCCATGGCCTGCGCGAAATCGACATGCTGCGCAAACACGGCGTGGATGTCAGCGAACACGCCATCGCCGCTGCCCAAGGGCGCTTGTGCCAGCCCTCGGAAGTGGCCACTGCGGCGTTGTTCCTGGCCAGCGACGATGCCAGTTTCGTCAACGGCGCCCACCTGTTTGCCGACAACGGCTACACCGCCATCTGATCACAACAATAATGGGCAGGAGAGCAACGTGACCACCTCATCGAACAACATGCACATCAACGAGTTCGGGCTCGATCAGGCGCACTGGCGCAATTGGGCGGGCAACCAGTCGTGTATCCGCGCGGCGCGTGGCGCACCCTCCAGTGAAGACGAACTGTGCACCTTGGTGAGCCAAGCCAGCGCCAATGGCATGAACGTGCGCGTGGCAGGTTCCGGGCATTCGTTCACCCCGGTGGCGCTGACCAATGGCTTGCACCTGACGCTGGGCAACATGAGCGGTGTGAGCCACATCGACCACGAAAAAAAACGCGTCACTGCGGCGGCCGGAACGACCATCAACGCCTTCGGCAAGGCGCTGCGCGCTGCAGGCTTGTCCATGGTCAACCAGGGTGACATCGACAGCCAGTCGATTGCCGGCGCCCTGACCACAGGCACCCATGGCACCGGCCTGACCCTGGGTAACCTGGCCTCCTCGATCGTTGGCATGAAGCTGGTTCAGCCCAACGGTGAGATCATCGTGGTGGACGAAAGCACCCCCGACCTGCTGCAGGCTGGCCGGGTGTCGCTGGGGGTGCTCGGGATCGTCTCGGAGCTGACCTTGCAGGTGACCGACAGCTTCAACCTGCACGAACGCATCTGGCGTGAAGACTTCGAAAGCGTGATGGACAAGCACGACGATCTGGCCCGTACACACCGCCACTTCAGCTTCTTCTGGTGCCCCTACGAGCAGAGCCGGCACTGCTACTGCCTGCCCGACACCGCCGCCACCTCCACCAGCGGGCGCACCACCGACGTCTGCGAAGTAAAGGTCATGGACATCACCGACCGCCCGGCCTGGGAAAGCCCGTTCGAGAAAGTGGCCTACAGCTCGGACGTCTACCCCATCGAGTACCTGCCCAACTTCCATGAACTGGAATACGCCGTGCCCATCAGGCACAGCAAGGACGCCTTGCGGGCGGTGCGCAAGCTGATGCTTGAGGACTTCCCCGAGGCGATCTACCCCATCGAATACCGTTTCACCGCAGGCGACGGCGCCTGGATGAGCCCGTTCTTCGAGCAGGACAGTGTCACCATTTCGGTGTCCGGCCAGCCAGGCACCGACTACTGGGACTACCTGCGTGCGGTCGACCAGATTCTGCGTTCATACGGCGCCCGGCCTCACTGGGGCAAGCTGCACTTTCTGACCGGCGACGACGTCAGCGCGATCTACCCCCGTGCCGAGGATTTCCGCACCCTGCGCCGCCAACTCGACCCTCAGGGGGTGTACCTCAGCGAGCACCTGAGCCCGCTGTTCAAGTAGGCCGCAACGGCTTGGCACAACGCCCGGGGGAGCACCTCGGGCGTTGTGCTTTCAAGGCCGTCAGGCCTTGGCCAGGTAGTCGATGAACAGGCGAAACAGCTCGGCGTTGGTAGAAATTTCAAGCCGCTGGTAGATGTTGTGCTTGTGCACTTTCACCGTGCCATCGGAAATATTCAGTTGCCTGGCAATCGACGCGTTGCTGTGCCCCTGCAACAGCAACTTGGCGATGTAGCGCTGGGTTTCGGTCAACTGGCCCTGCAGGATCTCGACGAACGCATCTTCCAGCACCACGCTCTCGGCTGGCGCATCGCGCAGGCAATCCGCGTACTTCAGCCGACAATGCTGCCCGAGTACCGAGGCCAGCACAGGCGCCATGGCGGCCAGCATCTGCATGTCGTCTTCGCCGAAGCTGCCACTGCTGAGGTTGCGCATCAGCGAGTAGACGACAGCCACCTGGGGGCGCAGTGCGATGATGAACCCCACCTCCTCCACCGAGGTGCCGTAGTCGGACGACACGCACGGGTGGATGTCCTTGGAGATGGAAAAGCCCGAAGAGAAGAAGCTGTCGGGTGCCAGCTCACTCATGCGCCACAGCCCGGGCGGGTGTTCGTTGACGCAGGCGACATAAAACGGGTCGAGCAGGTAGCCGCCGCGCACGTAGGCATTCAAGGTGCGCTCCGACACCGAGTCGTTGTAGCCGTTATGCACCAGTACGGCCTTCTGGTTGAACTGGAACAGGTAGCCACAGCTCATCTCAAAGGCCAGTTTCTCTCGCAGCAGCGCATCGATGGCGGGCCCCAAGTGTTCCGTGCCTATCGCGTCGATAACAGCCGCCAGCCTGTTCGCTTCTTCCAATGTCATCGTTCCCCCTGCTCTTGTGCACTGAAGCACCCAGAACTTACCGCCCTGCGCCGCAAAAAGCACAAAATCCGGGGCGCCCTGGGCGCTCCGGATCATGTCGACGACGCTTTTCGATCAGGACGCTTCAGCCGCCACCTTGAAGGCGCTGGCGGCCTCATCCTGGCGCCCCATCTCAAGCGCCTTGGGTACGGCGAGCCAACTGGCCAGCAACATGGCGACCAGGCCACCACTGAGTTTGCCGATGATCAGCGGCAGGATCAACGAGGGCTGGAAGTTGGCAGAGAACGCCATGTGGTCGCCGAACGTGAAGGCGGCGCACACCGAAAAAGCGATGACCAAAACCTTGTCCTTGGGCGGCATTTCGCTGACCAGCCTGAACATCGCCAGGATGTTGGCCGATGCGGCCAGTACACCGGCTGCGCCAACACCCGACATGCCGAACCGCGAGGCGACCCGCTCGATGGGCTTGGCCAGAAAGCGCTTGAGCAGGTGCACCATCGGGAATGCCCCACACAGCATCAGGCCGACGTATCCCGCAATTTCCAGTGCGCGGAACTGGTCGTCGGCATCGGCGATGATAGGGGCGAAGCCCCAGCCACCGAATACGCTGCTGAAGAAGCCGGTGAAGTACTGGACGATGGAGGCCACCAGCACCAACACCACCGTGATGTACATGAACTGCCCAAGTTTGAGGAACAGGTAGACCATCAGCGTCGGGAAGTAGCGCAGCGCCGCCGCCAGCGCGATGCAGAACAGAATCAACGGCATCAGGTTACGCACCAGCATCGGCCAGGTGAAGTGCAGTGCCTGAGTGGCCACGTCAGTGGTGGCGATGTCCGGGCGGACCTCCAGGCCGAGCATTTGAATGGTCATGGCAATCACCATGATGCTGACCGGAATGGTCAACAAGCCAGCCATGATGCCTAAGGCCATGTACTTGTGGTCGACCTTGCGCAGCATCGCCAGCCCAACCGGGATCACGAAGATGATCGTCGAACCAGACTGGAAGCCAGTGATCAAGCCGAGGATCCAGCCCTCGGGGCTTTGCGCCAGGGCCTTGGCCAACTGGTAGCCGCCCATGTCGGAGGCGATGAAGATGGGCCCGGCAATCCCCGGGTCGGCGCCTAACGCCAGGAACAGCGGCGCGATCAACTGGCTGATGCCTGCGGAAATATAAGGGATCGCCGCCATGATGCCGGCCACGGGGATGAAGATGGGGCCAATGCTGTGCAGGCCGGCAATGAATTCCTGGCCCAATTCGCCTTCCGGGTTGTAGATGGATGCCACGGCACCCAGTACCGCGCACACCATGATGACGTAGATGACATAGGTGCCGATGCTTTCCATTTGCCGCCTCATTCTTGTAAGAGTTGTTGGGTTGGCAGGACTGAATGTCGCGGGGGGCGTAATTGTTTTTATCGCGTATGCAAGGTGTGCCCCGTCGAGGGTTAAGCTATTCGGCAGGCAGTTGGCTGTCCATATACCGAGAGGTATAGGCAGTTCACAGAATGTGGGGCAGCTCTGCTGCTCCACACGGGTCATCAACACAGGAACAACGCATGATTCACGGCAAATCGCTAGACGCTTGGTACGCCTCTCACCCGCGGG
The DNA here is from genome assembly GCF_022179005.1 of Pseudomonas sp. PAGU 2196. NCBI lineage: Bacteria > Pseudomonadati > Pseudomonadota > Gammaproteobacteria > Pseudomonadales > Pseudomonadaceae > Pseudomonas > Pseudomonas sp. PAGU 2196. The sequence continues at coordinate 26,616 of NZ_BNTL01000050.1, read as the reverse complement.
TCGAGGACCTGGTCACGCTGCGCGAAACCTGCTGGTTCAACCCAGGCATCGTGCCCACCACACAAGCCCTGGGCGACGTCGGCCTCACTGCCACCGACGTCAGCGCAGCCAGTGCCCGGCTGCAGCGGTTTGCACCGTACCTGGCCGAGGTGTTCCCCGACACCGCCGCGTCTGGCGGTATCATCGAGTCGCCGATCCGCCCGCTGCCTGCCCTGCAGCACACCCTGCTGCAAGAGGCTGGCCTTGCCCAAGGCGGTGCGCTCTGGCTCAAGGCCGACAGCGAGCTGCCGATTTCCGGCTCAATCAAGGCCCGCGGCGGCATCCACGAAGTGCTCAAGCATGCCGAAGACCTGGCGCTGGCGGCCGGGCTGATCACCCTGGACAGCGATTACCGGGTATTGGCCAGGGATGACGCCCGGCAGTTTTTCAGCCAGTACAAGGTAGCGGTTGGCTCGACCGGCAACCTCGGGCTGTCGATCGGCATCATGAGCGCGCGGCTGGGTTTCCAGGCCACGGTGCACATGTCGTCGGATGCGCGGCAGTGGAAAAAGGACAAACTGCGCGCCAACGGCGTGAGCGTGATCGAGTACCCCTCCGACTACAGCGTGGCGGTGGAACAAGGCCGCCAGCAAGCAGCAGCGGACCCTACTTGCTACTTCGTCGATGATGAAAACTCGCCTCACCTGTTCCTCGGTTATGCCGTGGCTGCCGAACGCTTGCAGGGCCAGTTCAAGGCCGCCGGCATCAAGGTCGATGCCGAGCACCCGCTGTTCGTCTACCTGCCCTGCGGCGTGGGTGGCGGGCCTGGCGGGGTGGCGTTCGGCTTGAAGCTGCTGTTTGGTGATCACGTGCACTGCGTCTTCGCCGAACCCACCCATTCGCCCTGCATGTTCCTTGGCGTGTACACCGGGCTGCATGACGAAACCAGCGTGCAGGACTTCGGCATCGACAACGTCACCGCAGCCGATGGCCTGGCGGTAGGCCGCCCTTCCGGCTTTGTCGGCAAGGCCATGCAGCGCCTGCTCGATGGCTACTACACGGTCACGGACGAGCGGCTGTACCAATTGCTGGTGCTGGCCCATGACCTGGAGCAGGTACGCCTCGAGCCCTCGGCGCTGGCCGGCATGCCTGGCATGGTGCAGGTACTGCAAGCAACGCAGTACCTGGCGCGCATGGGGCTGACGGCGCAGCACATGGCCAACGCCACCCACTTGGTGTGGGGCACCGGTGGCAGCATGGTGCCGGATGACGAATATGCCGCCTACCTGGCCAAGGGGCGTTAGGCCTTGCGCCGACGATAAGTTACAAGCAGAAAGACAAACCACAACGGCATCACGCACAGGGCCATCCGCGTATCCGGCTCAAGGGCCAGAAGCACCAGCACGAAGCCGAGAAAGCCCAGCGAGGTGACGGCCATCGGCACGCCACCCGGCAGCTTGAACTTCGACGCCTGGTGCGCGGCCGGGTTGTGCTTGCGGTAGGCGATGTACGCGGCGAGGATCATCGACCAGGTGAAAATCACCAGGATCGCTGAGATGGTCGAAATCAGCGTGAACACCGTCATCACCTCGGGGATGATGAACAACAGGGCCAGCCCGGCCAGCATGCACATCGCCGAAAACAGCAAGCTGTGCACCGGCACGCTGAGGGCCGAAAGCCTGGCAAAGATGGCGGGTGCATTACGCCGCTCGGCCAGGCCAAACAGCATTCGGCAGCCGGAATAGACGCCGCTGTTGGCAGAGGATGCGGCCGACGTCAGCACCACGAAGTTGAGCATGCCGGCAGCGGCGGGAAAGCCGGCCAACAGGAACAGCTCGACGAAGGGGCTGCGGTTGGCCGGCACTTCTGCCCACGAGACCACGCTAATGATGCACACCAGCGCCAGGATGTAGAACAGCAGGATGCGTAAAGGAATGGTGTTGATGGCCTTGGGCAGCGAACGGTGCGGGTTCTTTGCCTCGGCGGCGGTGGTTCCGATCAGCTCGGTGCCAGCGAAGGAAAACACGGCAATCTGGAAGCCTGCGAAAAACCCACTGATGCCATGGGGCAGCACCGCGCCGGGCGCCACCACGTTGGACAGCGAAGCCACCACGCCGTTGGGTGATACATAGGCGGTGGCGATCATCACCGCTGCAGTGATGATCAGCGTGACGATGGCCACGATCTTGATTATCCCGAACCAGAACTCCACTTCGCCGAAGATCCGCACCGCCAGCATGTTCAGCCCAAGCAGCACGAACAGGGTGAAGAACGCCGGTATCCAGGCGGGCACATCCGCATACCAATACTGGAAGAACCCCGCCACGACCACCACGTCGCCGACCACCGCCACGCTCCAGCTCAGCCAGTAGGACCAGCTCAGCACGAAGCCGGCGCGCGGGCCCAGGTAGTGGGCGACGATGTCGGCGAACGATTTGAAACGCAGGTCAGAAAGCAGCAGCTCGCCCATGGCACGCATGACGAAGAACACGAAAAAACCGAGGATGGCGTAGACCAGCAGAATGGAGGTACCGGACAGCGCGATGACCTTGCCCGAGCCCATGAACAAGCCGGTGCCGATGGCGCCACCAATGGAGATCAGCTGGATATGGCGGTTTTCCAGCGTGCGTTTGAGGTGCCCGTCTTGGGCTGAGTCTGTAGGTTTGCTTTGATCAAGGCTTGCGGACATGTCTTGCATGAGCGACCTCTTTTTATTGTGGGTATCAGGGCTTTCGAACAAGGCCCGCGCAGGGCCTTGCCACGGTGTGCTATCGAACCGCGCCTTCGAACCCTTGCAACGTGTTCACGGCATTGATGCCGATTTCATCGACCATGTAGCCGCCCTCCATCACGAACAGCGTCGGGATGCCTACGCGTGCGATCTCGGCGCCCAAGCGCAGGAAGTCTTCGCTGGTGAGCTTGAAGTGGCTGATCGGGTCGTCCTCGAAGGTATCGACGCCAAGCGACACGACAAGAAAGTCCGGCTGGTGCGCGACAACGCGCTTGAGCGCGTCCTGCAACGCCAGCCGGTACTGCGCCCAGAGGGTGCCTTTGCCCAGCGGGTAGTTGGCATTGAAGCCCTCCCCGGCCCCCGCGCCCTGTTCGTGGGCATAGCCGGAGAAGTACGGGTAGGACACATGCGGGTCACCGTGGATCGAGGCGAAAAAGACATCGGGGCGGTCATAGAAAATGTTCTGCGTGCCGTTGCCGTGGTGGAAATCCACGTCCAGCACGGCCACGCGCCGTGCACCCTGGCTCAGGCAGCGTTCGGCAGCAATGGCGGCATTGTTGAGGTAGCAATAGCCGCCCATGTATTCGCGGGCCGCATGGTGCCCAGGGGGGCGGCACAGGGCGAAGGCACTGGGCGCGCCATCGATTACACGCTGCATGCCGGTCAGTGCCACGTTGGCACTGCTGCGCACGGCTTCCCAGGTGCCGCCGGTAATCGGCGCGCCGGCGTCCATGGCGTAGAAGCCCAGTTTGCCATCGATGAAGCCCGGCTCCCGGTCGATGGCCAGGTCGCGCACCGGCCATACCAGCGGCAGCGCATCATGGGTCTTGCCGGTGGCGGTCCATTCTGCCCAGGCATTTTCCAGAAAGCTCACATAGCGCTCGCTGTGCGCCGCGACATAGCAGGCACGGTCAAACGATTGCTCGGCGATGACATCGCCAAGGCCTGTGGACTGCACACGCGCCAGCACGGTATCGGCACGCTGAGGGTTCTCGAATGAAGGCGTGATGGCCCCGTCCTTGAGCTCGGAACCATGGTGCAAGCGGTGTTTGTTGCTAAAGACTGTCAGCACGCGAATGTCCTTTTTCAAGGTGGTATCGGATAACCAATTTTCGCGACAGACCGCTGAAAATGCTTTGCTTTATGCTCAGCCAAACCGGATGCTTGAGCGAAACATTCACCCGGTAGCCACATAATGAGCAAAGCCTTTGCTTACGAAGACCTGGACGAAGTAGACCGCGAACTGCTGCGCCTGCTGCAGGGGGACGGCACCTTGTCCAGCGCCGCCTTGGGCGAGCGCCTGTCGATGACCGTGACGCCCTGCTGGCGCAGGCGCAAACGCCTGGAGGAGCTGGGCCTGATCAAGGACTACCAAGCCAACCTGGACCGCAAGAAACTGGGTTATGACGTCATGGCCTTCGCCCAGGTGCGCTTCGGCAACCATTCGGCCGAAGCACCTGACGACTTCGAGCAGGTGATTCTGAAATTGCCGCAGGTATTGTCCTGCCACAAGGTTACGGGTGAGGCTGATTATGTGCTGACGGTGCTGGCGACCGACCTGGAAAGCTATGGCCGTTTCGTCGAAGACGTATTGCGGCGGCAACCTGGCATAGCGTCGATCCAGTCGAGCCTGGCTCTGCGGGAAATCAAGGCGGTTAGCCGGATACCGGTGAGGTAGGCGTTGAGTGCCTGACTTGGTTTTTGGGGCATTTATGAGATTGGGCGCCGCCCGTGCGGCGCTCGATCGCATAGGCGCCACAACACGAAAGCTCGGCTACCCTGGCAACCTATACCGCTCGGCAAAATACTGCCGGAAGAAATCCACTGCCACCCTCACCTTGGCCGAACTTGCCAGCGGCGAGGTATACACGGCCCAGATATCCGCCGGCTGGTGATAGTCACTCAAAACCTGCACCAGGCGCCCATCCAGCAGGCTGTCGTGCACATCCCACCAGGACCGCAACAATATTCCGCGCCCATCCAGGCACCACTGGTGGGCCACTTCGCCATGGTTGCTGGACAAGCCCCCTGTCACCCGCACGCTTTCTTGACCCTCAGGGCCTTCGAGCTGCCAGATACCAAACGGGTGGTCGCGCTCCTTGATCACCAGGCAGTCATGGCTGCCAAGGTCGGCCAGCACTTTCGGTGTGCCTTGCCGCGCCAGATACGCAGGTGAAGCACAGAGCACCCGACGGTTCTTGGCCAGCAGCTTGGCGATCAGGTTGGGTGCAATGGTATTGCCCACGCGGATGTCCAGGTCGACCCCCTCCTCGATCAGGTCCACCAGGCGGTCATGCACATCCAGCCGAATATCCAGACGCGGGTAGCGCTCGGCCAGCTCCGACAAGGCCGGGGCCACGAACCTGCGCCCCAGGCCCAAGCTGCTGGCGATGCGCAGTTGCCCTGCCGGTTCGCGGTGCTGGGCACTGATGTCATCGCCCATGCGCTGCACCGCATCGAAAATCTGCAGCGCCCACTGGTACACCCGCTCGCCCTCTTCACTGATCGTCACCCGCCGCGTGGTGCGGTGCAGCAAACGCACCTCCAGGTTTTGCTCGAGCACGCGAATGCGTTTGCTGATGTACGCCGCCGACATGCCCAGCTCGTCGGCCACGGCGGCAAAGCTGGCGCGCTTGGCCACCTGCAGAAAGATATTGAGGTCGTCGAGGCTGGGCAGATTATTCACGTTTCGTGTTCCAAGAATCCATGAAAGGCTGGATTATCTCCGATTGAAGGCCTTATAGCATGGCTCGCACCTGTTCCCTAGCCAACGAGTGCGCCCCATGACCAAGACATTCAGAATCGCAGCCATCCCCGGTGACGGCATCGGCACCGAAGTGCTCCCCGAAGGCATTCGCGTGGTCGAGGCTGCCGCTCGCAAGCACGGCCTGGCCATCAGCTTCGAGTTCTTCGAGTGGGCCAGCTGCGATTACTACCTGGCCCACGGCAAGATGATGCCTGACGACTGGTTCGAGCAGCTCAAAGGCTTCGACGCCCTGTACTTCGGCGCAGTCGGCTGGCCCGACAAGGTCCCGGACCACATCTCGCTGTGGGGCTCGCTGCTCAAGTTCCGCCGCGACTTCGACCAGTACGTGAACATTCGCCCGGTGCGCCTGTTCCCGGGCGTGCCGTGCCCGCTGGTCGGCCGCGCACCCGGCGACATCGACTTCGTGGTGATCCGCGAGAACACCGAAGGCGAGTACTCGTCCTTGGGCGGGCGCATGTTCGAAGGCACCGAAAACGAGATTGTGCTGCAAGAATCGGTGTTCACCCGCCGTGGGGTCGACCGCATCCTCAAATACGCCTTCGACGTGGCACAAACCCGCGCGCGCAAGCACGTCACCTCGGCCACCAAGTCCAACGGCATGGCCGTGAGCATGCCGTACTGGGACGAACGCACCGCAGCCATGGCTGCCAATTATCCGGAAATCAGCTGGGACAAGCAGCACATTGATATCCTCTGCGCCCGCTTCGTGCTGCAACCGGACCGCTTCGACGTGGTCGTGGCCTCTAACCTGTTCGGCGACATCCTTTCCGACCTCGGCCCGGCCTGCGCAGGCACCATCGGCATCGCCCCTTCGGCCAACCTCAACCCCGAACGCAAGTTCCCGTCCCTGTTCGAACCGGTACACGGCTCGGCGCCGGACATCTTCGGCAAAAACATCGCCAACCCGATCGCGATGATCTGGTCCGGTGCGCTGATGCTCGAATTCCTCGGCAACGACGGTGCCGACCCGCGCTACCGTGCCGCTCACGATGACATCCTCAAGGCCATCGAGCAGGTCATCGCCGCAGGCAACACTACCCGCGACATGGGCGGGCACAAGTCCACCCAGGAGGTCGGCCGGGCCATCACTGCCCTGATCGAGGCCTGACGCCCAGGGCCGCGCCTACAACGCCAGGGTGTGCTCGACGGCACCCTGGCGCAACCAGTCGATGAACCGCGCAAACAGCTCCGACTGTGAATTGATCTCAAGCTTCAGGTACAAATTCTTGCGGTGCATGCGCACGGTCTCCGGCGAGATCCCCAACTCCACCGCCGTGGACTTCACCGAGTGCCCGCGCAAGATCATGTGCGCCACTTCACGTTCACGATCCGTAAGCACCTGGCAGCCAAAACTCTCGAACGCTGCCTGTACGCTGCCCCGTTCAGCCGAGGCCGTGGCAGGTTCAAGGTTGTAGCGGGCATAACGCACCAGCAGCTCGCGCACCATTGGCTCGACCGCCCGCAACAGGTCGATCTGCCCGCTGCTCAAACGCGTGCCACTGCACCCCTGAAACAAGCTGAACGAAAGCTTGCGGCCCTCGCTGAGGTCGACGATGTAGTAACTGTCTTCACTGCAGCCAGTGCCCAGGTAGTAGGCCTTGTAGTAGTCGCTGTCGAAGAAGTTGTCCGGGGCGATTTCCTGCAAGTGATAGAACCCTTCGGCCAAGCCACTCTGCACGGCCAGGCAAAAGGGGTCGAGCAGGTAGCCCGCGCTGAAGTAACGCTCTAGCACCGCATCACGATGCACCTCGGGGATGCCCTGCTTGTACAGCAGGCGCGGTGCACGCCCATGGCATTCGAGGCTGATCATCATCGACTCGACCTGCACCAGTTGGCTGATCGCAGCCGCCACGTAGCTCAGGGCATCGGCTGATTCACTGTGGGCGAGCGCACGCTGCAGCGCTGCATGCCAGTGCTGCAGCGCCCCCAGCGAGAGGGTGAGCGGAGTGTCGGAAGTGGCCTGGGTCATGCCCGGCAGTCTAGCCTGCCAGGCACGCCCACGCACAGCCCTTTGCGCCAGGCTCATCGCCCTTGGTACAGCCCTTGCGCGGTGAGTTCGCGCGCCGTTTCGATGATGCACTGGCGCAGGGTTTCGACGATCTCGTCGACTTGCGCATGCGTGATGATCAACGGCGGCGACATCACGTTCAGGTGCATGATCGGCCGTACCAGCAGCCCCTTGGCCTGGGCTTTGCTGTGGATGCGCTCACCGATGTTGACCACATCAGGGAACAGCGCCTTGCTGGCTTTATCGGCAACGAACTCGACACAGGCCATCAGTTTCAGGCAACGCACATCCCCCACCAAAGGCAGATCGCGCAGGGTTTGCAGCCGTTGCTCCAGGTAGCTGCCCACGTCCTTGACGTGCGCCAGCAGCTGCTCGCGTTCGATGATTTCGATGTTCTTCAATGCCGCCGTGCAGCACACCGGGTGCCCGCTGTAGGTGAACCCATGGGTGAAGCAGCGGCCCTTGCCCGGCTCGGCGATCACCTGCCAGATCCGCTCGGAGAAGATGCACGCACCCAGCGGCAGGTAGGCCGAGGTCAGGCCTTTGGCGGTGGTGATGATGTCTGGCGTGACGCCGAACAGCTCCTCGCTGGCAAAAAAGGTGCCCAGGCGCCCGAACGAGGTCACCACCTCGTCGGCGACGAACAGGATGTCGTAGGTCTGGCACACCTGCCACATGCGCTCGAAGTAGCCCTTGGGCGGGATGATCACCCCGCCCGACCCCATGATCGGCTCGGCGAAGAACGCCGCCACATTGTCGGCGCCCAGGGAGAGGATCTTGTCCTCGAACTCGGCCACCAGGAAGTCGAGAAACTCGGCCTCGTCCATGTCGTCCGGGGCACGGTACGGGTTGGGGTTGGAGACATGGTGGATCAAGTCATGGGCGTAGTCGAACTCTGGCACGCGGTCGGCAGCCTTGTTGCCGATCGCCATGGTCAGGGTGGTGGAGCCGTGATAGGCGTTGTAGCGCGCGATCACGTGCTTCTTGTCCGGCTTGCCCCGGCAGTTCTGGTAGTACTGAATCAGCCGGTAGGCGGTATCGACGGCGGTAGAGCCACCGGTGGTGAGAAACACGTGGTCGAGGTCACCTGGCGCCAGTTGCGCCAGCTTCTGGCACAGCGCGATGGCGACGTCATTGGCCATGTCGGAGAACGGGTTGGAGTAGGCCAGCTTGCGCACCTGGTCGGCAATGGCCAGGGCCATCTCTTCACGGCCCAGGCCGATGTTGGTGCACCACATGCCGCCGACTGCATCGAGAAAACGGTTGCCGTGGGTATCGCGAATATAGGCGCCCTCACCTGCGACGATGTTCAGCGCACCTTGCTCGCGGTGCTCGTCGAACACATGGTAGCCGTGCATGTAGTGGGCCTTGTCGGCGTCCACCAGTGGGTCGTGGGCAATGGCGAATGCTTTGCTGGGTGTGGCCATGGGCAGCTCCTTGGCGGGAATCGGTTGGCAGTGTTCAGAAACCGGTCTTGACCGTGCTCCAGACCCGGGTGATGGCGCGCATGTCCTTGGGGCTCTGGGTCTTCTGGGCGAACAGGCGTTCGCGGGTCTGGGCATCGGGGTAGATCGCCGGGTCCTGGCGGATGTCGGCGTGCACCAGCGCCGTGGCAGCCGCATTGCTGTTGGCGTAGTGGATGAAGTCGGTGACCTTGGCCATGGTCTGCGGCTGCAGCAAAAACTCGATGAAGCGGTGAGCATTGGCCGCGTGCGGCGCGTCCTTGGGGATGTAGAGGTTGTCGAACCAGATCAGCGAGCCTTCCTTGGGGATGAAGAACGCCAGCTTGATGGCCTTTTTCGCTTCTATGGCACGGGCCTGGGCGGTGGCGTAGTCACCTGACCAGGTCAGGGCCAGGCAGACATCGCCATTGGGCAGGCTGGTGAGGTAGTTGACCGAGTCGAACTTGCGAATGTACGGGCGAATGCCCATCAGCAGCTGCTCGGCAGCCTTGAGGTCGGCGGGCGCTGCACTGCGGGGGTCTTTGCCCAGGTACTGCAGGGCCAGCGGGATCACCTCGGTCGGCGCGTCCATCAGGGTGACACCGCAGTCGGCGAAGCGCGAAACGATCTTGGGGTCGAACAGCATGGCCAGCGAGCCGATCGGGGCATCGGGCATGCGCGCGGTGATCTTGTCGACGTTGTAAGTGATCCCGGAGCTGCCCCAGGTATAGGGTGCCGAGTACTTGAGGCCGGGGTCGTAACCTTGCAGGTTGCTCACCACCTGCTCATCCAGGTTGTGCCAGCTGGGCAGTTGCTGCTTGTCCAGCGGCTGGAACACGCCGGCCTGAATCAACGGGGGTACCAGGGAGGCGTTGAGCATTACCAGGTCGTAGCCGGAGCGGCCGGTGAGCAATTTGGTCTGGACGGTTTCGTAGCCATCGAAGGTGTCGTAGATGACCTTGATGCCGGTGGCCTTCTCGAAGTCGGCCAAGGTGGTTTCGCCGATGTAGTCGGTCCAGTTGTACAGCCTCAACGTGTTACCGCTGCCCCCCTCTACCGCCAGTGCCTGCGTCGCGGCCGACGCCAGCAACAGGCTGCCGATCACCTTCAGTGCCTTGCGCATAGCAACTCCATCGTGTGACTGCTCCGGATCGAGCCGATGGGTTTACTATCGGGGGATTTGCTTGAGGGCAACATACCCCGAATGTGTGGGTGGTCGTTTTTGGACAGGAGGGCCAGCGTCACCCTGCAGGTTCGGTATCATCTGGCCATTGCTTGGGCTGCTTCGCAGCCCTTTCGCGACGCAAGGCCGCTCCCACTGGTACATGAGCTGCCTCAAGGGCTGATTTGAACAAGACAGTTGCGCCACAGGTACAGCGCTGCCTCTGTGGGAGCGGCCTTGCGTCGCGAAAGGGCCGCAAAGCGGCCCCGTTTTTCAACAGCCCCATCAACTTAACGGGTACAACGCCTCATCGAACTGCGCCAACCGCGGGAACACCAGCGGCTGATCATCCGCCAACTGCTCCAGGCGCTGCTGGTACTGCTGCAGAAAACCCTGCCGCGCTTCGTCGCTGATATACGGCACATGCCAGGCCACGAACGGCGGCAGCACGTCGAAACCAACATACGCCAGCGTCCCCCGCAGAATCGGCCGCAGCATGTCCTCAAGCGGCCCATGGATGGCCCCTTCGCCAAACATGTGCTCACGCCCGCCAAGGGTCACCGTCACCAGTGCCTTCTTGCCGGCCAGCCCACCCTGGTCGTAGAAACGCTTGCCGCCATAACAGACACCCGACACCAGCACCCGGTCGATCCAGCCCTTGAGCATGGCCGGCGCCGAGAACCAGAAGACTGGGAAGTTCAGCACCAGCAAATCGGTCCATAACAGCTTGTCCAGCTCTTGCTGGATATCTGCGGCAATGGCGCCGCTCTTCACCCCCATGCGCTGCTCCAGCGCATACACCAGGTACTCGGGGTTCTCCCGCGTGGCGAAATCGTCCGCACTGGCCACCGGGTTCCAGCCCATGGCATACAGGTCACTGACCTTGACCGCGTGGCCCTGGGCGCGAAAGGTAGCCACCGCCTGGTCACGCAGGGCGGCGGTGAAGGATTGCGGCTCGGGGTGAGCATGGACGATCAGGACATTCACGACAGTTCTCCTTGCATCAGTTCACCCGCACACCGGGCAATGCGCTGGCACGCCTCGGCCAAGGCTTCGGCGCCTACCACCAACCCCAGGCGAATATGCCCGGCGGCGCTCGGGCCAAAGGCTTCACCCGCCAGTACCGACACACCTTCGCGGTCCAGCAGGCGATCAGCGAAGGCCTGGGCACTGAGGCCGGTTTCGCGGATATCGACCATCACGAACATGCCACCGTCGGGTTTGAGCGCCTTGACGCCCGGGCAACCGGCCAGCTGTTCGCACACCAGGTCCCGGCGCTGGCGATAGGCGTCGCGCATCGCCTCAAGGGCGGGCAAGGGCTGATTCAAGGCCACCACGGCGGCGTCCTGGATAAAGTCCGGCGAGCCATAGAGCATGCACAGCGCCAGGTTCTCCAGGTGCGTGGCCAGCTCAGGCGAGCCCACCACCCAGCCCACCCGCCAACCGGTCATGGCATGGGATTTAGACAGGCTGTTGAGGGTCGCGGTGCGCTCGGCCATGCCGGGCAGGCTGCCCGGGCTGACATGCTCGCCTTCGTACAGCAGTTCGCTGTACACCTCGTCGGAGATCAGCCACAGGTCGTGGGCGATGCACAGCTCGGCCAACGCCTCCCAGGTCGAGCGTGGCAAGCTCGCGCCCGAAGGGTTGTGCGGACTGTTCAGGGCCAGGGCGCGGGTGCGTGGGGTGATGCGCGCGGCCACGTCCTGCGGACACACCCGAAAACCGTTCTCCGGCTTGACCGGCACCGGCACCACCGTGGCACCACAGGCACCGAACACCGCCTCGTAAGTGACGTACATCGGCTCTGCGACGATCACTTCATCACCCGGGTCGAGCACGCACTGGGCTACGCAGAACAAAGCGCACTGGGCACCCGCCAGTACCGTGACCTGGTCAGCACTGACGGGCTGGCCGCTGCGCTGCCGGTGACGATCGGCAATGGCCTGGCGCAGCGCGAGTTTGCCGCGTACATCGGCGTAATGGGTGTGGCCGGCACGCAGGCTGTCGATGGCCGCTTCAACGATGGGGGCCGGGGTGTCGAAGTCCGGGTCGCCCACCGACAGCAGCAAAACGTCCTTGCCCTCGGCCTGCATCGCCAGGGCGCGGTAGTGGATGTCCCAGGCGGCAGCACCGTCACCGGCGATGCGTTGGGTCAGCTTGGCATAGCGCATGGCAGTCTCCCTTCAAATGCGGTCAATCGACGAGAATCTTGGGGTTCGAGCTGCCCCACACGGTGTAGAGGTCGGCCAGTAATGCGCCGTTGATTTCCTCCATCTCGCCCTGGGTAATCTCGCTACCGGCCTGTTTGCCGAACAGCACCACTTCGTTGCCGTTCTTGACGTCTGGGAAGTCGGTGACATCGACCATCAAGGTGTTCATCGATACCTTGCCCACCACCGGCACGCGGTGGCCGTTGATCAGCACATGGCCCTTGTTGGTGAACACCCGGCGGTAGCCATCGGAATAGCCGACGGTGATATTGGCCAGGCGCGAGTCGCGCGCCAGGGTGAAGGTGCGGTCATAGCCGACAGTGTTGCCAGCCGGGTAGCTGTGCACCGCCGCCACTCGCGACTTGAACTGCATGGCACGCTTGTACTCGGTACGCTCGGGCACGGTGTCGCCGAACAGCGCACCGCCGGTGCGCACCATGTCCAGGCGTGCTTCCGGCACCTCCAGGGTGGCGAAGGAGTTGGCGGCGTGCAGGGTCAGTTGGCGGCGGTCGAGCTTGGCATGTTTGATCAACCAGTCGGCCTGCTCGTTGAACGCTGCCAAGCCCTTGCGCACGTCATCCTTGTCTTCAACGGCGAAGTGGGTCATCAACGCCACCAGCTTGAGGTGCTTCTGGTCGGTGATCTGCAGTGCCTCACCTCGCCCGCTCCAGCTGGCCATTTCCACGCCGTTACGGCTCATGCCGCTGGAGTTGAGCGCCAGGTGAATGCGCAAGGTCTTGCCATGGCGCTCGGCGATGGCATCGGCCTGGCGGGCGAACTCGGCGCTGCCGACCAGCTCTTCCATGTCGTATTGCAGGGCATCTTCCAGCTCGCTCAGGCTGGCCAGGCGTACCCGCACCAATTGCCCGGTGAAGCCGCTGGCCCGCACCACACGGGCTTCCTCGTTGCTGGCGACCGCCACGCAAGGTACGCCAAGGGCGATCACCGACGGCATCACCAGGCCAATACCGTGGCCGTAGGCGTCTGCCTTGAGCACGGCGCACAGCTTGGACTTGCCACCCAGCTCCGCTTGCAGGGTGCGAATGTTGTGTTGCAAGGCACCGGCACTGATCTCGACCCAGGCGTTGCTGTTTTGCACGGTCAGCGCGTTGCTGCCGTTGTCCATCGACAGCGGCGGCGCGGCATACAGCGGGGCTTGGCCAGTGATCAGCAGGGCCAGGGAGGCAGCGAGGAGCGTACGGCGAAATTGCATGGTGGTTTCTCTTGTTATGGACGATGCGCTGCGGTCAGCAGACGCAGGTATGTTTGAGTTCGATAAAGGTCACGCCTGGCGTGGCGAAGCCCTCGGCCAGGTCAGCCTGCAAGGCATCCAGGTCACGTGGCTGACGCACCGCGCAGCCAAACGCACGGGCCAGGCCGATGAAATCAGGGTTGCGTGGCAGTACGCCGACCGGTTCGATATCCAGGCCGAGCATATCGTCGCGGATCTGGCCAAGGGCGTCATTGTTCCACAGCAATACCACCAACGGCCGGTCCAGTTCCTCGACCGCGGTGGCCAGTTCCTGGGCGGTATAGAGGAAACCGCCGTCGCCCACCAGCACCAGTCCGGGGCGATGGTCAGTGGCGAGCATGCCGCCGATACCCGCCGGCAAGCCATAGCCGAGGGTGCCGTAACCGGTGGGGTGCAACCAGCTGCGCGGCGCCCGGCTGGCAAAGGCGTAGTTGCCGGTGTAGGCCAGTTGGGTCATGTCGCTGCTGATGAAGGCGTCGTCTGGCAGCACCGCGTCGATGCGGTCGAGAATGGCCTGGTGGATGGCCTGCAACGGTGCGTGCCCGGTGCGAATGGCCTGGCGCAGGCCGGCCACCGCTTCGATGGCCTGGCAAGGGTCGCGCTCGACCTCGGACAGGTGCGCCAGCAAACCGTCGAGGGTCTGTCGAGCATCGCCGTGCAAGGCCACCGCGCACGGGTAAAAATCGTTGAACTTGCGTGGGTCGATGTCGACTCGCAGCAACTCACCCGTGAGCGGCAGGCGCTCGCGCCAGAAGTCGGTATCGGCCATTTCGGTACCCACCGCCAACACCACATCGGCTTCGCTGATCATCTGCCAGCCCGGCGTGACGCACAGGCTAGAACCCGCATTCAATGGCGCCCCAGGCGGCAGCAGGCCCTTGCCGGCGACGCTGGTGAACAGCGGCGCTGCCAAGCGAGTGCTCAACTGTTCGAGTTGCGCAGCGGCCTGCAGTGCGCCACCGCCGGCGATGATCATTGGCCGTTTCGCTGCGGCCAGTTTCAGCGCGGCCTGCTCCAGCGTGCCCCGGTCGGGCTGGCCGCGCCCAGGGCGACGTACCACCGCGTCGCTCCAGTCGCGGGCAACCGGCGCGGCCAGCACGTCCAGCGGGACCGAGATGTGCACCGGGCGCGGGCGTTCGCTGTCGAACACCGCCCAGGCACGGGCAATCAGCTCGGGCAGGTCTTCAGCGCTCAGTGCCAGGGCGGAGAACGCCGTGATCGGCGCGGTCATGGCGCGCTGGTCCTGGGTTTCGTGCAGGCAGCCCCAACCTTTGCCCAGGCTGGCGGTGTGGTTGACGCTGGATATCACCAGCAACGGGATCGAGTCGGCATAGGCCTGGCCGATGGCAGTGGCGGCATTGGTCACGCCTGGGCCGGTGATGACAAAACACACGCCCGGCCTGCCGCTGACCCGGGCGTAACCATCGGCCATGAAGCCCGCGCCCTGCTCATGCCGCGTCAGCACATGGCGGATGCCACTGCCGGGCAAGCCGCGGTACAGCTCCAGGGTATGCACCCCTGGGATGCCGAACACGGTATCCACCCCATAGTTGGCCAGCAGCCGTACCAGCGCCTGGCCGGCGGTCATCGAGTGCTCATTCATGCTGATCTCCTTGGGGCTGGCCGAGGCGGATCAGCGCATCGACCGCGGTGGTGCCGTGGGCACCGACCATCAATGGGTTCACATCCAGTTCCAGCAGCTGCCCGGCGTTTTCGCAGGCGTAGTCGGCCACCGCGCGGATCGCCGCCACCAGGGCATCCAGGTCGGCAGCCGGGCGACCCCGAAAACCCTGCAGCAGGCTGGCGCTGCGCAGGCCAAGCAGTGCTGCGCGAATGGCGCTGTCGGTGGTGGGCAGCAACAGGCTGACGCTGTCTTTGAGCAGCTCCACCAGCACACCGCCCGCCCCGATCACCAAGGCCAGGGCAAAGTCGTTTTCACGCTTGATGCCGACGATCAACTCGGCCAAGGGCGGCGGCGCCATGGGTTCGAGCAAGACCTGGTCGAACGCCACCCCCGGCGCATAGGCGTCGATGCGCTGGCGCATCTGCGCCAGGGCGGCCTGCAGCGCTGCGCCATCACGCAGGTTCAACGCCACCGCACCGGCTTCGGTCTTGTGCGGCAACTGCGCACTGACCGCCTTGAGCACCAGCGGGTAGCCAACGCGGGTGGCATCGTTTAGCGCGTGCTCCGGGGTACTCAGCACCCCGCCTGGCACCGGCAGGCCAAACGCACTCAGGGCCTGCTTGGACTGCCATTCGTCCAGCAGGCGGCTTTCACCTGCGAGGGGCCGTGGGCACAGCGGCACCTGCGCCGCCTCGCCCTGTTCCAGCAGCCGCTGGCGGTTGCGCTGATAGGCCACGATCCGCCCCCACGCTGCCAGGCCATCTTCTACGCCTTGCAGCGCGGCGATGCCATGGGCATGCAGGCGCTCACGGGCCGAGGCTGGCAACAGCTCGGGGAACGCCGAGGTGACGAAGCCGATCTTGCCGTGGCGCGCCAGGGCGTCGCAGTAAAGCGCCAGCAACAGGTCGCATTCCTTGCGCTCACCGGTGAACGCTGCGGGGTAGTCGAGCACCAGCATGGCGGCATCGGTGTCAGCGCCCAGGGTGCTGTCGAGCATCTGTTGCAGGGCCACTTCATCGCCCCAGATCGCTGTTGTGAAGTCCAGCGGATTGACCAGGTTGGCGTAGGCCGGAAGTACCTGGGCCAGTGCCCGCACCTGCCCTGGCGCCAGCGCGGGCAAGCGCAACTGGTTGCGCTCGGCGTAGTCGGCAATCAAGCCCGCATCGCCGCCCGAACAGGCCAGGGCGATCAGCCGGTCGCCGGCCGGCAAACGGCCACAGGCGGCAGCCTTGAGGGTCTCGACGAAGCTCACCGGGCCACTCACGCGGATCACACCCAGGCGCTGGAACAGGCTGTCGTACAGGGCATCGGAGCCTGACAGCGAACTGGTGTGGCTGAGCGCCAGTTCAGCGCCGATCTGCGACACGCCGGTTTTCAGGGCAATGATCGGGGTGCCCTGTTGCAGTGCCTTGTAGGCGGCACGGGCAAAGCCCGGCACGTTTTTCAGGCCCTCAAGGTGCAAGCCGATAGCAGTCACCCGTGGGTCGTCGAGCAGCACGTCCATCAACTCGGCCACGCCCAACTGCGCCTGGTTGCCGACCGATGCCATGTAGGCCACCGGCAGCGAGCGGTCGCTCATGGACAGGTTGTAGGCAAAATTGCCGCTCTGGGTCAGGATCGCCACGCCCTGCTCCACCTGCTTGCCGCCATGGGCCACCGGCCACAGGGCCGCGCCGTGCAAGTAGTCGAGCAGGCCATAACAGTTGGGACCAAGCAAGGCCATGCTGCCGGCGGCCTCAAGCAGGCGCTGCTGCAACAGGCGGCCTTGTTCACCGCTTTCGGCGAAGCCTGAGGCGTAGCAGATGGCGCCACCGGCACCGATGGCGGCCAGTTCCGCGACACACTGCAGGGTCAGTTCACGGTGGGTGGCGATGAACACCGCGTCTGGGGCGCATGGTAGGTCTGCCACCCGCGCCACGCAGGGGATGCCCTCCAGGCTCGCGTGTTGCGGGTTGACCAGCCACAGCGGGCCGGCAAAGCCACCTTCGGCACAGCGCTTGAGGGCACGGGCCATGCTACGCCCGCCCACGAAGGCCAGGTGCCGTGGGGCCAGCAGGCGCTTGAGGTTGTCACGATTGGAATGCGACATGCTGAGTCTCCAGGTCGATCAGCGCAGCAACGGGCGCAGCAGCTCACGGGAAATGATGTGCCGCTGGATTTCCGACGTGCCCTCCCAGATCCGCTCGATGCGGGCGTTGCGCCAGATGCGCTCGACCGGCCCCTCATCCATCAGGCCCATGCCGCCAAAAATCTGCACGGCTTCGTCAGCGACCTTGCCCAGCACTTCGCTGGCAAACAGCTTGGCCATGCCCGCCTCGCCATCGGTCATGCTGCCCTGGTCCATCTTCCAGGCGGTGTGCAGGGTGAGCAGTTCGGCGGCGCGGATCTGCGTGGCCATGTCCGCCAGCTTGAACGACACACCCTGGTAGCTGCCGATGGGCTGGCCAAATTGCTTGCGGTCAGCGGCCCACTGCAGCGATGCGTCCAGTGCTCGCTGGGCCTGGCCGACGCAGTTGGCGGCGACCATCACCCGGCCAGCGGTAAGCCAGGCGTTGGCCACCTCCCAGCCTTTGCCGACTTCGCCCAGCACGTTGCTGGCTGGCACCCGGCAGTCGTCGAAGAACAGCTCGTAGGTGTGGTAGCCGCGGTTACTCACGCACTTGGGCCCGCGGCGGATGATCATGCCGGGGGTGTCCCGGTCGACCAGCAAGGCGGTGACCGCATTGCGTTTGCGCCCGTTGTGCTCGTAGGTGTCGGTCACCGCGAAGACGATGGCGAAGTCGGCATGCCCGGCGTGGCTGATGAAGTGTTTGCTGCCGTTGATCACGAAGTCATCGCCCTGGCGCACGGCGCGGGTCTTGATGGCGTTGGCGTCAGAACCCGCGCCAGGCTCGGTAAGGGCGAAGCAATCGGTCTTTTCGCCCTGCACGCACGGCAGCAGGTAGTCGGTGATCTGCTGGTCCTTGCAGGCCATGAGGATCTTCGACGGACGTGCGACAAACACGTGCAGCGCCCAGGAAACCTTGGACAACTCGCGCTCGATCAGCGCTTGGGACAGGTAATCGAGGCCACCGCCGCCGACTTCTTCAGGCATGTTGAAGGCATAGAACCCGGCGGCGATGGCCTTGCCGCGGATCTGCGCAGCCAGTTCCGGCGATACCGCGTCGGCACGGTCTACCGCTTCTTCATGGGGCAGCAGTTCCTTGGCCACGAAGCTGCGTACCGCATCCACCAACATTTCTTGTTCTTGGGTCAGTTGGAAATTCATCTGCGAAGGTCCTGAAGAGGTAACGGGTTATTGGCCGACGAAGTGTGCTGGGCGCCGTTCTACCGAGGCCTTGAGCGCCTCGGCGCCGTCCTGGCTGCGCCCGCATAGCAAACCGGCCTGGCGCTCGGCTTCGAGTTGCTCGGCCAGGGTGCGCTGGGCGCCTTCGCGGATCAGCCGCTTGGCCTGCGCGTAGGCGAAGGTCGGGCCGTTGGCCAGGCGGCCCGCCAGTTCAGCGGCCACCGCAGGCAATTGCTCGTCGGCGCAGACCTCGCTCACCAGCCCTGCCGCCAAGGCCCGTTCGGCGCCCCACAGTTCGTCGAGGAACAACAGGCGTTTGGCCTGCTCGCTGCCAATCAGCCGTGGCAAGTGCCAGCTGGCGCCGGCATCGGGGCTGTAGGCCATGCTGGTGTATCCGGCTTTGAAGCGTGCCGAGGCAGCAGCGATGCGCAGGTCACAGCACAGGCTCAGGTCCATGCCGCCGCCGACGGCGGTGCCGTTGATGGCGGCCAGGGTCGGTTTGTCGAGGCTGTGCAGGCGCAGCATCAGGGCGTGGGCGGTCTCGGTCCAGCCGTAGCTTTCCAGTGCCCCACGGGCCTCAGCCTCGGCCCATTCCGCCAGGTCGGCGCCGGCACAGAAGCTGCGCCCGCTGCCGGTCAGCACCACCACACGGACGGCGGGGTCGCTGTTGCAGGTGTCGAGCAGGGCATGCAGTTGCTTGAGGGTGGGAATGTCCAGTGCGTTGCGCTGCTCGGGGCGGTTGAGGGTGAGCCAGGCAACGCCGGCTTCGACCTTGCTCAACACTGACGATGACGGGGTGGTCATGGGAGGCCTCGCTGTTGTTATTGGGGTGGAGGACGTGATGAAGGTGATACTAAACGAGTGTTCAACAAGGCGGGATGGGTTGTTACAACTTTGCACAACTCGGATCACAACCCTGGCGCTTCCCTTGTAGAAGCAGCCTTGTGCTGCGAAGAGGCCAGTGCAGGCTCAAAACAATGTCGATGCCTGCACCGGCCTCTTCGCAGCAGAAAGCTGCCCCCAACAAGCGGCGTCAAACGCCAGGCGCGCTCGGCGCAAAGGCCCCTTGCCGCCGGCGGTTCACCCCGTAATACGCCGCATAGCACAGGGCAATGAAACCAAAGCCCCAGTACAACGACGGCCGCTGGGTCTCATCGATGGCCAGAAACACGAACAGCGAACAGCACAGGGTGATGCACAGCAGCGGCACCAAGGGGTACAGCGGCGCCTTGTACTTGAGGTCCTGCAGTTGCCCGCCATCACGCAGGTACGCCTTGCGGAACCGGTACTGCGCCAGGGCGATGACGATCCAGGTCACAGTGCCGGACATGCCGCTCACGGCCATCAACACCATGAACAAGGTGTCGGCAGCCACGAAGCTGGTCATCAGCGACACCAGGGCAAAGCACAGGGTGATGCTCAGAGCACGCAGTGGCACGCCGCGCTTGCTCAGCGGCGACAGGCTCTTGGGTGCCATGCCGCTCTTGGACATGGCCCAGAGGATGCGCGTGGAGGCATACAGCCCGGAGTTACCCACCGACAGGATGGCGGTGAGGATGACGAAGTTCATCAGGTCGGCCGCATAGGGAATGCCGACCATGTCGAACACCTGCACGAACGGGCTTTCCATCAACCCGGCCTGCTCGAACGGCACGATGGCCGACAGCACGGCAATCGCCAGCACATAAAAGATCAGCACGCGGAACACCACGTTGCGCACGGCCCGGGGGATGCTCTTTTCCGGGTGCTCGGTCTCACCGGCCGCCACGCCCATGATTTCACAGCCCTGGAAGGCATACACCACGGTCATCATCACCGCGAACACCGCCGACAGGCCATGGGGGAACAGCGACTCGCCCACCAGGTTGTTCAGCATCGGTGCCGGCGCCCCGTTGTTCAGCGGGATGGCGCCGAAGATCACCAGCAGGCCGACCACGATAAAGCCGAGGATGGTCGCCACCTTGATCCCCGAGAACCAGTACTCCGCTTCGCCAAAGGCCCGTGTAGCCAGGGCATTGAGGCCGAACAGCACAACCACGAACAACGCCGACCAATACCAGATTGGCACCTCGGGGAACCAGCGGGTCATCAGCATGCCCGCAGCGGTGAACTCCAGGCCCACCGTGGTGGCCCAACTCATCCAGTACACCCAGCCAATCATGAAGCCCGTGGCTGGGCCGATGAACTTGGTGGCATGGGCCTGGAACGAACCAGAAACCGGCATCTGCACCGACAGCTCGCCCAGGCAGACCATCACCAGGTACATCAACAGCCCCGCCACCAGGTAGGCCAGGATCGCCCCCACCGGCCCGCCCTGGTTGATGGTGACGCCCGAGCCCATGAACAGGCCGGTGCCGATCACGCCGCCCAGCGACAGCATGAAGATGTGCCGGCTTTTCAGCGCGCGGGTCAGTTGGATTTTGCCTTCATGGGTGTCAGTCATGGTTCACCCCGCTGTAGCAGGGGGTGCAAAACGATCGTTCAAGGAGGGGCTGAGCGCTACGGCATGTCATTATTGTTATCTCCAATAAGCCTCATGGACCGCGTGCAACACGGTTGCCATCGATTATTGGAAACGGATGTAAGGTGCCGTTGTACGAACCGATCAAAGATGTAAAAAGTCGTAAGTTTTTTGTACGTCAGCTCTGGATCAACTGTTTCAGGGTGGCGCGGGCCTGTTCCAGCTGTGCCGCTAGTGGCTCGCTGAGCGCCAGCAGCGCCTGTTCATCTTGGCCTTGGGCGGCGTCTTCGAGGCGGCGCAACACGCCAGCCAGGCCAGCAAAGCCGAGGGAATCGCAACTGCCCGCCAGGCGGTGCGCCAGGTGCGACACTGCAGCGCAGTCGCGTGCCTGCAAGGCTTCGGCCAGCGCCGTGGCGTGCTGCTCGATCGATTGGCGCAGCACTGCCAGCAGCGCCTGCAACTTCTGCTCGCCCAGCAAGCTGCGGTGGGTTTGCAGCAGTGACCAGTCCATGCCCGAGCCAGGTGCAGCCACCGGGGCAGGCGCAACCTCGGCCAGGGCCTGGCGCAGGTGCTCCAGGCGCAGCGGTTTGGCCAGCACCCCCTGCATGCCTGCCTCCAGGTAATCGGGGACTTGCGCCGGTTGCACCCCGGCAGTCAGCGCCAGGATCCGGCTGCCACGGTTTGGCCCTGGGGTGGCGCGGATGCGCCGGCACAACTCGATCCCGCTCAAACCGGGCAGGTGCACATCCAGCAGGATCAGGTCGAAGCGCTGCTGGGCACAGGCTTGCAGGGCTTGCTCGGCATCCTCGGCAAAGCACACCTGGTGGCCATCGCGCACCAGCAAACCACCCGCCACCTCACGGTTCAACGCCACGTCCTCGACCACCAGGATACTCAGGCTGGCCCACGCCGAGCAGGCCGGCTCATGGGCAACGGCAGGCTGCCCACGCGCCATGTCGAGCTCGAACCAGAAGCAACTGCCCTGCCCCGGCACGCTGTTCAGGCCGATGCGGCCGCCAAGTTTTTCCACCAGGTGCTTGCAGATCGCCAGGCCCAGGCCAGTGCCACCATAGCGCCGGGCCACCGCTTCGCTGGCCTGCACGAAGCGGTCAAAAATCTTCGCCTGCATGGCCGGTTCGATGCCAATGCCATTGTCACTGACCGACACGCGCAGGCGCTGCCCGTTCTGATCGCTGGCCAGCACCTGCACCCTGAGTTCGACCTGGCCGTGCGCGGTGAACTTGATGGCGTTGGCCAGCAGGTTGCTCAGTACCTGGCGCAGGTACTGCTCGGCGCCATGCTGATGCGCCGCCAGTTGCTCATCGACCTTCACGTGCAGGGTGTCGCCGCGTTCCAAGGCCATCGGTTCGAGCAATGCCAGCACCTCCGTGCACAACTGGCGCAGTGAGAAACCGAGCATTTCGGCCTGGCTCTCGCCCTCTTCGAGACGGGCAAAGCAAAGCACCTCGTTAAGAATGGCCAACAGCCCTTCGCCCGCCTTGTACAAAGCCTGTAGGCGTTGCCGGTCGAGCGCATCGAGCCTGGCGCCACGGAGCAGTTCGGCCATGCCGAGGATGCCATTGAGCGGCGTGCGCAGCTCATGGCTCATGGTCGCCAAGAAGCGTGACTTGGCCAGGTTGGCAGCTTCGGCCTCATCCTTGGCCCGGGCTAGGCTCGCGGTACGCCGCTCGACCATGGCCTGCAGCTCGTCACGCTTGTCCTGCAGGGCCACGCGGTCGAGCTCGCGGCGCTCGATGTCGCTGAGGATGGCCCGGCGCATGTCGTCCAGTGCATGTGCCACGGTGTCGATTTCATCGGCATGCGCCGAACGGCGGCGATCCAGCCGCAGCGGCTCCTGCCAGTGCCCGGCCCCGATACGCCGGGCAAACTCGGCCATGACTTGCAAATGGCGCGTCACCAAGCGGTAGAACAAGCCAGACAACGCGACCGCCAGGCCACACAGAAACACCCCCATCCACAACAGGCTGGCCAGGCCCGTGGCATACAGCCGCCGGTGCACCGCGCCCAGGTCGATGCTCACCTCCAGCTCGCCAAGGTGCCGTGCCGGCCCCGACGGTGGCTGGTAATCCAGCGGAAAACGCTCGATGCGCAGTGGCCCCTTAGGCTCGGCTTCACCGCGCAACAGGGTGAAGTCATCGCTGAGCAGGCGTACCCGCGCCACATCTGAAAAGTCCACCAGGCCACGCAATTGAACATCCAGTTGCGCTTCGTCGAGGTCCCACAAGCTGCGCTCCAAGCTGGCCAGGTAACCCGCGCGGATCAACGCCATGCGCGCCTCGATGTCGCGCATCTCGCGGCGGTACTCGAAATACAGCTGCACGGAACTGGCCAGCACCGTGAAGCACAGGCTGAACAGCAGGATAAACAGCAGCAGGCGGCGCAACAGGCCGTCGGTGCGCAGGCGGATCATCGGGCATCCGCCGGCAGGTTGATCATGTCGCGGTAGGTCACTTCGCTCTGCTCCAGCCAGCGGTCGATCTCGCCAGCTTCGTGCATGCGCCGCAACTGGTGGTCGATCTCGTCCATGTGCTGGCTCAGGGAGGACTGGCGCGATACCGCCACGCGCAGGTAGTCCACGCTCAGCGCGGCCGGCAAGGCGCCGATGTCTTCGGCGCCGGGCAGGTGCTCGATGAACAGCTCGCCGGTACGCCGCTCCTGGATCACGAAGTCGATGCGCCCACGGATCAGCTTGCCGAAGTTCTGCTGGCTGGACGACACCCGCTCGATGTTCTGGTGGCGCGCGACAAAACGGTCGAAGTCGGCGCCGTAGCTTTCACCGTAGAGCAAGCCGCCACGGTACCCGGCCAAGTCTTCCAGGTGCTGAAACTGCACGGGCCGGCGGCGATTGAAAAACACCGCCACCTCTTCACGTATCACCGGTACCGACGAAAAACGCATGCCTTGGTCACGTTGGTCGCTGTCGTAGGCGAGCACCACGTCCACCCGCCCGGCGGCAGCGTCCATCAGGCAGCGCTTCCAATTGCCCAGCACCACGGTTTGCACCTCTCGGCCCATGCGCGCAAACAGCTCCCGCACCACCGTCGGCGCCAGGCCGCGCACCTGGTGGCCATCGCTCCAGGAAATCGGCGGGTACACGGGGTAGTCGCAGTAGCGCACCGGATCAGCCGCCGCTGCTGGCAAGCCTGGTACCAGCAACGCCAGCGCCAGCAGGCGGCGCAGGGTGCTCACGCGGCCACGCTGGCGGTGAACAGGTAGCCGGTGCCATGAATGGTGATGATCAGCTGCGGCTCGGCCGGGTCGTCATGCAGCTTGCGGCGCAGGCGGCCGACCAGCACGTCGATGGAGCGGTCGTTGGGTACCCACTCACGGTTGCGGATCTGGTCCATCAACTGGTCGCGGCTCAGGGTGTGGCCGCTGTTGCGCAGGAAGACGCTGAGCAGTTGGAACTCGCCATGGGTCAGCAGCGTTTGCCCGCCACGCGGGTCGATCAGGCGTCGACGGTCAGTGTCCAGTGCCCAGTCGGCAAATTGCTTGAGCGAGTGCGCGCAGGCGGGCGCCGGGTGCACCTCGCGGGCATGGCGTACGCGGCGAATCAGGTTCTTGGCGCGGGACACCAGCTCGCGGGGGTTGAGCGGTTTCATGATGTAGTCGTCGGCGCCGCACTCCAGGCCGACGATGCGGTCGATGTCGTCATTGCGCCCGGTGATGAGGATGATGCCGACTTCCGAGCGCACCCGCAGCTCGCGGGTCAGGGTCAGGCCGTCCTTGCCGGGCAGGCGAATGTCCAGCAGCACCAAGTCGACGTCCTGGCTGCCGAGCAATGCCTCGGCCTTTTCTGCGGTGTCGGCGCAGTGCACGTCATAGCCTTCCTGGGACAGATAGGCCTGTAGCAAGTCACGAATAAGCGGATCGTCATCGACGATCAATACCCGAGGCGTCATTGCGTGAAGTCTCTTTTTTTATTGGTTTGTTCTACACACTCGCGACAGCAGCCTACTCGTTACTGAACAGGCGATCAACAGCCCTTGGGCAGGCTGAAGCGTTGCCGACCACCGGCCTGCAAACCATCCACCCAGGCCTCGCAGATCTGCACGCCCTGGGCCGGCGTAAAGGTGCCCGGGTTGAGGCCCGACTCCAGCCACAAGCCATCGAGCAACGCGCTCAGGCTGATCGCCGCCAGGTCGGCGTCAAAGCCCTGCCAGCCCTCTTCCACCGCCAGCGTGGCGAGCAGCCGGCTCAACTCGTTGCGGTACTCACCGTAGGAATGGTCGTGCACCTGGTTGATCGCATCGGCGGTCTTCACCGCGCCCCAGAACGCCAGCCAGGCATCGAGCAGTTGCGGGTCGAGCAGTTCGGCGCAAAACGAGGCACGGAAGAACGCCGACAGCCGTTCGCGGGCCGTGGGCGCGGCCTGGGCCATGGCTTCGCGCAGCAGGCCCATGACCCGCCCGGTGACCGCCATGTAAGCTTCGGCCACCAGTTCGTCCTTGCCCGCGTAATGGTGGCTGATCAACCCCACCGAAACCCCCGCCTCGGCGGAAATCTTGCGGATCGAAGCCCCCTGAAAACCATGTCGCTTAAGGCACACCAAGGTCGCCTCGACCAGGTTGGCTTTGCGCAATTCCGGCAGCATGCGGTGGTAGCGGGCTTCCTGGCTCATCGGCGATTCTCGGGCAGTAGACTGGGCTGAACGACTGTACAGCAAGCCGAGCGCCATGATAAACCCTACTGGCCAATGCCCGGTGTGCACCCTGTTGCCGGGCCTGACCACAACAACAAAAGCGGCTGCCATGAACGACCTGATCACACGCGACCTGGACCAGGGCCTGCTGACCCTGACCTTCAACCGCCCCGACAAGCTCAATGCCCTGAACATCGCCATGTACCGCCAGTTTGGCGACCTGCTGCTGGCGGCGGGCGAAGACCCGCACGTTGATGCGGTGCTGATCACGGGCGGCCCCCACTGCTTCAGCGCCGGCAATGACCTGCGCGATTTCCTCGACAACCCGCCCAGCGACAGGGACAGCCCGGTGTTCCGCCTGATGCGCATTGTGATGGGCCTGGATAAACCCCTGATCGCTGCCGTCAGTGGCGCGGCGATCGGCATCGGCGCCACCCTGCTGCTGCATTGCGACCAGGTGCTGGTCAGCCGCACGGCCAAGCTGCGCATGCCGTTTGCGCCGTTGGGGGTATGCCCGGAGTTCGGCTCCAGCCTGCTGCTGCCGCGCATGCTCGGGCACGCCCGCGCCGCCCGCTTGCTGATGGGCAACGCGTTGCTTGAGGGTGAGCAGGCGGTAGCCTGGGGCTTGGCCAGTGAGCTGCATGAAGATGGCCAACAGTGCATGGCGGCCGCCCGGCAACTGGCGCGGCGGCTGCAAAGTTACCCGCAAGAGGCGCTGCGTATTAGCAAGCGCCTGCTCAAGGATGGAGGGCGCGCGGAGCTGGAGGCCACTGTGGAGCGGGAGAGCCAGTTGTTTATCGAATGCCTGCGTACGCCTGAGGCCAAGGCGGCGTTACGGGGGTTGATCAAGGATTGAGATGATGGTTTGAGGTGATCGGGTTGAGGTTTGCGGCGCTGTCGAGATCGAGCGCCGCCCGCGCGGCGCTTCGCAGCACAAGGCTGCTTCTACAGGTGCATGGCGCGCTATCGTGTCGAACACACAAGGCGGTCGCGCGCCGCCTTCACAGACATGACTGGCCCGAAACAAATGT
>NZ_BNTL01000049.1:2368-2665 GCF_022179005.1 Pseudomonas sp. PAGU 2196 | reverse complement strand
TCGTCGGCAGCAGCAATTGCCCCGGCAAGCCCTCGGGCACGCTGCCCTGGTGCAGGAACAGGTCATAGCAGCTGTGTTCCAGCGCATCGGGGTTGTGCCCGAAATAACTGGTCATCGACCCATGCGGGTCGAGGTCGACGACGACCACGCGCTTGCCCGCCTCAGCCAGCAGGCCAGCCAGGGCGATGGTCGTGGTGGTCTTGCCGACGCCACCTTTTTGATTGGCTACTGCCCAGACTCTCATAGGACAACTCTTGACTCATAAATTTAGCGCCCACCCTTGTGGGAGCGGGCTTG
>NZ_BNTL01000049.1:2004-2214 GCF_022179005.1 Pseudomonas sp. PAGU 2196 | reverse complement strand
CCGCTCCCACAGGTACCGCGCTCAACAAGCAAGACGACACGCAGTGACGGAGAATTGACGAGTTAGTGACTCGCTGTTGCCGGTGCACTTTGTGTGCCAGCACGGCGCAACGCCGCATCCGGCGTGGCATTGGCGCTACCTGTACCGGTCAGGCTGCGGCGCACTTCGAGGTTGCGCGAAATCACCAGCACCACGCGGCGGTTGCGCGCA
>NZ_BNTL01000049.1:0-1971 GCF_022179005.1 Pseudomonas sp. PAGU 2196 | reverse complement strand
GCCCACCGAGGCCATGCGCGCCGGGTTGACCCCTTCCATGGCCAGCAGGCGGACGATGCTGGCCGCCCGCGCCGACGACAGTTCCCAGTTGGTCGGGTACTGCGCGGTACGAATCGGCAGGTTGTCGGTAAAGCCTTCGACATGCACCGGGTTGGCGAACGGCTTGAGGATGTTCGCCACTTTTTCGATGATGTCGAAGGCCTTGTCGCTGGGCATGGCATCACCGCTGCCGAACAGCAGCGAGGAACTGAGCTCGATCTCTATCCACAGCTCATTGCCGCGCACGGTCATCTGGTCGGTCTTGATCAGGTCGCCAAAGGCGTCGCGCACGTCGTCGCTGATGGTCTTCAGGGGGTCGACGTTGGTCTGCGCCAGGCCCGCTTCGGTCTGCTCGCTGTCCCTGACCAAAGGCTCGGCCGGGCGCACGCTCAGCGGCTGCTCATCACCGATGGGGATCGGCTTCATGCTCCGCTCGGGGTCGTTGAACACCCCGAGCAAGGCCTGCGAAATGACCTTGTACTTGCCCTCGTTGATCGAGGAAATCGAGTACATGACCACGAAAAACGCGAACAGCAAGGTGATGAAGTCGGCGTATGACACCAGCCAGCGCTCGTGATTCTCGTGTTCCTCGGTATGACGACGGCGGCGCATGGTTACTCCATGAAGCCTTGCAGCTTCAGCTCAATCGAGCGCGGGTTTTCACCCTCGGCAATCGACAGCAGGCCCTCAAGCAGCATCTCGCGGTAGCGCGACTGGCGCATGACGATAGCCTTGAGCTTGTTGGCGATCGGCAACAGGATCAGATTGGCGCTGGCCACGCCGTAGATGGTGGCGACGAACGCCACGGCGATGCCGTTACCCAGCTGCGACGGGTCGGCCAGGTTGCCCATCACATGGATCAGGCCCATGACCGCGCCGATGATGCCGATGGTCGGGGCGTAGCCGCCCATGCTCTCGAACACCTTGGCGGCCTGGATGTCACGGCCCTCCTGGGTCAGGAAGTCGACTTCGAGAATGCTGCGGATGGCTTCTGGCTCGGCACCGTCGACCAGCAACTGCAGGCCCTTGCGCGCATAAGGGTCGGGCTCGGCGTCGGCCACCCCTTCCAGGCCCAGCAGGCCCTCTTTGCGCGCCGTCAGGCTCCAGTTCACCACCCGGTCGATACCGCCCGCCAGGTCGACCCGGGGCGGGAACAGGATCCAGCGCAAAATCTGCAAGGCACGCTTGAAGGCCGACAGCGGCGACTGCAACAGCGCCGCCGCCAAGGTGCCGCCCAGCACGATCAAGCCCGCCGGGCCATTGATCAGCGCACCGACATGCCCGCCTTCGAGGAAGTTGCCGCCGACAATCGCGACAAACGCCAGGATCAGGCCGATCAGGCTTAGCACGTCCATCAGACGCAGGCCTCGACCAGGTGCTTGCCGATCTCGTCCAGGCTGTACACCGCGTCGGCCAGGTTGGCCTTGACGATGGCCATGGGCATGCCATAGATCACGCAGCTGGCTTCATCCTGGGCCCACACGGTACTGCCGCCCTGCTTGAGCAGGCGCGCGCCTTCACGGCCGTCGGCGCCCATGCCGGTGAGCACCACCGACAGCACTTTGTCGCCGTACGACTTGGCCGCCGAGCCGAAGGTGATGTCCACGCACGGCTTGTAGTTCAGGCGCTCGTCACCCGGCAGGATCTTCACCGTGCCACGGCCGTCGATCATCATCTGCTTGCCACCCGGGGCCAGCAGCGCCAGGCCTGGGCGCAACAGGTCACCGTCCTCGGCTTCCTTCACGCTGATCTTGCACAGCTTGTCCAGGCGTTCGGCAAACGCCTTGGTGAAGGCCGCTGGCATGTGCTGGATCAGCACGATCGGCGCCGGGAAGTTGGCGGGCAGTTGCGTCAGCACCCGCTGCAGCGCCACCGGGCCGCCCGTGGACGTACCAATGGCCACCAGCTTGTAAGGTTTGCGCTTGGGTGCCG
>NZ_BNTL01000048.1:0-14774 GCF_022179005.1 Pseudomonas sp. PAGU 2196 | reverse complement strand
CAAGATTCATTTCGCAAAACCTCTATCTGCGCAAGCAGGTAGGGGTTTTGTCTTTAAGTAGAAGCCATAGAAATTCGCCGGCACGTCTTGAGGACGGGCCAGCACACAGAATTTCTTGACGACCATAGAGCATTGGAACCACCTGATCCCATCCCGAACTCAGCAGTGAAACGATGCATCGCCGATGGTAGTGTGGGGTTTCCCCATGTGAGAGTAGGTCATCGTCAAGATTCAAACCCAAAGCCCCTGTCTGCGATGCAGACAGGGGCTTTGTCTTTTCTGGTCAGAATTGATAGCTGACCGTAGCGCTTACGTTTCGCTCTTCACCCATGTAGCAGTAGTTCAGGCTGGCACATGAGGTGATGTAGCTTTCGTTGGTCAGGTTGTTAGCATTCAGGCGCACATCCACCCCGGTGAGGCCGACCTTGCCCAGGTCATACCCGATCGAAGCGTCAAACAGCGTGTAGGAGGGCACCTTCATGCTGTTTTCCGCATCAACCCAGCTATACCCCACATAGCGCATCCCGCCGCCCAGTCGCAGGCCGTCCAACGCCCCCTGCCGGAAGTTGTAGTCGGCCCACAGCGAAAACATCTGCTTGGGCGCCTGGGTGGGCGAATTACCCTTGTTGTCCAACTGGGTCGACACCAGGCTCGGCATCGTCTTGGCGTACTCGATGTCGGTAAAGGTGTAGCCGCCCAACAGCTTGAGGTTATCAGTCAGCTGAACATGGGCCTCCAGCTCCAGCCCCTGTGAGCGAACTTCACCCACAGGGCGATAGAACTCCTCGTTCGGTTGCTTGGAGGCAAGGTTCTCTTGCTCGATGCGGAACACCGAGGCGGTGAACAGGTTGTCACTGCCTGGCGGCTG
The DNA here is from genome assembly GCF_022179005.1 of Pseudomonas sp. PAGU 2196. NCBI lineage: Bacteria > Pseudomonadati > Pseudomonadota > Gammaproteobacteria > Pseudomonadales > Pseudomonadaceae > Pseudomonas > Pseudomonas sp. PAGU 2196. The sequence continues at coordinate 13,906 of NZ_BNTL01000048.1, read as the reverse complement.
GTACTTGATACCTGCTTCCCACTGGGTGCCCTCGGTCGGTGCCAGTGGGCGGCCATCCTGGTCGGACACGGTATTGGGGTTGAACGACTCCGAGTAGCTGACATAAGGCGCCAGGCCATTCTCGAACAAGTAGAGCACGCCTGCTCGGGTGGTGAACTTGGTGCGCTCGTCATTGACTTTGGTATTGCTGTCGCGGTTTTCCTCAGAAACTTTGACCCAGTCCTGACGCAGCCCCAGCGAGAAGCGCCACTGGTCGAGCTCGACCAGGTCCTGCAAATACACCCCTGTCTGCTGCAGGCGACGCTGGTAGCGATTCTCGCCGAGTACCTGCAGGTTGCCATTGCCATATTGAGGGTTGCCGGCATCCAGCGCATCGACCGTGCCGTAGCGCCACTCCACGTCGGCTTTGCGGCGTTGATAGTCGGTGCCAAGCAGCAAGGTATGCTTGGCCGCACCGGTGAAGAATTCTGCCTGCAGCATGTTATCGATGATGTAGGAGTGCAGGCGCTCGTCGCCGCCGGTGTAGGCGCGGTTGAGGATATTGCTGTCGGCATCTGCCCAGCCAGCGGAATACACCTGGTCCATCGAGACGTCAGAGTCCTGGTAGCGGAAGTTCTGCCGGGCGGTGAAGACATCGTTGAAGCGGTGCTCGAACTGGTAGCTGAACGACTGCTGAGTGCGCTCGTAGTTGTCGATCCCAGGCTCGCCTTCAAAGAAGTGATCTGACAGACGCAGCCCGTTGCGCTTGTGCAGCATGCCGTCTGCCGGGTTACCGCCGTGGTACCCACCATTCGGGTCATGCTGCAGATATGCCTGAAGCGTCAGCGATGTGTCTTCGGTGAAGTCGATGCTGACAGCCGGTGCTATGGCGTAGCGTTCTTCCTTGTTGTGGTCGAACTGGGTATCAGCGCTATCGGCCAAACCTGTCAGGCGATAGGCGATACGTTTGTCGTCATCGACCGGGCCGCTGAAGTCGAAACCCATGCCACGCTGGCCCTGGGTGCCGACTGTGGCCTGCACTTGATGGAATGGCGTGAACAGTGGCTTCTTGGTGGTCAGTGCCACCAGGCCCCCTGGGGAGCTGCGGCCATAGAGTACCGAAGACGGTCCTTTCAGAATGTCGATGCGCTCAAGGAAGTACGGGTCCACTTGCATGGTGCTGTAGGTGCCGTTGTCACCCATGGATTTCAGGCCATCGACGTAGATGTTGTCTACCGAGCCGTCGTTGAAGCCCCGCATGGCCACATAGTCGTAGCGGTGCGTGGCGCCATAGGGGTTGGTCAGCACACCTGGCGTATAGCGCATGGCCTGGGCAACGGTCTGCGAGCCCTGGTCGTCCATCTGCTGACGGGTGACCACCGAAACCGACTGTGAGGTTTCCACCAACGGCATGCTGGTCTTGGTGGCCACCTGGCTGTGCGTGGCGTTGTAGCCGTCCATGCTGCCCAGGGCATTACCCAGGGTAAAACTGCGCACGTCGGTGTCTGGCAACGACAATGCGGCCTCTTCAGGCTGGGCCCGCAGCACGTAGCTGTGCCCACCCTGGCTGACGGCCTGCAGGCCGCTGCCATTGAGCAGTTGGCGCAGGGCCTGATCAGGCGAGTAATGCCCTTGCAAGCCATTGGACTGCAACCCGTTGGTCAACTGCGGCGTGCTCGACAGGGTGATCCCCGCCTGGCGGGCAAACTGGTTGAGTACATCGTTCAGTTCCCCACCCGGGATCGCGTACTGCTGGCTGACCTGGGGCGCTTCGGCGGCCAGAGCATGGAGGGGCAGGGTGGACATGCCCAAGGCTGTGCCGAACACAGCTGCCTGGACTGCTTTGCGCAGAGTGGCTGAATTCAAGACAGGTCGAAAATCATTCTCGTTGGACGGGCGTGTGTGTGGTGAGGCGTTGGGCATGAAAGAGTCCGTTGAAGGGTGGGAGGGCAGAAGACGATGCTTACTGTCCTAGCCGGACCGGCACCCAAAACCCGCCAAAAAGATCCGCGCTTGGGTGAAGTCAGGCAACCTGCTCCACACGTATCCACCAGCGCGTGCGTTGACGAAGCCTCACCGGCAGCGTTTGTGGCAGCAATTGCAGCAGCTGCTCAGGGTCCTCGAGGCGGAACACACCTGACAGGCGTAAATTGGCAATCTCATCGCTGCAACCCAGGTAGCCGTGGCGATAACGGCCCACCTGTTCAAGAAAGTCGCGCAAGCGCATGTCGCGGGTAACGATCAGCCCTTCGCTCCAGGCAGCCGGGTCCATGGCCACGCTCTCCAGGCGTTGTGCGCCCTGGGCGTCCAGGCGCCAGTGCTGGCCGCTGGCAATCCACTGCACCCGGCCGTTCCCCGGCCGGTGTATCGCCACGTTGCCGTGGCTGACGCTGACCTGCGTGCAATCTCGCTCCTGGCGCACCACAAAGCGCCCGTCGAAACCTTCGAGCAGGGCATCTTGCGTCTGTACCAGCAGAGGACGAGCCTGGTTAGGTGCGTCACTGCACGTAAGCATCAGCTCCCCATGCCTGAGGCGGAGCAAGCGCTGCTGATCGTCGAAAGCGAGGTCTACCGCACTGCGCGTGTTGAGTTGCATCAGCGAGCCATCGGGTAGCTGGAAGCTACGCCGTTCGCCCGTGGAAGTCGCGTAGTCCGCAGTCCAGCCGCTGACGGTATCGAGGTCTTTGGCCAGCCATGTCGCCGAGCCCGCCATGGCAGCGCAGCCAAGCAACTTGAGCGCCTGGCGACGGTGCAGGCGCCGCTGGCTGGTTTCCAAGGTCTGTAGGGCAACCCCCGCGCCGGGGACGGCGCGCAGGTCAAGGTCCTGATGCAGGTGAACCACCCGTTGCCAGGCCAGTTCGTGCTCGTGCCGTGCGCTGCGCCACTGCTCGCATTGCTGCAGCAGCACGAGGCTATTGCCGCTTTCTCGCAGCCTGAGCATCCACTGAATGGCTTGCTTGACCGCTTTGGCGGAAGGGGCGGCGGCTGTCATTGCTCGTCTTCAAAGCGCAGCAGGTAGCAATGATAAAGCGCATCAGCAATGTAGCGCTCCACAGTGCGCACCGAGATACCCATCTGCTCGGCGATCGCCTGGTGTTTCAGCCCTTCGCACTGGGCCAGCAGGAAAGCGCGACGCACCTTTGGCTTGAGTCCATCGAGCATGCGAGCGATACGCTCCAGCAGTTCGAGCAGCACCTCGCGGGTTTCCGCCGAGGGTGCCAATGCTTCCGGCAGGTGGGCCAAGGCTTCGAGGTAAGCCCGGTGCAATTCTTCACGGCGCCAGTGATCGATCACCAGCCCGCGTGCCACGGTGCGCAAGAAGGCCCTGGGCGTATTGAGCTGTACCTGCTCGCCACGCTGCAACAGCCGGACGAACGTGTCCTGGGCCAGGTCTGCGGCATCGGCGGCGTTACCCAGCTTGCTACGCAGCCAGGCATGCAACCAGCCGTGGTGGTCACTGTAGAGCGTTTGCACGGAGTCATTGGAAGGCATGGAGGAGGGCGCTGGCTTCAATGGACATAAATGATAATTAGTCTCATTGTTTGCGGAGCCCGTCTATTTTGCAACAGGCTGATGTCGGGTGACCGGCTATCCCGCTCAGAACCCGCTATCGCCCTAGCTGTGAATCCAGATACTGCCTGATAACACGCGCCCCTGAGTTCAGGTGCTGCTCAAGCACCGCGACCGCTTCATCCACCAGCTTGTCGCTGGCCGCATCCACCAGCGCGTTGTGATCGTCCTGGGTGAGCTTGCCCAGCCCCATCGACGAGAGATGGAAGCGCAGAAAGCGCTCTTCTTCGTTGAGCTCGTTCTCGATCAGGCGCAGTAACTTCTTGTTCGGCGCCTTGCTGTACAGCGCCATGTGGAACAGGCGGTTGAGGCGGCCGATTTCGGCGTGACGGGTTTCGTTTTCCAGTTGCTGGATATACCCGCGCGCGCGGGCGATGTCATCGGCATCGAGCAACGGAATGGACTGGCGCAGGGCCTCGCTCTCGAGCAGAACACGCAGGGCGTAGGTGTCCACCGCGTCTTCGCCAATCAAGGGCGCAACCACTGCGCCCTTGTGCATCTCCACGTTCAGCAGCGATTGCGCTTCGAGCTGGCGCAAGGCCTCGCGCACGGGCATGCGGCTGACCCCGAACAAGGTGGCGAGCTCTTGCTGACGCACGGCAGTACCTGGCGGCAGACGACCATCAAGAATGGCGCTGCGCAGGCGCTCCTCGATAACAGCACGTGCCATGTGTGGGGATAGCTGTTCGCTAGCCAGCACGTTGCTCAGTTTGATTTTCTCGGCCACGCGGAGTCTGCCTCGACGATAAGAAAAATTGGATCCAATGACACTAGTAACAGGCAAGGGGGCTTGTCAAACCGTCGACCGCACTGGAGCGGCCGACCCAAGGCCGCGGCTATGGTGTATGAAGTCGCTTGGCAAAGGAAGCGGTACATAGAAGGAGATAGCCATAAAGTCAGTATGGCCCGACCATTGGCTGCGTGATTGCAGGGTGCCATTGTTTTTTGCACGGGCAGGCCGCACCATCGCTGCTTTCGACGGGTCTGAACAGGTCTTCGCAGTGGCGATATCCTGGATGTTCAAAACGGCTGTGCGACGTGTCGGCCTTGCCGCGCTGCTGGGTAGCTTGCTACTGGGCGGCTTGCACGCGGATTGGGATTTTTCCCAGATCAGCCGCCAGTCGCAGGCGCTGTATGGCCCGCTTGGCGCGGGGCAGGGGCGTATCGACGCCTGGCAGAACCTGATGGCCACGCAGAAGCAGGGCAGTGAGCTGGAACGGCTGCAAGTGGTCAATCGCTTCTTCAACCAGCAATTGCGCTACGTCGAAGACATCGACTTGTGGCATGAGGTCGATTACTGGGCCACGCCGGTCCAGGCCCTGATCAAGGGGGCCGGTGATTGCGAGGACTACGCTATTGCCAAGTATTTCAGTCTGCGACGTATGGGCATCCCCAGCGAGAAGCTGCGCATCACCTACGTCAAGGCGCTGCGGCAGAACCGGGCGCACATGGTACTGACCTATTATTCCAGCCCACAGGCTCAGCCGTTGGTGCTCGACAGCCTGATGGATGCCATCAAGCCGGCGAGCCAGCGCGCCGACTTGCTGCCGGTGTACGCCTTCAATGGCGAGGGGTTGTGGCTGACAGGCGCCGCCGGCAACAAGAAGGTCGGCGATACCAAGCGCCTGTCACGTTGGCAGGATTTGCTGAAGAAAATGCAGGCCGAAGGGTTCCCGGCCGAGCCGGTTTACTGAAGGAGCACAGATGTCACTGTTCAAACAATTGCTGTTGGCCATTTGCCTGTTCCTGGTGGTCGCTTTCAGCGGCAGCTTCATGGTCAGCCTGGAGAGCTCGCGCAGCCAGTACGTCAACCAGCTGCGTTCGCACGCCCAGGACGCGGCCACTGCCTTGGCGCTGTCGCTGACGCCTAATATCGACGACCCGGCGATGGTCGAACTGATGGTCAGCTCGATCTTCGACAGTGGCTACTATGCGAGCATCAAGGTTGTCGACCTGGGCTCCAATGCCGTGCTGGTGGAGCGCCACGCCGAGCCCGACCCGGGGGGTGTGCCGGCCTGGTTCGTCCACCTCATTGGCCTTGAAGCCGCAGGTGGGGATGCCATCGTCAGCCGTGGCTGGCAGCAGGCGGCGCGGGTGGAGGTGATCAGCCATCCGATGTTCGCCATTGCCAAGCTCTGGCAGAGTGCGTTGGGCAGCCTGGGTTGGTTGTTGCTGTGCGGTGCCGCCAGCGCGGTGCTCGGCGCCTTGCTGCTGCGTCGGCAATTGCGGCCGCTGGATTACATGGTCGAGCAATCCCATGCCATCGCCCGGCGCGAATTCCTCAGCCTGCCAGACCTGCCGCGCACCCCTGAGCTGCGCCGTGTGGTGCAGGCAATGAACCAGATGGTCGAGAAGCTCAAGGCACTGTTTACCGAGCAGGCCGAGCGCAGTGAGCGGCTGCGTGCAGAGTCCTACCAGGACAGCCTCACCGGCTTGTCCAACCGCCGCTATTTCGAGATGCAACTGAATACGCGCGTCAGCAATCTGGAAGAGGCGCGCGCCGGTTACTTGCTGTTGCTGCGGGTTCAGGGCTTGGCAGGCCTTAACGCGCGCCTGGGCGGGCAGCGCACCGATCAGCTGTTGCAGGCAGTGGGCGAGCAGCTGCGCCGCACCTGTGCCAGCTACCCGGAGACCAAAGACCTGATCTCGCGCAGCCGTGGGGGCGAGTTCGCCGTGCTGGCGCCGGGCATGGTGCATGAAGAGGCGGTACAGCTCGCCCAGGCCCTGGAGGCGACGCTGCAGAGCCTGCACGAGACGGGCGCCAGTGATGTCGACCCGGTGGCGTGCATCGGCCTTGCGCCGTTCACCCCCGGCGATGCGCCGCAGGCATTGCTGAAGCTCGCCGACGAGGCCCTGGCGCGTGCCGAAAACCAGCCGGCGCCGGGCTGGGTGTGTCTTGAACAGGGTGCGGCCGCGGTGGCCGGTGATAGCCATCATGCCTGGCATGAGCGGCTCGACCAGGCCTTCGTCAATGGGCAATTCGAACTGTTCTTCCAGCCGGTGGTGGACTGCGCCACAGGGCAACGGGTACTGCACCACAAAGTGATCTCGCGTTTGCACGATGAGCAGGGCGAGGCGTTGCCGGCCGGGCGCTTCTTGCCTTGGCTGGAGCGCTTTGGCTGGATGCCGCGCCTGGATCTGCTGGTGCTGGAAAAGGTGCTTGCCCACCTGCGCACTCATGATCAGGTGCTGGCGCTGAACCTGTCCGCTGCAACCTTGGCCGACCCCAAAGCGCTGCAACGCGTCTACGAGCTGTTGAGCCAGCATGCGGCGCTGGGCCCACGCCTGACATTCGAGATAGGCGAAGAGCAATTGCCCGAACAGTCAGCCCTCGAACAGCTGACCCGGCGCCTGCACGCGCATGGCTTCGGGCTGGCGCTGCAGCGCTTTGGCGGCCGGTTCAGCATGATTGGCAACCTGGCGCACCTGGGCCTTGCGTACCTGAAGATCGACGGTAGCTATATCCGTAACATCGACCATGAACAACACAAGCGCCTGTTCATCGAAGCGATACAGCGCGCGGCGCACAGCATCGACCTGCCGTTGATTGCTGAACGGGTCGAGACGGAAGGGGAAAGGTTGGTGCTGCGGGAAATGGGCGTGGGCGGTATTCAGGGGCAGTTGGTGGGTGAGCCCGCACCCTGGCGCTGACCGGGTAGGAGCAGCCTTGTGCTGCGAAGAGGCCAGCGGCAGCACAGAAGATTCTCGGTACTGCCACTGGCCTCTTCGCAGCACAAGGCTGCTCCTACCGGGATTGCGTAAGACTCAACGCTCGCGCAAGGCTTCCGAACGCGCCTTCATGATCGGCTTGAGCAAGTAGCTCATGATGGTCTTCTTGCCGGTCATGATATCCACCGTCGCCACCATCCCAGGGATGATCAGCAGCGGCTTCTCGTCGGTGCCCAAGTGGCTGCGATCGGTGCGCAGCTTGATCAGGTAGTACGTGGTCTTTTTGTCTTCATCGGTGATGGTATCGGCACCGATCTGTTCCAGCTTGGCCTTCAGGCCACCGTAGATGGTGTAGTCATAGGCGGTGAACTTGACGGTCGCCTCCTGCCCAGGGTGCAGGAAGGCAATGTCCTTGGGCAGGATCTTCGCCTCGATGACCAGTGTGTCGTCCAGCGGCACCACTTCGACGATGTCGCTACCCGGCTGGATGACCCCGCCGATGGTGTTGACCAGCAGCTGCTTGACGATACCGCGTACCGGCGAGGTGACCATGGTGCGGTGTACCCGGTCATCCAATGCCTTGCTGGTGGCAGTGGCCTTGTTGAGCTCGGTGCGTGCCTCGTTGAGCTGAGTCAGCGCCTCGCTGCGGAACTTGCCACGGGTCTCCTCGACCTTGCTCTGCACTTCGCGGATGGCCGCCTCGGCGCGCGGGATGGCCAGCGCGGTGGAGTCCATCTGGCCACGGTTCTCCACCTCGGCACGGCGCAGGCGCAGCACTTCAACCTGGGAAATCGCGCCCTGGGCCACCAGCGGCTCGGACATGGCGATTTCCTGACGCAGCAGTTGCAGGCTGTTGGCGTACTGGGCGCGCTTGGAGGTGTACTCGCGCAGCTCTTGCTGGCGCTGTACCAACTGTTGCTGCAGGCCGCCGATTTCGTCCTGCAGTTGCTGGCGCCGGCTCAGGTACAGCGACTCTTCGTTGGCTGCCTGGCTGGGCGCTGCCTTGCGCAGTTCTTCATCGATTTTCAGCGGGCGGTCTTCGACCTCGGCACTCAGACGTTCGACCCGCAGCGCCATGGCCAGGCGGTCGGCCTCGGTTTCACCGACGTTGGAGGCGAAGCGGGTTTCGTCCAGGCGCAGCAAGGGCTGGCCGACTTCGACGATTTGCCCTTCCTTGGCGTAGATCTCGGCGATGATGCCGCCCTCAAGGTTCTGGATCTTCTGCACCTTGGACGACGGAATGGCCTTGCCTTCGCCCCGCGTGACCTCATCGATCGGCGCGACGCTGGCCCAGACGATCATGAACACGAAAAACGCGATCACACCCCAGATGGTCAGGCGAACCACCCGTGGCGCGTCCTCGATCAGCGCCTTGTTGACCTCAGGCAGTGGCTGCCCGCCAAGCGAGTCGGAGCCTTTGAAGTAGCGCCGCAGGCCATCCTTGAATTGCCCCATATCGAGCTTATGCAACACTGATCTGCCCCTTCTTCAGCGCATCCATGACCGCGGCTTTCGGGCCATCGGCGACAATCTGCCCGCGATCGATCACGATCAGCCGGTCCACCAGCGACAGCAACGAGGCGCGGTGGGTCACCAGCAGCACCGTTTTGTTTTCGATGACCGCCTGCAGGCGCTGCTTGAGGCGCTCTTCACCGGTGTTGTCCATGGCGCTGGTCGGTTCGTCGAGCAGCAGGATCTGTGGGTTGAGCAGCAATGCACGGCCCAGGGCGACGTTCTGCCGCTGGCCGCCGGAGAGGTTCTGGCCACGTTCGCCCACCTGCAGCTCATAGCCGTCAGGGTGCAGCCTGGCAAACTCATGAACACCTGCCAGCTCTGCGGCCTGCAGGATCATTTCGTCTTCGATGTAGCGGGCGCCGCTGACCAGGTTGTCGCGCAGGGTGCCGGCCATCAGCTGGATGTCCTGGGGCACGTAGCCGATATTGTGGCGCAGCTCGCTGACGTCGATCTGGCGGATATCCACGCCATCGACCAGCAGCGACCCGCCGTCGGATTCATACAGGCCAACGATCAGCTTGGCCAACGAGCTCTTGCCCGAACCGCTTCGGCCAATGATGCCCACCTTCTCGCCGGGGCGAATGGTCAGGTTGATGTTTTTTAGGGCCAGGTTCTGCTGGTTAGGGTAGGTGAAGTCCACCCCACGGAACTCGATGCTGCCCTGCAGCACCCGGCGGCTCAGTGGGCGTTCTTCGAAGTTGCGTTCTTGCGGCAGCTCCATCATGTGGTCGGTGGAAACCATGGTCACCTTGGCCTGCTGATAGCGGGCCAGCAAACCATTGAGCTGCCCCAGCGGGCCAAGGGCACGGCCGCTGAGCATGTAACAGGCGACCAGGCCACCCATGCTCAGGTTGCCGTCGATGATCATGTAGACCCCGACGCAAATCATCGCCACGCCAGCCAGTTGCTGGATCAGCAGGGTGATGTTCATCGCCAGGCTCGACAGCACCTTCACGCGCAGTTCCAGACGGCTGAGGGTGCCGAGCGTCTGTTCCCACATGTATTGGCGCTCGCTTTCGGCGTTGTTGACCTTGACCGCATCCAGGCCTGCCAAGGTCTCGATCAGGCTCGACTGGCGTTCCGAGGCCAGGGCCATGGTCCGCTCCATGGTCGCCATCAGCGGCCGTTGCAGGGCGTAACCGATGCCCAGGGCCAACGGGAAGGCGATGATCGGGATCCACACCAGGTGCCCGCCAATGATGGCGATGACGATCAGGATCAGCAGCGTGAACGGCAGGTCGATCAGGCTGGTCAGGGTCAAGGAGGCGAGGAAGTCGCGTAAACCCTGGAACTCATGAATGTTTTGGGCAAAGCTGCCGACCCGCGCCGGGCGGTACTTCATCGACATCCCGACAATGCGTTCGAACAAGGTCGCCGAGATGATCAGGTCGGTCTTCTTGCCGGCCAAGTCCAGGCAGAGGCCGCGCAGGCCCTTGAGGATCAGGTCGAAGAAGTAGGCCCCGGCGATGCCGACGGCCAGCACCCAAAGGGTCGAGGTCGCCTGGTTGGGCACCACCCGGTCATACACGTTCATGACGAACAGCGGCGCTGCCAAGGCGATCAGGTTGATCACCAGGCTGGCGGCGATGGCGTCGATATACAGCCATTTGCTGCGCAGCAAGGTGTCGCGGAACCAGGATTTCGCGCGCGGGATGAGGTTGCCGTGGTTGACGTCGAACTTGTGCTGCGGCTGGGCGAAGAACACACGCCCGCTGTAGTCACTGAGCAGCGCTTCGCGGCTGACGTGCACCTCGCCACCATCGCTCTCGCTGAGCAGCAGGCGTGCGGTGTCTTCATTCTCCCAGCCCAGCAGGACGGCGCTGCGGCCTTCCTTGAGCAACAGCATGGCAGGCATGGCGATACTGGGGATCTGCTCCAGTTTGCGCTGCAGCAGCCGCCCCTGCAGGCCGGCCCTGGCCGCCGCACGGGGCAGCAGCTCGGGGCTCAGGCGCTGCGCGGGCAGCGGCAGGCCGGTGGTCAGCATGACCCGGCTTGCAGGTTTCTGGTGCAGGACACACAGGCTCAGCAGACTATCCAGCAAGGGATCGTCATGCTGACTGCGTGGATCGTGGCTGAGTTGGACTCGACTGACTTCGGATTCCACGCGGCGCTCTCTTCATCCTTGCGGTGGGTGGGGCAGGGTGGGCCTCAGTTCAGGCCTGGCAGGCTCACCCTTGGTTTCAGATCGTTCTGCACAACGGTGGCCATCGGGGCTACGACACCCTGACTCTTGAGCAGTTGGCCAATGGTCGCCTTGATTCGATACTGAGTAAACAATTGTATGTTCTTCACTTCCACCAGGCGACGCTGGGCAGTGAAGGTTTCATTCTCGCTGTCGAGCAAGTCGAGCAGGGTTCGCTCGCCCAGGCTGAATTGCTGTTGGTAGGCGCTGCGCACACGGTTGCTGTGATCGACGTACTGCTGGGCAATCGGCAACTGGGCGTTGGCGTTCTCCTGAGCATTCCATGCCAGGCCCAACTCTTCATTGAGCTGACGCAAGGCATTGTTGCGGATATCCAGCGCCTGGTTGGACAGGTACGACTTGGACTCCAGGTCTGCCTTGTTACTGCCGCCAGCATACAGGTTGAAGTTCATTCGCAGCATAGCCTGCCATTCGTTGTTATGGCCTGCTGTGCCGTCGATATTGTTATCCGCCGTTCGTCCGAGTTCTGCATCGAAGCGGGGGTAGAAGGACGACTTTGCGGCCTCGTACTGTTTTTCTGCGGCGGCAACGTCCGATTCGGCCGAGCGCAGCACCGGGCTGCTTTCAACCAACTGCGTGCGGGCTTCATCCAGCGTGGCGGGCAGCAGGTCGATGAACGGCGCCGGTGCGCTCAGTTCATCGGGCATTTGGCCGACGACGCTGAGGTAATTGGTGCTGGCATCGGCCAGGTTGGTCTTCTCGGTGATCAGGTTGTTTTGCGCCTGGGCCAGGCGTGCCTCGGCCTGGTCCAAGTCAGCCAGGCGGCCGACGCCGCGGCTGGTGCGCAGTTTGATCTGATCCAGAATACGTTCGTGGTTGCTCAGGTTGTCTTCGGCCAGGCGCACCATCTCGCGCCGCGACAGCACATCCAGATACACCTGGGCGACGTCGAGTGCGGTGCGCTCGGAGGTGCCCATCAGGGAGTAGGCCCGGGCGTTGGCGGTGGCTTGTTGACGGTCGACTTCGTTTGACGTGGCAAAACCGTCAAAAACCATTTGGCGAAGACGGATTGCTGACTCACCTCGGTTCAGTGTGTCCCAGCGGTTACCGGTGCTTGGGCTATCGGTACCTTCGCGCCCATAGCCCGCCGTTACATCGACCCTCGGCAAGTAGCCGCCCTTGGCCGCGCGCAGCTGGTAATCCGCCGCCACGCGAGCATTCACGCCGGCCTGGATTTCCGGGTGTCGCTCAAGGGCTGTTTGCATGGCTTCGGGCAAGGATTGTGCTTGTACGAACGTGGCGGCTAGGGTGATGGGAAGAACGGTAAACAGTGACGCACGCATTTTTGGCGGGTTCCCGAAGGCGCAGTTGTCCTGAATCACGGTTGAAGGTTTTCAGGGCCTGGAAAATGGCACCTGATCTGACCGATGAGCGAACTTCCGACGGGCACTGGATTAGTACTAAAGGAAGGGGTGGCAAAGGTGCAAATATCAATGTGACATTACATTGCCGATTGTTTAGGATGGCGAGTATAAGGTCAATAGTTTGGCAGATAGTTAATTCCAAACAGTTATAGACGGAATTTTGACGTCAAAATCGTCAACACATCAATCGACACAGTTCCGCCTGAAGTGGCTTTCAAGAGCGCCGCTCTGGCAGGGAAGTACCCCAATCGGGTCACACGGAGAGTCCAATGAGCAGCGTTGTAGCCATCGTCAAAAGCATTGTCGGCCAGGTTATTGCGGTATCCCCAGAGGGCATCCGGCGTGTACTCATCGAAGGTGACCGCCTGTTGGCGGGTGAGGAAGTCCTCACCGGCCCAGGCGGCGCGGTAACCCTCGAGTTGGCCGACGGCCGTATGCTCGACCTGGGCCGTGACAGCCAGTGGAGCGCGGATGCGCCTTACAGCAGCGCCGACCTGAGCCAGGCCACTGCGCAGGCTGCACCGTCGGTTGAAGAGCTGCAGCAGGCGATCGCCGCGGGTGTCGACCCGACCACCGAGCTTGAAGCTACCGCAGCAGGCCCTGCAGCGGCGGGCGGTGGCGGTGCGCTGGGCGGTGGCCACAGCTTCGTCATGCTTGAGGAGACCGCAGGCCGGGTCGACCCTAGCATCGGCTTCCCGACCGGCCCGTTGGGCTTTGCCGCAGCGCTGGACAATGAAGACGTTGGCGCGGTGGACACCAGCAACAACAACCAGGTGATTCCGCCAACAACGGAGACCAACGTCTCCACCGCCCTTGTACTCAACGCCACCCCTTCCATCACCGAAGCGGGTGGCGTAATCGTTTACACCGCGACAGTTGGCCAGGCGCCGACGTCCAACCTGATCGTCACCCTGGCCAACGGCGCAGTGATCGTCATTCCGGCAGGGCAGACCAGCGGTAGCGTCAACGTCACCATCCCGGCCAATGACACGCCGTACATCGACGGTGGTCAGATTTCGACCACCGTAACCGGTACCACCGGTGGTAACGGTCTGATCGTGACCCTGCCGCAAACGCCGGCGGTTACGCAGATTACCGATACCATCGACACCACCACGGCGACCTTGACCGCCACCCCTTCGGTCACTGAAGGCGGTGTGATCACCTACACCGTGACGCTGAGCAACCCTGCCCAGACGCCGGTGACCGTGACCCTGTCCAATGGCCAGACCATCACCATTGAGCCTGGCAAGAGCCAAGGCAGTGTTGATTTCCAGACGCCGGCCAATGACGTTTACAACAATGGCTCGACCGTTAGCACCACCATCACCGGTGCTACTGGCGGTAACTTCGAGCAATTGACGCCTAACCTTGCGCCGGCCGAGACCACGATCAATGACTCGGTCGATGTCACTACCGCGACCCTGACTGCGTCGCCAAGCGTGACTGAAGGCGGCGTAATCACCTACACCGTGACCCTGAGCAACCCTGCCCAGACACCTGTGACCGTTACTCTGTCGAACGGCCAGACCATCACCGTTGAAGCTGGCAAAACCCAGGGCAGCGTTGACTTCCAGACCCCGGCCAACGACGTCTACAACAACGG
>NZ_BNTL01000047.1:0-1304 GCF_022179005.1 Pseudomonas sp. PAGU 2196 | reverse complement strand
ACGGTCAGCAAGGTGATTTCGTAATCGAAATCGATGAAGCCTTCGATGATCACCCGGCCCTTGCCAGCGCGGCCGCCTTCCTGGGCGTAATCCCAGGACTTCTGCAGGTCGGCATCGCTGCGCAGCAGGCTCTGGCCTTTGCCCGACGAGCTCATCACTGGCTTGACCACGCACGGGTAGCCGACATCGGCCACGGCCTTGGCATAGTCTTCGTAGGTGTCGGCGAAGTGGTACGGCGAGGTCGGCAGGTCCAGCTCTTCGGCGGCCAAGCGACGGATGCCTTCGCGGTTCATGGTCAGCTGGGTGGCGCGGGCGGTGGGCACCACGGTGAAGCCTTCGTTTTCCAGCTCGACCAGGGTCGCGGTGGCAATGGCTTCGATTTCGGGGACGATGTAATGCGGCTTCTCGGCTTCGATCACTGCGCGCAGGGCGACGCCATCGAGCATGTTGACCACATGGCTGCGGTGCGCCACCTGCATGGCCGGTGCATTGGCGTAGCGGTCTACGGCAATCACTTCGACGCCCAGGCGCTGCAGCTCGATCACCACTTCCTTGCCCAGCTCACCGCAGCCGCAGAGCAGTACGCGGGTCGCGGTGGGCGACAATGGGGTTCCGATACGGGTCATTTCAGGTCCTCGAAGGCGTCCGGGGCTGCGCCAGGCTGAGCGCCGCCCGCTGAAAAAGGACCCGNNCGGGCGCGAAATGCCATGGCCAGCCACACGGCAGTGACACCGGCGAACTTCGAGGCCATCGCCGTGCCGATCACGGCCGGCGTCAAGGCACCGATCATGCCGAAGAAAATGAAAGTATCGACCGGGATGCTCAGTGCCGAGCTCAGCCATAGGCGGTCACGCAGCGGCCGACGGGTGATGCTGAACACCAGCCAGTCGATCAGCTCTGAGATGAAGAAGGCGGTGGCGCTGGCCAGTGCGATGGCCGGTTCCGAGGTGACATACGACAGAACCAGGGCCACCAGCATGGCGACCAAGGCGCCATGCCCGAAACGGGTCTGGACCATGTCGCGCAGGATGAACACCAGGCCGCCCCAGGCAGACCAGATGATGTCCAGGTGCGGGGCACTGGAAAAGGCGTAGTTGATCAGCACTACGCTGCTGATATAGGCAATGAGATAGAACATGAGCAGTAACCGTCAGACAAGCCGCACAGGTTACTTGATTTTGGGGGCAGCGGCAGCCGCGCCTACAAAATCATCCCGGCAGCCACTGCCCGCTCATGGCAAAGCTTCAGCACGGCGCGGCGCTCAGTGTTATCCATGCGCCCCCAGCGCCCGATCTCGGCCACCG
>NZ_BNTL01000046.1:0-15768 GCF_022179005.1 Pseudomonas sp. PAGU 2196 | reverse complement strand
CAGGATCGCGCCGTCCATCTGAGCAGCACCGGTGATCATGTTCTTCACGTAGTCAGCGTGACCTGGGCAGTCGACGTGAGCGTAGTGACGAATGTTCGAGTTGTACTCGACGTGAGCGGTGTTGATGGTGATACCGCGCGCTTTTTCTTCCGGAGCCGAGTCGATCTTGTCGAACTCAACGACTGCCGAACCGAAAACTTCGGAGCAGACGCGAGTCAGAGCTGCGGTCAGAGTGGTCTTACCGTGGTCAACGTGGCCAATGGTGCCGACGTTAACGTGGGGAAGGGAACGATCAAATTTTTCTTTAGCCACGACAGTGAACCTCTTGCCTAAAGGGGATTAGCCTTGTTTTTTAACGAGTGCTTCGACGATGTTCGACGGAGCTTCGGCGTATTTGGAGAATTCCATGGAGTAGCTTGCGCGACCCTGAGACATGGAACGAACGTCGGTCGCATAACCGAACATTTCTCCGAGCGGTACCTCAGCAGTGATTACCTTGCCGGACACCGAGTCTTCATTACCCTGGATCATCCCGCGACGACGGCTCAGGTCACCCATCACGTCACCCAGGTAGTCTTCCGGGGTTACAACTTCGACCTTCATGATCGGCTCAAGCACCACGCCACCGCCCTTCTGGGCCAGTTGCTTGGTCGCCATCGAAGCAGCGATTTTGAACGCCATTTCGTTGGAGTCGACGTCGTGGTACGAACCGTCGAATACCGTGGCCTTCAGGCCGAGCAGCGGATAGCCGGCAACAACGCCGTTTTTCATCTGCTCTTCGATACCCTTCTGGATCGGGGCGATGAATTCCTTAGGAATCACACCACCAACGACTTCGTTGGTGAAGACCAGACCTTCGGTGATGTTGCCCTTCTCGTCGACGTCCGGCTCCGAGAAACGGATCCAGCAGTGACCGAACTGACCACGACCGCCCGACTGACGAACGAACTTGCCTTCGATCTCGACGTTGGACTTGGTGATCTTCTCGCGGTACGAAACCTGAGGCTTACCGATGTTGGCTTCGACGTTGAACTCGCGCTTCATGCGATCAACGAGGATGTCCAGGTGCAGCTCACCCATGCCCGAGATGATGGTCTGACCAGTCTCTTCGTCGGTCTTGACGCGGAACGATGGGTCTTCCTGGGCCAGCTTGCCCAGAGCGATACCCATCTTCTCCTGGTCAGCCTTGGTTTTCGGCTCTACGGAGAGCGAAATAACCGGCTCAGGGAAGTCCATACGCTCAAGGATGATTGGCTTGTCGGCGTTGCACAGGGTTTCGCCTGTGGTCACGTCCTTCATGCCGATCAGGGCCGCGATGTCGCCAGCGCGCACTTCCTTGATCTCTTCACGCTGGTTGGCGTGCATCTGCACCATACGACCAACGCGCTCTTTCTTGCCCTTGACCGAGTTGATGACGGAGTCACCGGAGGTCAGAACACCCGAGTAGACGCGAACGAAGGTCAGAGTACCCACGAACGGGTCAGTCGCGATCTTGAACGCCAGAGCCGAGAACGGCTCGTCGTCGTCAGCGTGACGCTCGTCTTTACGAACAGCCGGATCGTCTTTGTCCAGATCCTTGTCATCCGGGTTGATACCCTGGATTGCAGGAATCTCGGTCGGAGCAGGCAGGTAGTCGATGACGGCGTCGAGAACCAGGGGAACGCCCTTGTTCTTGAACGACGAACCGCAGACGGCCGGTACGATTTCGCTGGCCAGGGTGCGCGCGCGCAGACCGGCTTTGATCTCTTCGACGGTCAGCTCTTCGCCTTCCAGGTACTTGTTCATCAGCTCTTCGCTGGCCTCGGCAGCCGCTTCAACCATGTTGGAGCGCCACTCTTCAGCCAGCTCCAGCATATCGGCAGGAATTTCTTCCTCGCGATAGGTGGTGCCTTTGTCGTCGTCGTTCCAGTAGATAGCCTTCATCTTGATCAGGTCGACCTGACCCTGGAAGTTATCTTCCGAACCGATGGCCAGCTGAACAGGAACCGGGGTGTGACCCAGACGGTTCTTGATCTGACCTACGACGCGCAGGAAGTTTGCACCGGCACGGTCCATCTTGTTCACGTAAACAACACGTGGAACGCCGTATTTGTTGGCCTGACGCCATACGGTTTCGGACTGAGGTTCAACGCCGGAGGTACCGCAGAACACAACGACCGCGCCGTCGAGTACGCGCAGCGAACGCTCTACTTCAATGGTGAAGTCAACGTGGCCGGGGGTATCGATGACGTTTACGCGGTAGTTGTCGTACTGACCAACAGAACCTTTCCAGAAGGTAGTTACGGCAGCGGAGGTAATGGTAATACCCCGCTCCTGCTCCTGAACCATCCAGTCGGTGGTCGCGGCGCCGTCGTGCACCTCGCCCATCTTGTGGCTCAGGCCTGTGTAGAACAGGATCCGCTCGGTAGTGGTGGTCTTGCCCGCGTCAACGTGGGCACAGATACCAATGTTACGGTAGCGGTTAATTGCTGTAGTACGAGCCATAAAGCCCTCGCAAAATGATTGATGCTTGAATTAGAAGCGGTAGTGCGAGAACGCTTTGTTGGCTTCAGCCATACGGTGAACGTCTTCACGCTTCTTGACTGCAGCACCCTTGCCTTCAGCAGCATCCAGCAGCTCGCCAGCCAGGCGCAGAGCCATCGACTTCTCGCCGCGCTTGCGGGCGTAGTCTACGAGCCAGCGCATTGCCAGAGCATTACGACGGGATGGACGAACTTCAACCGGAACCTGGTAAGTGGCACCGCCGACACGACGGGACTTTACTTCGACCAGCGGAGCGATGGCGTCGAGAGCTTTCTCGAAGATTTCCAGGGGGTCGCTGTTCTTGCGCTCTTTGACCTTGTCCAGTGCACCGTAAACGATGCGCTCGGCCACGGCCTTCTTGCCGCTTTCCATCACGTGGTTCATGAACTTGGCGAGGATTTGGGATCCGTATTTAGGATCGTCCAGAATCTCACGTTTTGCTGCTACACGACGTCTTGGCATGATAAGCCCTCAAACGGTCTTCAGGTTAGCCCGGGACGTGGGTCTTCGACCCCTGCCCGACCTTACTCTTATCGACTCAAAAAAATGGATGGGTGCAAACGACCGATTACTTCGGACGCTTGGTACCGTACTTCGAACGACCCTGGTTACGGCCTTTAACGCCCGAAGTATCCAGAGAGCCGCGAACGGTGTGGTAACGAACACCTGGCAAGTCTTTTACACGGCCGCCACGGATCAGGACGACGCTGTGCTCTTGCAGGTTGTGGCCTTCACCGCCGATGTACGAGGAAACCTCGAAACCGTTGGTCAGACGCACACGGCAAACTTTACGCAGTGCCGAGTTAGGTTTTTTCGGCGTGGTGGTGTACACGCGGGTGCACACGCCACGACGTTGCGGGCAGTTCTGCAGCGCAGGAACGTCGGACTTCTCGACCGAACGCTTACGCGGCTGACGTACCAGCTGGTTGATAGTTGCCATCTACTAGCTCCACTGATTGTCTTGCGACTCTATTGTCTTGCAAGAAAGCCAAAAATTGGCGAGACGGAGCCTCACCAAATTTAAGGGTACAAAAGTCTACGGAGGATCTTGCACCCAGTCAAGACGAGGCCCCGGCCCTCCCCGCCCGGTCATCGGCAACAATTCATGTCGACGATGGCCGTTCGGGGCTTGCCGGGGCCCTGCCCTGTACTTAGTTACCGCTGGAATTCAGCGCTTCGGTCAGTGCGGCTTCCACCTCACTGGCGCTCACACGCAGCGGTTTGTCGGCATCACGGCGGCGCTTGCGCTCGCTGTGGTAAGCCAGACCGGTACCGGCCGGGATCAGACGACCCACGACCACGTTCTCTTTCAGGCCGCGCAGGTAATCGCGCTTGCCGGTGACGGCCGCTTCGGTCAGTACGCGGGTGGTTTCCTGGAAGGAAGCCGCGGAGATGAACGATTCGGTCGACAGCGACGCCTTGGTGATACCCAGCAGCACACGCGAGAACTTCGAGATGAACTTGTCTTCGCTAGCGAGACGCTCGTTCTCGACCAGTACGTGAGTCAGTTCCATCTGGTCGCCCTTGATGAAGCTGGAATCACCCGACTCGGCGATCTCGACCTTACGCAGCATCTGACGCAGGATGGTCTCGATGTGCTTGTCGTTGATCTTAACGCCTTGCAGGCGGTAAACGTCCTGGATCTCGTTGACGATGTACTTGGCCAGCGCGCTCACACCCAGCAGACGCAGGATGTCGTGCGGATCGCTCGGGCCGTCGGAGATAACTTCGCCGCGGTTTACCTGTTCGCCTTCGAAGACGTTCAGGTGGCGCCACTTCGGAATCAGCTCTTCGTACGGATCGCTACCGTCGGTCGGCGTAATGACCAGACGGCGCTTGCCTTTGGTCTCTTTACCGAACGCGATGGTGCCGCTGACTTCAGCCAGAATCGAGGCTTCTTTCGGACGACGCGCTTCGAACAAGTCGGCAACGCGCGGCAGACCACCGGTGATGTCACGTGTCTTCGACGTTTCTTGCGGGATACGCGCGATAACGTCACCAACACCGATCTGTGCACCGTCAGCCACACCGACGAGGGCGTTGGCCGGCAGGAAGTACTGAGCCGGTACGTCGGTACCTGGCAGGTACAGGTCCTTGCCGTTGGCATCGACCATCTTGATTGCCGGACGGATTTCCTTGCCTGCGGCAGGGCGATCCTTGACGTCCAGAACTTCGATGTTGGTCAAACCAGTCAGTTCGTCGGTCTGACGCTTGATGGTGATGTTTTCTTCCATGCCCACGAAGGTCACGGTACCTTTCAGTTCGGTAACGATCGGGTGGGTGTGCGGGTCCCACTTGGCGACGATGGCGCCAGCTTCGACCTTGTCACCTTCCTTGACCGAAATGACCGCACCGTAAGGCAGCTTGTAACGCTCACGCTCACGACCGAATTCATCGGCAATGGCCAGCTCGCCGGAACGCGATACGGCAACCAGGTTGCCATCGGCGCGCACGACCTGCTTCAGGTTGTGCAGACGAACCATACCGCCGTTCTTCACCTGGACGCTGTCGGCAGCCGAGGTCCGGCTTGCAGCACCACCGATGTGGAACGTACGCATGGTCAGCTGGGTACCCGGCTCACCAATCGACTGTGCAGCGATAACGCCGACAGCTTCACCGATGTTCACCTGGTGACCACGAGCCAGGTCACGACCGTAGCACTTGGCGCAGATACCGTAGCGGGTTTCGCAGTTGATCGGCGAACGCACGATAACTTCGTCGATGCTATTCAGCTCGATGAACTCAACCCACTGCTCGTCAACCAGGGTACCGGCTGGGACGATGACGTCCTCGGTGCCTGGCTTGAACACGTCACGGGCAATGACACGACCCAGTACGCGCTCACCCAGCGGCTCGACAACGTCACCGCCTTCGATGTGCGGAGTCATCAGCAGGCCGTGGTCGGTGCCACAGTCGATCTCGGTCACGACCAGATCTTGCGCCACGTCTACCAGACGACGCGTCAGATAACCGGAGTTCGCAGTTTTCAGTGCGGTATCCGCCAGACCCTTACGAGCACCGTGAGTCGAGATGAAGTACTGCAGTACGCTCAGACCTTCACGGAAGTTCGCGGTGATCGGCGTCTCGATGATCGAGCCGTCCGGCTTGGCCATCAGACCACGCATACCGGCCAGCTGACGGATCTGTGCTGCGGAACCCCGCGCACCCGAGTCAGCCATCATGTACATCGAGTTGAAGGACTCTTGCTCGACTTCCTTGCCCTCGCGGTCGATGACCTTCTCTTTCGAGAGGTTGGCCATCATCGCCTTGGACACTTCGTCGTTCGCCTTCGACCACAAGTCGATGACCTTGTTGTACTTCTCGCCCTGGGTTACCAGGCCGGAGGCGTACTGGCTCTCGATTTCCTTCACTTCGT
The DNA here is from genome assembly GCF_022179005.1 of Pseudomonas sp. PAGU 2196. Lineage (NCBI taxonomy): Bacteria > Pseudomonadati > Pseudomonadota > Gammaproteobacteria > Pseudomonadales > Pseudomonadaceae > Pseudomonas > Pseudomonas sp. PAGU 2196. Next base: position 9,869 of record NZ_BNTL01000046.1, on the reverse strand, counting down.
CGGTAGCAGTACCGATGATGCGTGCTTTTTCGTCCGGGATAACGAAGTCGTTAACACCGATCGAAACGCCGGAAATGGTCGAGTAGGCAAAACCGGTGTACATCAGCTGGTCAGCGAAGATGACGGTCTCTTTCAGACCAACCACGCGGTAGCACTGGTTGATCAGCTTGGAGATCGCTTTCTTCTTCATCGGCTGGTTGACCACGTCGTACGGCAGACCTGCCGGTACAACCTGGAACAACAGCGCACGGCCGACGGTGGTGTCGACGATGCGGGTGTTCTTGGTGACGGAGCCATCACGGTCATTCACGGTCTCGTTGATACGGACCTTGATTTTCGCGTGCAGGGCAGCTTCGCCGGCGCGGAATACGCGGTCGACTTCTTGCAGGTCTGCGAATACGCGACCTTCGCCCTTGGCGTTGATGGCTTCACGGGTCATGTAGTACAGACCCAGTACAACGTCCTGCGACGGAACGATGATTGGCTCACCGTTGGCTGGCGACAGAATGTTGTTGGTCGACATCATCAGCGCGCGCGCTTCGAGCTGGGCTTCCAGCGTCAGCGGCACGTGAACGGCCATCTGGTCACCGTCGAAGTCGGCGTTGTACGCCGCACAGACCAACGGGTGCAGCTGGATCGCCTTACCTTCGATGAGCACAGGCTCGAACGCCTGGATACCCAGACGGTGAAGGGTCGGTGCACGGTTGAGCAGTACGGGGTGTTCGCGGATGACCTCGGCGAGAACGTCCCACACCTCTGGCAGCTCGCGCTCGACCATCTTCTTGGCAGCCTTGATGGTGGTCGCCAGACCACGCATTTCCAGCTTGCCGAAAATGAACGGCTTGAACAGCTCGAGGGCCATTTTCTTCGGCAGACCGCACTGGTGCAGACGCAGGGTCGGGCCTACGGTAATTACCGAACGGCCGGAGTAGTCCACGCGCTTACCGAGCAAGTTCTGACGGAAACGACCTTGCTTACCTTTGATCATGTCAGCCAGGGACTTCAGCGGACGCTTGTTCGAGCCAGTGATGGCGCGACCGCGACGGCCGTTGTCCAGCAGGGCGTCGACCGCTTCCTGCAGCATGCGCTTTTCGTTGCGCACGATGATGTCTGGCGCCGACAGATCGAGCAGGCGCTTCAGACGGTTGTTACGGTTGATCACCCGACGATACAGGTCGTTCAGGTCGGAGGTCGCGAAGCGGCCGCCATCCAGCGGTACCAGCGGACGCAGGTCCGGCGGCAGTACTGGCAGGACGGTCAGGACCATCCACTCAGGCAGGTTGCCCGAGCCCTGGAAAGCTTCCATCAGCTTCAGGCGCTTGGACAGCTTCTTGATCTTGGTTTCCGAGTTGGTCTGCGGAATCTCTTCACGCAGGCGACCGATCTCGTGCTCCAGGTCGATAGCGTGCAGCAGCTCGCGGACAGCCTCGGCACCCATGCGGGCGTCGAAGTCGTCACCGAACTCTTCCAGCGCTTCGAAGTACTGCTCGTCGTTCAGCAGCTGGCCTTTTTCAAGGGTGGTCATGCCTGGGTCGATAACGACGTAGCTCTCGAAGTAGAGAACGCGCTCGATATCACGCAGGGTCATGTCCATCAGCAGGCCGATACGGGACGGCAGCGACTTCAGGAACCAGATGTGGGCAACCGGCGAGGCCAATTCGATGTGCGCCATGCGCTCACGACGAACCTTGGCCAGGGCAACTTCAACGCCGCACTTCTCGCAGATCACACCGCGGTGCTTGAGGCGCTTGTACTTGCCGCACAGGCACTCGTAGTCCTTGACTGGGCCAAAGATCTTGGCGCAGAACAGGCCGTCACGCTCAGGTTTGAACGTACGGTAGTTGATGGTTTCCGGCTTCTTAACTTCACCGAACGACCACGAACGGATCATTTCAGGCGACGCCAGACCGATGCGGATGGCGTCGAACTCTTCGACTTGACCCTGGTTTTTCAGCAAATTCAGTAGGTCTTTCAAGGCCTTTCCTCCTGGCGGAGCAGGAAGCGGGCATTACCTGCCCCGCTCCCCTTCGCGTCACGTGTTATTCGGTTTCCAGATCGATATCGATACCGAGCGAACGGATCTCTTTGATCAACACGTTGAAGGACTCGGGCATGCCCGGCTCCATACGGTGATCGCCATCCACGATGTTCTTGTACATCTTGGTACGGCCGTTCACGTCGTCCGACTTCACTGTGAGCATTTCTTGCAGGGTGTATGCCGCGCCGTATGCTTCCAGCGCCCACACTTCCATCTCCCCGAAACGCTGACCACCGAACTGCGCCTTACCACCCAGCGGCTGCTGGGTAACCAGGCTATAGGAACCAGTGGAACGCGCGTGCATCTTGTCGTCCACCAAGTGGTTCAGCTTGAGCATGTACATGTAACCAACGGTCACAGGACGCTCGAACTTGTTGCCGGTACGGCCATCGAACAGCACCATCTGGCCGCTTTCTGGCATGTCTGCCAGTTTCAGCATGGCCTTGATCTCGCTTTCCTTGGCACCGTCGAAGACTGGGGTAGCCATAGGCACGCCCTTCTTCAGGTTGTTCGCCAGGGCAAGGATCTCTGCGTCGGTGAACTCTTCCAGGCTTTCCTGACGACCGCCGATCTCGTTGTAGATCTCGGTCAGGAACACGCGCAGCTCAGCGGCTTTGCGCTGCTCTTCGAGCATCCGGTCGATCTTCTCGCCCAGGCCTTTGGCCGCGAGGCCCAGGTGGGTTTCAAGGATCTGACCAACGTTCATACGCGAAGGTACGCCCAGTGGGTTCAGTACGACGTCGACCGGAGTACCGTTGGCGTCGTGCGGCATGTCTTCGACCGGCATGATCACCGAGACCACACCTTTGTTACCGTGACGGCCTGCCATCTTGTCGCCCGGCTGGATGCGGCGGCGGATAGCCAGGTAGACCTTGACGATCTTCAGTACGCCCGGTGCCAGGTCGTCGCCTTGCTGCAGCTTGCGCTTCTTGTCTTCGAACTTGTCGTCCAGCAGACGACGGCGATCGACGATGTAAGCCTGAGCCTTTTCCAGCTGTTCGTTCAGCGCGTCTTCGGCCATGCGCAGTTTGAACCACTGGCCGTGCTCCAGACCGTCCAGTACTTCGTCAGTGATCACGGTGCCTTTCTTCAGGCCCGCACCACCGTCGACCACTTGGCCGTTCAGGGCGGAACGCAGACGCTCGAAGGTTGCACCTTCGACGATGCGGAACTCTTCGTTGAGGTCCTTGCGGATCTCGTCCAGCTGCATCTTCTCGATGGCCAGGGCGCGGCTGTCGCGCTCAACGCCGTCACGGGTGAAGACCTGGACGTCGATGACAGTACCCTTGGTGCCGGTTGGTACACGCAGGGAGGTGTCTTTAACGTCGCTTGCCTTCTCACCGAAGATGGCACGCAGCAGCTTCTCTTCCGGCGTCAGTTGGGTCTCGCCTTTCGGAGTGACCTTACCAACCAGAATGTCGCCAGCGCCGACTTCGGCACCTACGTAAACGATACCGGCTTCGTCCAGCTTGTTCAGCGCAGCTTCACCCACGTTCGGGATGTCTGCGGTGATTTCCTCTGGGCCAAGCTTGGTGTCACGCGCCACACAGGTCAGTTCCTGAATGTGGATCGTGGTGAAGCGATCTTCCTGAACCACACGCTCCGACAGGCAGATGGAGTCTTCGAAGTTGAAGCCGTTCCACGCCATGAACGCGATGCGCATGTTCTGACCCAGTGCCAGTTCACCCATATCGGTGGACGGGCCGTCGGCCATGATGTCGTGACGCTTGACCACATCACCCTTGCTGACCAGCGGACGCTGGTTGATGCAAGTGTTCTGGTTCGAACGGGTGTATTTGGTCAGGTTGTAGATATCTACACCTGCTTCACCGGTTTCGACTTCGTCATCGGCAACACGCACGACGATACGGCTGGCATCGACCGAGTCGATCACGCCGCCACGACGGGCCACGACGCAGACGCCGGAGTCACGGGCAACGTTGCGCTCCATGCCGGTACCTACCAGCGGCTTGTCAGCGCGCAGGGTCGGTACAGCCTGACGCTGCATGTTCGAACCCATGAGTGCACGGTTGGCGTCGTCGTGCTCGAGGAACGGAATCAGCGACGCTGCGACCGAAACAACCTGCTTCGGCGAAACGTCCATCAAGGTGACGTCTTCTGGCGCCTTGACGGTGAATTCGTTCAGGTGACGAACCGCTACCAGCTCATCGATCAGCTGCTTCTTCTCGTTCATCGCGGCCGAAGCCTGGGCGATAACGTGATCCGCTTCTTCAATGGCCGACAGGAACACGATGTCGTCGCTGACCACGCCTTCCTTCACCACGCGATACGGGCTTTCGAGGAAGCCGTACTGGTTGGTGCGGGCATAGGCTGCCAGGGAGTTGATCAGACCGATGTTCGGACCTTCAGGGGTCTCGATCGGGCACACACGGCCGTAGTGGGTCGGGTGTACGTCACGGACTTCGAAGCCAGCACGCTCACGGGTCAGACCGCCAGGGCCGAGTGCAGAAACGCGGCGCTTGTGGGTGATCTCGGAGAGCGGGTTGTTCTGGTCCATGAACTGCGACAGCTGGCTGGAACCGAAGAACTCTTTCACCGCCGCCGCTACCGGCTTGGCGTTGATCAGGTCTTGCGGCATCAGGCCTTCGCTTTCAGCCATCGACAGACGTTCCTTGACCGCACGCTCAACGCGCACCAGGCCAACACGGAACTGGTTCTCGGCCATTTCGCCGACGCAACGTACGCGACGGTTACCCAGGTGGTCGATGTCGTCGACGATGCCTTTGCCGTTACGGATGTCGACCAGGGTCTTGAGGACCTCGACGATGTCTTCCTTGCTCAGCACGCCCGAACCTTCGATCTCGGTACGACCGATACGACGGTTGAACTTCATGCGGCCTACGGCGGACAGGTCGTAACGCTCGGCGCTGAAGAACAGGTTGTTGAACAGGGTCTCGGCAGCATCCTTGGTTGGCGGCTCGCCTGGACGCATCATGCGATAGATTTCGACCAGGGCTTCCAGCTGGTTGCTGGTGGTGTCGATCTTCAGGGTGTCCGAGATGAACGGACCGCAATCGATGTCGTTGGTGTACAGGGTCTCGATACGGACGACCTGTGCCTTGGCGACCTTGATCAGCAGCTCGGTGGTCAGCTCGGTGTTGCACTCGGCCAGGATCTCGCCGGTAGCCGGATGCACGATAGCCTTGGCGGTGGTGCGGCCCAGGACGTATTCCATAGGAACGTCGAGCTGCTTGACGCCGGCTTTCTCGAGCTGGTTGATGTGGCGCGCAGTGATGCGGCGACCCTGCTCGACAATGACCTTGCCGGTTTCGTCATGGATGTCCATGACCGCAACTTCACCACGCAGACGCTGAGGTACCAGTTCCAGGCTGAGTTTTTCGCCGGAAACGTGGAACACGTTGGTGGTGTAGAAGGTGTTCAGAACCTCTTCGGTGCTGTAACCCAGTGCGCGCAGCAGTACCGAGGCCGGCAGTTTGCGGCGACGGTCGATACGCACGAACACGCAGTCCTTCGGGTCGAACTCGAAGTCCAGCCAGGAGCCGCGGTAAGGGATGATGCGAGCGGAGTACAGCAGCTTGCCGGAGCTGTGCGTCTTGCCACGGTCGTGGTCGAAGAACACACCAGGCGAACGGTGCAGCTGGGAAACGATCACACGCTCGGTACCGTTGATTACGAAGGTACCGTTCTCAGTCATCAGGGGGATTTCACCCATGTAGACTTCTTGCTCTTTGATGTCCTTGATCGCTTTGTTCGACGATTCCTTGTCGAAGATGATCAGGCGCACCTTGACCCGCAGTGGGACCGCGAAGGTCACGCCACGCAGGACACATTCCTTCACATCGAAGGCGGGTTCGCCCAGGCGATAGCCTACGTACTCCAGGGCAGCATTGCCGGAGTAGCTGATGATCGGGAATACCGATTTGAAGGCCGCGTGCAGGCCGACGTCGCGGAACTGATCCTTGGATGCTCCCGCTTGCAGGAATTCGCGATACGAATCCAGCTGGATGGCCAGGAGGTAAGGCACATCCATGACGTCCGGCAACTTGCTAAAGTCCTTGCGGATACGTTTTTTCTCAGTGTATGAGTAAGCCATCAGCGTTCCCCAGCTTGGTCACCTGCTTGTTTGGCTTCTCCCGGCGGGAGCAGCCAGAAAATCGTGCAAACCCCTTGGTTTGCGCCACCCACATGGGTGTCTTGCAGCTCGTTATCGGGGCCGATCTGATCGGCCACCAATAACGGAAAAAGGCCGGTGGCATAAGCCACCAGCCATCAGCCTTGTGCTCAACGCTCAGGCTGGCATCGCAAAGTCGAAATTACTTCAGCTCGACTTTAGCGCCTGCTTCTTCCAGCTTCTTCTTAGCGTCTTCAGCGGCTTCTTTCGAAACGCCTTCAGCTACGACCTGAGGAGCGCCGTCGACTTTCTCTTTGGCTTCTTTCAGGCCCAGACCGGTCAGTTCACGAACGGCCTTGATCACGTTTACTTTCTTCTCGCCGGCTTCAACCAGAACAACGTTGAACTCGGTTTGCTCTTCAACAACGGCAGCAGCAGCAGCTGGGCCAGCAGCGGCAACAGCAGCGGTAACGCCGAAGGTTTCTTCCATAGCTTTGATCAGCTCAACAACTTCCAGAACGGTTTTCTGGCCGATTGCTTCGATGATTTGCTCGTTAGTCAGGGACATGACTTAAATCCTGTATTGGGGTGACAGCCTTCGCAGCCATCAAATTAAACAAATGATTTTGAAAGAGGTTACGCCGCCTTAGGCAGCAGCAGCTTCTTTCTGGTCGCGAACGGCCGCCAGAGTACGAGCCAGCTTGCTGGTGGCGCCTTGAATCACGCTCATCAGACGTGCGATAGCTTCGTCACGGGTCGGCAAGGTAGCCAGTACATCGATCTGGTTGGCGGCAATGAATTTGCCGTCAAACGCAGCTGCCTTGATCTCGAACTTGTCCTGACCCTTGGCAAACTCTTTGAACAGACGAGCAGCAGCGCCCGGGTGTTCGTTGGAGAAAGCGATCAGGGTCGGGCCAGTGAAGGCGTCGTTGAGGATACTGAATTCAGTATCGGCAACAGCGCGCTTGAGCAGGGTGTTACGTACGACACGTACGTAAACGCCAGCTTCACGAGCCTCTTTACGGAGTCCGGTCATTGCGCCTACAGTCACACCACGGGCATCAGCCACGACAGCGGACAGAGCGACTTTGGCAGCCTCGTTGACTTCAGCGACGATGGCCTTCTTGTCTTCGAGTTTAATTGCCACGGGTTTACTCCTGGTTTCTACCGTTTCATCTGGCCGAAGCCGGATGTCGTTTTGGTGTCTGATTCGATAACGAATCGGGAGCACCATCTGCGTAGGCTTGTGGTTTAAGGCTTGCGCCGCCTACGGTCTTGGATAGCCCCCGCCAGGCAGGGACCCCAATTTTTTTCTGGCGGCGCGACACGTCGCACCGCCATGGTCTTACGCGTTCAGCGAACCCTGGTCGATGACCAGGCCTGGGCCCATAGTGGTGCTCAAGGTAACGCGCTTGACGTAGATACCTTTCGAAGAAGCTGGCTTGATACGCTTCAGATCAGCGATCAGGGCTTCAACGTTTTCCTTCAGCTTGCCAGCTTCGAAGCCGACTTTGCCAACGGAGGTATGAATGATACCGTTCTTGTCGGTACGGTAGCGAACCTGACCAGCCTTGGCGTTTTTGACAGCGCCGGCTACGTCTGGAGTCACAGTACCCACTTTCGGGTTAGGCATCAGGCCGCGAGGACCCAGAACCTGACCCAGCTGACCAACAACGCGCATGGCATCAGGCGATGCGATGACGACGTCATAGTTCAGGTCGCCGGCTTTCATTTCTGCAGCCAGATCGTCCATACCTACACGGTCAGCGCCGGCAGCCAGAGCGGCCTCAGCAGCTGGACCCTGGGTGAAGACGGCAACGCGTACGGTCTTGCCAGTGCCGTGTGGCAGCACAGTAGCGCTACGAACGACCTGGTCGGATTTACGCGGGTCAACGCCGAGGTTGACGGCAACGTCGAAGGATTCGCTGAACTTCACGGTGGACAGTTCGGCCAGCAGCACTGCTGCTTCTTCGAAGTTGTAAACTTTGCCAGCTTCGATTTTCGAAGCAATGGCCTTTTGGCGCTTGGTCAGCTTAGCCATTACACACCCTCCACGTTCAGGCCCATGCTGCGGGCAGAGCCAGCGATGGTGCGTACAGCAGCGTCCAGGTCAGCAGCGGTCAGATCAGCCTGTTTAGTCTTGGCGATCTCTTCGAGCTGAGCACGGGTCACGGTACCGACTTTAACGGTGTTCGGACGAGCCGAACCACTGGTCAGGCCAGCAGCTTTCTTCAGCAGAACCGAGGCAGGGGTGCTCTTGGTCTCGAAAGTGAAGCTACGGTCGCTGTAAACAGTGATGATCACAGGAGTCGGCAGGCCGGCTTCTTGACCCTGAGTACGGGCGTTGAAGGCCTTGCAGAATTCCATGATGTTCACACCGTGTTGGCCCAGTGCTGGACCAACGGGTGGGCTTGGGTTGGCCTGGCCGGCCTTAACTTGCAGCTTGATGTAAGCCTGAATCTTCTTAGCCATGAGCTACTCCAAAATCGGGTACAAACGCCAGATGGCTCCCCGGATGACTTGCGTTTTATCCCAGTGACGACAAAACCCCGCAGCACACAGGGCTGCGGGGTATGGGATGCTTCGTTCGCCTAGACCTTCTCGACCTGGCTGAACTCGAGCTCCACCGGAGTAGAGCGACCGAAAATGAGCACCGCCACCTGAAGGCGACTCTTTTCGTAGTTAACCTCTTCGACACTGCCATTGAAGTCAGCAAACGGACCGTCAATAACACGAACCACTTCACCTGGCTCGAACAGCGTCTTCGGCTTCGGCTTGTCGCTGCCGTCGGCAACGCGACGCAGGATAGCCTCAGCTTCTTTATCAGTGATTGGCGCAGGCTTGTCTGCGGTACCACCAATAAAGCCCATCACACGAGGGGTATCCTTGACCAAGTGCCAAGTCCCTTCGTTCATCTCCATCTGGACCAGAACATAGCCAGGGAAGAATTTGCGCTCACTTTTGCGCTTTTGGCCGTTACGCATTTCAACGACTTCTTCGGTCGGAACCAGAATTTCGCCGAAACCGTCTTCCATGCCAGCCAGCTTGACGCGCTCGATCAGCGAGCGCATCACATGCTTCTCGTAACCCGAGTAAGCATGCACTACGTACCAACGCTTAGCCACGGGACACCCTTAGCCAACAATCAAGGAGACCGCCCAGCCGAGCAGGGAATCAAGACCCCACAACAGCAGCGCCATAACCAGAACTACAGCCACGACAATCAGCGTGGTCTGAGTGGTTTCTTGGCGGGTCGGCCACACGACTTTACGGATCTCGGTACGAGCTTCCTTCGCCAGCGCAAAGAACGACTTACCCTTCGCAGTCTGCAAGGCAACAAAGCCAGCAGCCGCAGCCAGGGCGAGCAGTGCGAGTACGCGATACAGGATTGGGGAGGCGGAGTAATACTGATTACCCACGACGCCAACAACCACCAAAGCAACTACAGCCAGCCACTTGAACAGATCAAAACGCGATTCTTGGGCTTCAGTTTTGGGAGTCATCGGGGAGGATCCTGTGAGAAGAAAGCCAATCACACCGAGGTGAATGGCAGGTCAGGAGGGAATCGAACCCCCAACCTACGGTTTTGGAGACCGTCGCTCTGCCAATTGAGCTACTGACCTGTAACGCTGTATCAGGCCGGCCATTATACCGGCCTGATCAAGTAAATCAACTACTTATTCAATAATTTTTGCTACTACGCCGGCGCCGACGGTGCGACCGCCTTCACGGATAGCG
>NZ_BNTL01000045.1:0-62585 GCF_022179005.1 Pseudomonas sp. PAGU 2196 | reverse complement strand
ACCTCCCGCCCGCCCTCAACCGGGCCACAGCAAGGGCCAGGGCCACCTGCGCATCATCGCCGGCGAGTGGCGTAGCCGCCGCCTGGCGGTGCCTGAAGGCGACGGCCTGCGGCCAACGCCTGATCGCGTACGCGAAACCGTGTTCAACTGGCTCGCGCCTTACATCGAAGGCGCCCGCGTGCTGGACGCCTTCACCGGCAGCGGCGCACTGGTGCTGGAAGCCTTGTCGCGCGGCGCCGAAGACGCCGTGGCACTGGACAGCAACCCCGCCGCCATCAGCAACCTCAAGGACAACCTCGAGCTGCTGCGCTGCCCTCGCGGGCAAATTCTGCAAACCGACGCGCTGCGCTACCTGCAGAACCCGGCCAAGCAGCAGTTCGACGTGGTGTTCCTCGACCCACCGTTCCACCAGGACCTGCTGGCCAACACCTGCAACCTGCTGGAACAGAACCAGTGGCTGCGGGAACAAGCGTGGATCTACACCGAGAGCGAGACCGCGCCCTCGGCCTTGCAACTGCCGGGCAACTGGCGCCTGCACCGGGAGAAAAAGACCGGTCAGGTGCATTACGCGCTCTGGCAGCGGGGCTGATCACCTGATATTCGGCCGGCGTACATTGTCCGCGTAAAGCGTTGGCGTATTTAGCTACCGCACAGCAACCGGCCCTCTGGCTGAAGCTGCTCCTTCGTTTCTTGCTGGAGCACTTCAACCATGACCGAACCGCCAAAGCCGACACCGTCGGTGCAGTCCTTTGCCCTCGCCAATGGCCTGCGCGTCTACCTGCGCGAAGACCGTCGCGCCCCGCTGGTCAGCGTGCAGCTGTGGTACCACGTAGGCTCCATCGACGAGCCTGACGGCCACACGGGCCTGTCCCATGCCCTGGAGCATCTGCTGTTCGAGGGCAGCAGCAAGCTGGCCAGCGGGCAATATTCGACGCTGATGACCCGCCTCGGCGGTGACCCGAATGCGTTCACGCTGGAAGACGCCACGGTCTTTCCACTGACCTTGCCCGTCAGCCGGCTGGAGATTGCACTAGAAGCCATGGCCGACACCATGGCCACTGCCACGCTCAGCGATGCACCCTTTGCCCGCGAACTGGCGGTGGTGATGGCCGAGCGGCGCGTCGATATCGACAACAACCCCTTGGCCCTCGCGATGGAGCAGCACCCGTTGCTAGCCCACGGCAACAGCCGCTACGCAACGCCGGTGATCGGCCACCCCGCCGATCTCCACGCCATGACGCCCGCAGCGGCCCGCACCTGGTACCAGACCTGGTATCACCCAAACAACGCGACCTTGTCAGTCGTCGGCGATATCGGGCTGCAGCCACTGCTGGCACTGGTGGCGCGGCACTTTGCCGTGATCCCCGCCCATCGCCTGCCACCCCGTCAAACGCCCCTTGAGGATGCCGAGCTGACTCGACGTTCACAAACACTTCAGCTGCAAGGCCTGAGGCCTGGCGTGATCCTCAGTTTCAACCTGCCCAGCCAACGCACCGCCACGTCCAACGCGCAAGCTCATGCGCTGCGGCTGCTGCCCGATCTCCTCAGCGAAGGCCACGCCGCCACCCTCCGCCGCCTGCTGGTGATAGACGAACAGGTGCTGCAAGGCCTGAAGGCAACTTACGAGCCGTATCGGCGCGGCGACAGCCTGCTGACGTTCTACGCCTTCTGTAGCGCGCACGTCACGCCCGAGGCTGCGGCCGACAGGCTGTTGGCTGAAATCGAACGCTTTCGTCAGCAGCCGCCCAGCACCGAGGCGCTTCAGCGCGCCAAGGCACGCCTCCTCGCCAGGCAACTGTTTGCCCGGGACGCCATCGCTGAGCAAGCACATGCCATCGGCAGACAGGCGGCCTGCGGGCTGGACCCCATCGCGCTGGATGATGAACGAGCCACCCTCGAAGCCGTGACGGCCGAACAGGTGCACCAGGCCGCCGTCGCCTACCTGACAGCGCCTCGCACAGCGATCACCTACATGTACGACAAGGAGCGCGCCCATGAATGACAGGATATCGCCCCCTCCGGCGGCACATGGCATCTACGGCGGCCTACTCTCCGCCCAAGGGTTGGACCTGCAACAGCGCGAAGCCATCCGCACAGAGGTACACACCTGGAGAACCGACGCGGGAACAGGCGTCACGTACGTCGAAGCCCGCGGCTTGCCTATCGTCGATGTGGTGCTGCGCTTTAACGCCGGTACTGCTTCGGTTGACCCACCCAGCCTGGCGGCCCTGACGCTGTACATGCTCGACGAGGGCAGCCTACGCTTCAATGCCGCCGAACATGCGCAACGTATCGAGCGGCTGGGTGCGGTGGTTGAAAAGCAGATACGCCACGATCACGCCACGCTGAGCCTGCGCACTGCCAGTACCCAGGCACTGCTCGCCCCTGCCATCGAGCTGTTCACCAACCTCGTCGCACAACCGGCCTTCCCCGCCCCAGCCCTGGAGAAGATCAAACGCCAGCTGGTGCTGCATGACGCAGCCCGCACCAGGCAGCCGGTATTCAGAGCACGCAGCGAAGCCTATCGCCACCTCTTCAGCGGTCACCCCTACGGACAGCCACAAGGTAGCACTGCGCAAGTGCTCGATGCAGTCACGCCCGCTGACCTGGAAGCGTTTCACCGACGCGCCTACTCCGCCACCAACCTGGAGATGGTCGTGGTCGGGGATCTGTCCCGCATCGAGGCGCAGGCCATGGCACAGCGTATCAGCCAGGCACTGCCCCAAGGCTGGGCTGCCGCTGAGCTGCCCGCTGCGCCAGAAACGTCGGGCACCACAATCAACATCGAGCAGGCCGGGGCAGGCAACGCGGTTCTTCTTGCGCTGCCCATCGACGTACCGGCCAACGACCCTGAGTACCTTGCACTGAAGCTGGCCTGCGAGGTGCTGAGTGTGGGGTCCGACTCCCGCTTGATGAAAGCGCTGCGCCAACGCCAGGGCTTGACCTACGGCATCTACAGCCAGTTGGTGCCCAAGCGCGTTGGAGGGCTCTTCGCGATCGAGTGGGAGATTGCCCCACCCTACGTGAAAAGCTCGCAAGCCCTGGTAGAGGCCTTGCTTCACGATTTGGTGCTGCACGGGCCGACCGAGGCCGAGCTGCAACTGGCCTGCCAACAGCTGGCAGGCCAGTTGTTGCGCACGGTTGCGCAGAACAAGCGCCTGGCCGAGCTGCTCACCGAAACCAACCAGCAACGCCAACCTGCCGATCACCTGAACACGTATAACGAGCGCCTGGCCAAGCTGACCCCAGCGGCGGTCCGCGAAGTCATGCAACGCAGGTTAAACCTGACGCGCAGGCTGCTGGTCAGTGTCGGGCCGGTTGTCGATCAGCAACCGCTACCGGCCTCCGACCAATAGCGCAGGTACAGCGGCGGCGTTTCATGGCACTCTAGGCAGGCACATCACGAGTCGCCCAGCATGCCCAGTTTCACTGCCACGTTCCGCCCAGCCGTCGGCCTGTCCAACCCCCACCTGCAAACCTTGTGGGGCCCGCTCTGGCGCAAGCTGCCCGAACTGCAACGCGACCGCGAGCGGCTGTGGCTGGCCGATGGCGACTTCATCGACCTCGACTGGCACGGCCCGCACCAACCGGATGCACCGTTGGTGCTGGTCCTGCATGGCCTCACCGGTTCCTCCCACTCGCCCTACGTCAAAGGCTTGCAGCAGGCCCTGCAGGGCCGCGGCTGGGCCAGTGTGGCGGTGAACTGGCGCGGCTGCTCGGGCGAGCCAAACCTGCTGCCGCGCAGCTACCATTCCGGCGCCAGCGAAGACCTGGCAGAAATCGTCGCCCACCTGCGCGCCCAGCGCCCATTGGCGCCGCTTTACGCGGTGGGTTATTCGTTGGGTGGCAATGTGTTGCTCAAATACCTGGGCGAAAGCGGACCGGCCAGCCACCTGGAAGCAGCTGTTGCGGTGTCGGTGCCGTTTCGTCTGGACCAGTGTGCCGACCGCATCGGCCAAGGCTTTTCGAAGGTCTACCAGGCGCACTTCATGCGCGAGATGCTGGCCTATGTGCAACTGAAGCAGCGGCATTTTCATGAGAAGGGCCAGCATGAGCGGCTGGCGGCGCTGCAACGGCTGGGGCCGCTGACCAACCTGCGTACCTTCTGGGACTTCGACGGCAAGGTCACCGCGCCGCTGAACGGGTTCAACGATGCACACGACTACTACCGGCGCTCATCGAGCCGCTTCTTCCTGGGTGAGAATCGCACTCCAACCCTGATCATCCACGCCAGCGACGACCCGTTCGTCTCCAGCCACAGCTTGCCCCTGGCCAGCGAACTGGCGCCGCGGACGCACTTTGAACTGCACAACCGCGGCGGCCATGTGGGCTTTGTCGATGGCAGCCTGCGCAACCCGGGGTATTACCTGGAGCGGCGGATTCCGCAGTGGCTGGTAGAGGGCGCTTAGCGGCGGCCCGGGTCAATCTCCGGTAGCCACCCCGTGCGCCGGGTTGTTGATCCATTCGCTCCACGACCCCGCATACAGCCGCCCTAGCGGATAGCCCGCCAGTGCCAAGGCAAACAGGTTGTGGCAAGCGGTCACACCCGACCCGCAGTAGGCCACCAGGTGCTCCGGCGAGCGCCCAGCCAACTTTTCTGAGAACCGTTGCTTGAGCGCTTCGGCCGACAGGAAACGCCCGTCGGCCCCCAGGTTGTCGGTGAACGCCGCGCACTGCGCGCCAGGGATGTGCCCAGCGACAGGGTCGATCGGCTCGACTTCACCCCGGAAGCGCGGCAGCGCGCGGGCGTCGATCAGCGTCAGCTCGGCATCGCCCAGGTGCTTGGCCAGGTGCGCGGCATCGATCAGCAGCTTGCTGTCCGGTTCGCCCTTGAAGGTCCCTTCGCGTTTGAGCGGTGGGTCCAGGCTCAGCGGCAGGTGCGCCGCATGCCATGCCTTGAGCCCGCCATCGAGAATCGACACGCCGCTGCGCTTGCCCAGCCAGGCCAGCAACCACCAGGCGCGAGCAGCAAACGCACCCGGGCCGTCGTCGTACAGCACCACCTCGCTGTCATTGTCCACGCCCCACTCACGCAGACGCTCGACCAGCCGCGCCGCATCGGGCAACGGGTGGCGCCCCGTACGCCCCTTGCTTATCGGGCCGCTGAGGTCGCGCTCCAAATCAGCGAAGTGGGCCCCGGCAATATGCCCCTCGGCATAGCTGCGTTGGCCATAATCCACATCCTCGAGGGCAAAGCGGCAGTCGAGGATCACCAAATCGGGCGAGCCCAGACGCTCGGCCAACGCTTCCGGGGTGATCAATTGCGCAAGGGGCATGACAATCTCCTGATCGATAGCACTCGAGCCCTGGTTTACAGTTCCAAGGCCTGGTTGAAGGGTACGTGGAATTCCTGGCACAGCGCGTCCACGGCGCTGCGGGCATCGGCGGTGACAAAGCCGAGCTCCAGCACCAATACCTGATAGACGCCCCGCTTGAAGGCTTCTTCACCCAGGTGCGCGGAATGCTCGCGCGTGGTGCTGAGAAAGCGCACCCACGAGGTCAGGACGATCCAGGCGTTGATGGTCAGCGACTCGATCTGCGCCGGCGCCATGGCCAGGATCCCGGCGTCGACGAAGCCACGGTAAATCGCTTGGCCCTGACGCAGGCAGCGCTCGGAAAACCGCCGGTAACGGGCGGCCAGCTCGGCGTCGCTGTCCAGCAGGTGCTCCAGGTCGCGGTGCAGGAAGCGGTAGTTCCACATCGCCGCGAGCAGGGCCTTGAGGTAGAAACGTTTGTCTTCCACGGTTGCGCAGCGCCCTTGAGGCGGGCGCAAAAAGCTGTCCACCAGCTCTTCGTACTGGCTGAACAACAGGGCGATAATCGCCTGCTTGTTGGGGAAGTGGTAATACAGGTTGCCGGGCGAAATTTCCATGTGCGCGGCAATGTGGTTGGTACTGACGCTACGTTCGCCCTGCTGGTTGAACAGCTCCAGGCTGTTCTGCACGATGCGCTCTCGGGTCTTCATGCGCGGGGCCATGCTCAGCTCCCAGTCTGCGGGCCTTGATCAAAGGGCCATCTTAAGGCGTATCCGGTGTGGAATACACCGCTCGACGCCAACGAAAAATTCGCACGATCGTTCGGATTAGAGTATAGGCTCTAGGGATTTCCTGCCCGGATTCGAGCCGATATGACCTCGCCCGTTGACGTGCCTCCTGTGCATTCCGACCTCGACCTGACGACGAGGTTCGCCGCCCAACGCCTGGCCTTTGCGGGTAACCCCGCACCCCCGGCAGCTCAGCGCCGGCAATGGCTGAAGAGCCTGCGCGAGGCACTGCTGGCCGAGCAAACGCAGCTGATCGAAGCCATCGATCAAGACTTTGACGGGCGCAGCGCCGATGAAACCTTGCTGGCTGAATTGCTGCCCTCGGTCCAGGGCCTGCGCCACGCCGAAAAGCACCTGCGACGCTGGATGCGCGCCAGCAGGCGCCGCGTCGGCCTGGCATTCCAGCCCGCCAGCGCGCAGGTGCGCTATCAACCGCTGGGCGTGGTCGGCATCATCGTGCCGTGGAACTACCCGCTGTTTCTCGCCATTGGCCCGCTGACCTGTGCCCTGGCCGCCGGCAACCGGGTCATGCTCAAGCTCAGCGAAGCAACGCCCGCCAGCGCCCTGGCCCTCCAGCAGTTGCTGGCGCGCGTGTTCCCCGAAGACCTGGTCAGCGTGGTGTTGGGTGAGGTCGAGGTTGCCCAGGCCTTTGCCCGCCTGCCGTTCGATCACCTGCTGTTCACTGGTGCAACCAGCGTCGGCCGCCAGGTGATGCTGGCCGCAGCGCACAACCTGACCCCGGTCACCCTGGAGCTGGGCGGCAAATCCCCGGCCATCGTCTCGGCCAGTGTGCCCCTGGACAGCGCGGCCGAGCGCATCGCCTTCGGCAAAACCCTGAACGCCGGCCAAACCTGCGTGGCCCCCGACTACGTGCTGGTACCGCGCGAGCGGCTGGGGGCCTTCAGTGACGCTTACCAGTCCGCCGTCCACCGCCTGTTCCCGCGTATCGCCAACAACCCCGACTACACCGCCATCATCAACCCGCGGCAGTTGCAGCGCCTTCAGCACCTGCTGGACGACGCCCGTGACCAAGGCGCCCAGGTGCTCGACCTGTACCCAGGCGAGCCGCGCCAGGGCCGACGCCTGCCCCCTCACCTGCTGCTGGACGTGAACGACGAGATGCAGGTGATGCAGGACGAAATCTTCGGCCCGCTGCTGCCGCTGGTGCCCTACGACAGCCTCGACCAGGCATTGGCCTACATCAACCAGCGCCCTCGCCCACTGGCCCTTTACTACTTCGGCTACGACCGCAGCGAACAGGAACACGTGCTGCGTCACAGCCACTCCGGCGGCGTGTGCCTGAACGACACCCTGCTGCATGTGGCTCAGGACGACCTGCCCTTTGGCGGCATCGGGCCTTCCGGCATGGGCCATTACCACGGCCACGAGGGTTTTCTGACCTTCAGCAAGGCCAAGGCCGTGCTGGCCAAACAGCGCCTGAACGCTGCCCGCCTGATTTACCCACCGTATGGCAAGGCCTTGCAGCGCCTGGTCTACAAGCTGTTCATCCGCTGAGCCCAGGCCCATGCAGCGTCGCGACTTGCTCCGTTTCAGCCTGGGCGCCAGCGCCTTCCTCGCCACCACCAGCCTGGTCGGCTGCACGGCACAGTCGGCCGCGCCCGGTTACAACGTGCTGCGTGATGACGACCTGCCCCTGTTGAGCGCGCTGATCCCGGTGGTACTGGCCGGCACCCAGGCCGTCGAGGCGCTGGTGCTGCACAGCCTCGATCACAAACTGGCGGCGCTGTCGCCAGAAATGCTCAAGCTCACCCGGCAACTGTTCGACGTGCTCAGCCTGCCGCTGACCCGTGGCCCGCTGACTGGCGTGTGGGGCGCCTGGGAGCAGGCCAGCAGCGAGCAGATCAACGCATTTCTGCAACGCTGGCAGGACAGTTCGCTGAACCTGCTGCGCATGGGCCACGCCTCGTTGCTGCAATTGCTGCAGATGGCCTGGTATGAACGGCCGGAAGCCTGGGCCGCCTGCGGCTACCCAGGGCCACCGAAGATCTGACGACCACAAGAGCCTTGCCAATGCCTGTAATCGACCCGTTTCGCCAAGGCCTCGAACGCGGCTGGATCACCCACGACGGCTCGCGCCTGGCGCATGACCTGGCCCTGCAGGCCGATATCGCCGTGATCGGCAGCGGCGCTGGCGGCGCCACCAGCGCGCAGTTGCTCAGCGCCGCGGGGTTCAAGGTGCTGCTAATCGAAGAAGGCCCCCTGAAGACCAGCAGCGACTTCCACCTGCTGGAGAGCGAGGCCTACGCCAGCCTCTACCAGGAAGGCCTCGGCCGCATGAGCAAGGACGGCGCCATCACCATTCTGCAGGGCCGCGCCGTGGGCGGCACCACGCTGGTGAATTGGACCTCGAGCTTTCGCACGCCGCCACAGACCCTGGCCCATTGGGCCCGGGAGCACCAGGTCAATGGCTTGGACAACGAGGCGCTAGGCCCCTGGTTCGAGCGCATCGAACAGCAGCTGGGCATCAGCCCTTGGGCCTTGCCACCCAACGCCAACAACGAGGTCCTGCGCCGTGGCTGCGAACAACTCGGCTATCGCTGGGCGGTAATCCCGCGCAACGTGCGGGGTTGCTGGAACCTTGGCTATTGCGGCATGGGCTGCCCGGTCAACGCTAAGCAATCGATGCTGGTGACCAGCATTCCCGCCACCCTCGACCAGGGCGGCGAGCTACTCTATCTTGCGCGTGCCGAGCGCTTCGAGCACAACGGCGAGCGCATTACCCAGTTGCAGTGCACAGCCCTGGATGCCCAAGGGATAAACCCCACCGGCCGGCAGATCAGCGTGCGCGCCCGCCACTACATCCTCGCCGGGGGCGGTATCAACAGCCCAGCCCTGCTGCTGCGCTCCAACGCTCCCGACCCACACGCCCGCCTGGGCAAACGCACCTTCCTGCACCTGGTCAACTTCAGCGCGGCACGGTTCAAGGCGCGCATCGACCCCTATTACGGTGCTCCGCAGTCCATCTACAGCGATCACTTCCAATGGCTGGGCGGCAGCGGCGGCCCGGTCGGCTACAAACTGGAAGTGCCTCCGCTGCACCCGGCCCTGGCCAGCACCCTGCTGGGCGGACATGGCAGCGAAAATGCCCAGCGCATGGCCGAGCTGCCGCATACCCACGTGATGCTGGCGTTGCTGCGCGATGGCTTTCACCCAGAAAGCCAGGGTGGCACGGTCGAGCTGCGGGGCGATGGCTCGCCCGTGCTGGATTACCCGGTCAATGACTACCTGCGCGACGGTTTGCGCCGCGCCTACCGCAGCATGGCGCAGATCCAGTTTGCCGCCGGGGCCGAGCAGGTGTTGCCGGTGCACAGTGATGCCCGTTACACCAACAACCTTGGCGAAGCCCTGGCGATGATCGACGGCCTGCCACTGGCGCCGTTCCGCACACGCCTGGGCAGCGCCCACGTGATGGGCGGCTGTGCCCTGGGTGAAGACCCGCGACACGCGGTGTGCAACAGCCTGGGCCAGCATCACCAGCTGGAAAACCTGTCGATTCACGACGGCTCACTGTTCCCCACCAGCATCGGCGCCAACCCGCAATTGTCGGTGTACGCCATCAGCGCCAAGCTCACCGAGGCCCTGATCGCCCGCCTGGCACACAACGCATGACAACGAATGCACCCACTGTCTATAGTGCCATCAGCCGGCCGCATGACTTGGCCGGGCGCTATCGCTGCGCTACCATCCGACTCCCCAACGCACTCCAGCCAGGATGACGCGATGAACCGAGTGTTGTACCCGGGTACTTTCGACCCCATTACCAAAGGCCATGGCGACTTGGTCGAGCGCGCCTCGCGGCTCTTCGACCACGTGATTATCGCAGTGGCGGCCAGCCCGAAGAAAAACCCCCTGTTCCCGCTGGAACAACGGGTTGCGCTGGCCCGTGAGGTCACCAAGCACCTGCCCAATGTCGAAGTCATCGGCTTCTCTTCCCTGTTGGCGCATTTTGCCAAGGAACAGGGCGCCAACGTCTTCCTGCGTGGCCTGCGCGCGGTCTCCGACTTCGAGTACGAGTTCCAGCTGGCGAACATGAACCGGCAACTGGCACCCGATGTCGAGAGCCTGTTCCTGACGCCGTCGGAGCGTTATTCGTTCATTTCCTCGACGTTGGTCCGGGAAATCGCGGCATTGGGGGGCGATATCAGCAAATTCGTCCACCCCGTAGTGG
The DNA here is from genome assembly GCF_022179005.1 of Pseudomonas sp. PAGU 2196. Classification (NCBI taxonomy): domain Bacteria; kingdom Pseudomonadati; phylum Pseudomonadota; class Gammaproteobacteria; order Pseudomonadales; family Pseudomonadaceae; genus Pseudomonas; species Pseudomonas sp. PAGU 2196. The sequence continues at coordinate 52,353 of NZ_BNTL01000045.1, read as the reverse complement.
CTGAGGCGCTGACCGAACGGTTCAAGAAGTAAGCCTGCACGCCTGATCATCGCGCCCGCGTGCACTGCGGGCGCGAATGCGGCACAATTGTGCCCACAGCGTTGAACATGCCCGGGCTGAGAGCCCCGGCCGGAGTCCCCATGTCCCTGATCATCACCGACGATTGCATCAACTGCGACGTCTGCGAACCCGAGTGCCCGAACGAGGCCATCTCCCAAGGCGAAGAGATCTACGTGATCGACCCTAACCTGTGCACCCAGTGCGTGGGTCATTACGACGAGCCCCAGTGCCAGCAGGTCTGCCCGGTCGACTGCATCCCCCTGGATGAAGCGCACCCAGAGACCGAAGAGCAGCTGATGGCCAAGTACCGCCTGATTACTGGCAAGGCCTGATAAGCGCCGACATCAGGGAATGCACGCTCCTCTGTAGGAGCAGCCTTGCGCTGCGAAGAGGCCGGTGAAAACGCTGCAAAACGTCGCTGCGTTCACCGGCCTCTTCGCAGCGCAAGGCTGCTCCCACAGGGCGCGCTTACATCCCACAGTGGTTCAGCGCTGGCAGCGTGGGCAGAACACGCTTGCCCGCTGGCCGAGCTTCACCTCGCGCAAGGTCGTGCCACACAGTTTGCACGGCATCCCGCCCCGCCCGTAGACGAACAGTTCCTGCTGGAAGTAGCCCGGCTGCCCATCCCCGCCAATGAAATCACGCAAGGTCGTGCCGCCCTGCTCGATGGCCGCTGCCAGCACGCGTTTAATCTCGATGGCCAGCTTCAGGTACCGCGCCCGCGAAATACCGCCCGCCTCGCGGCGTGGGTCGATGCCCGCAGCAAACAACGCTTCGGTGGCGTAGATGTTGCCCACCCCCACGACGATGGCGTTATCCATGATGAACGGCTTGACCGCCATCGAGCGCCCACGGGACAGCTGGAACAAACGCTCGCCATCGAACAGGTCGGTCAACGGCTCTGGCCCCAGACGCAGCAGCAGTTCGTGGTTGAGCGGGTCGAGGCTCCAGAGCATGGCGCCGAAACGGCGCGGGTCGGTGTAGCGCAGCATCAGCCCCGACTCCAGCTCGATATCCACGTGCTCGTGCTTGGCCGCCGGCAGGCCAAGCTCGACCAGGCGCAAATTGCCCGACATGCCCAAATGGCTGATCAACGTACCGACCTCGGCATTGATCAGCAGGTACTTGGCCCGCCGCTCGACGCTGACGATACGCTGCCCCGACAAGCGCACATCCAGGTCTTCGGGGATCGGCCAGCGCAGGCGCCGGTCACGCACCACCACCCGGCTGACCCGCTGGCCTTCCAGATGAGGCGCAATGCCGCGCCGGGTGGTTTCTACTTCGGGTAGTTCCGGCATGTGTCAGTGCCCGCCCAGCTCTCGAATATTCTGTTTGAGGTTTTCGAAGTCGTAGTCCGACAAGCCAATGTAGTCGAGCACCAGTGGCCCGACCACTTCCCATTCGTGGTCGACGCTCTGGCTGCCCAGTACCCGGTAGGACGCGCAGATGTGCTCGGCCATCTTCAGCACCGCCAGCAGGTTCTTCAGCTGGCTCTGGGTATTGCGCGAAGACTCGTCGCGGAACACGGCCAAGGCGTTGTGGTGGTTGGCGATGGCCGCTGTGAGGTGCTCGGGCAGGCGCCAGGACTTGGCGGTGAAGTACCCCACCACCGAGTGGTTGGTGTTGAACGCGCGGTTTTCCGTATCGACCACCCGCGTTTCGGCGCTGGCCTCGGCATAGGCCTCTTCCAGCACGTCCATGTAGTTGGGGAAGCGCTTGAGCATCAGCGGCACACCGCAATCATGGAACAGCCCGAGGGTGTAGGCCTCGTCAGCCGTCTGCATGCCGGTACGCTTGGCCAAGGTCAGGCAGGTCATGGCCACATCCTGCGCGGTGTCCCAGAAGCGGTTCAGGGTGACGATGGTCTCGTCGCTCATTTCGCCTTTGATCGACTGGGCGTTGATCAGGTTGATGATCGAACGGCTGCCCAGCAGGTTCACCGCCCGCTGGATCGAGCCGATCTTGTTGGAGAGGCCGAAATGCGGGGAGTTGACCAACTTGAGCAACGCGCCGGACAAGCCAGGGTCCTGGGAAATCAGCTTGGCGATGGTTTCCAGGTCTGGGTCGGGCATGTATTGCTCGAACTGCAGGTCGACCATGATCTGCGGTTGCGGCGGGATGGTGATGCCTTGCAAGGCTTGCTGGATCTGTTCGGCGCTGAGTTCTTGGGACATGCGTACACACTCATTGAGGACGGCGAATTCTAACACCGGATCGGCTGGCTTTAGCCCTGGCCAGCACTTTGTCGCGCCTGACCCCGAAGCGAAGGCCAACACGGTATACTCCCGCTCTTTTTTCCCGGAGCGACGTCATGTCCCTGCCCAGCCTACGCCTCAAAGCCAATGCCGACCGCCGCCTGCGCGCCGGCCACCTGTGGGTCTACAGCAATGAAGTCGACGTCGCCGCGACCCCGCTGCAAGGTTTCCAGGCCGGCCAGCAAGCGGTCCTCGAGGCTGCCAACGGCAAGCCGCTGGGCATCGTGGCGCTGAGCCCGAACAACCTGATCTGCGCGCGCCTGCTGTCGCGCGACATCAAGCTGCCGCTGGACAAGTCGCTGCTGGTACACCGCCTCAACGTCGCCCTGTCGCTGCGTGAGCGCCTGTTCGACAAGCCGTGCTACCGCCTGGTCTACGGCGACTCCGACCTGCTGCCAGGCCTGGTGGTCGACCGTTTCTTCGACATCCTCGTGGTCCAGCTGGCGTCGGCCACCATGGAACTGCACAAGGACGACGTGATCGCCGCCCTGGTGCAAGTGCTCAAGCCAAGCGGCATCTTGTTCAAGAACGATTCCGCCGCGCGTGATGCCGAAGGCCTGCAGCGCTACGTCGAAACCGTCTACGGCGAAGTGCCGGACTGGGTCCCGCTGGAAGAAAACGGCGTCAAGTTCGAAGCACCGGTACGTGAAGGCCAGAAGACCGGCTGGTTCTACGACCACCGCATGAACCGCGCACGCCTGGCGCCCTACGTCAAAGGCAAGCGCGTGCTCGACCTGTTCAGCTACATCGGTGGCTGGGGTGTGCAAGCCGGCGCGTTTGGCGCCAGCGAAGTGTTCTGTGTCGATGCGTCGGCTTTTGCCCTGGACGGCGTCGAGCGCAATGCCGCGCTCAACGGCATCAGCGAGAAGCTGACCTGCATCGAAGGTGACGTATTTGAAGCGCTGCGCGAGCTGAAGGCCGCCGAAGAACGCTTCGACGTGATCATTGCCGACCCACCCGCCTTCATCAAGCGCAAGAAAGACCTGAAAAACGGCGAAGCGGCCTACCGCCGCCTCAACGAACAGGCCATGCGCATGCTCAACAAGGACGGCATTCTGGTCAGCGCCTCGTGCTCGATGCACCTGCCCGAAGATGACCTGAACAACATCCTGCTGACCAGCGCCCGCCACCTGGACCGCAACATGCAACTGCTCGAGCGCGGCGGCCAAGGCCCGGACCACCCGGTGCACCCGGCCATTACCGAAACCCGCTACATCAAGAGCATTACCTGCCGGTTGCTGCCTAACAGCTGATTGGGCAATCACTGAAGCGTGCATTACCTCCCCCCTGTGGGAGCGGGTTTACCCGCGAAAGCGTCGGTGCATTCACCCTCGCATTCGCGGGTAAACCCGCTCCCACAGGGGTCGAGCTTGGGCTCTAAGGGATGCGCTCTGTCAGATATCCAGCACGTACGACGCGATCCCGAAGTACACCAGCACCCCCGCCGCATCGGCAATCGAGGTCACCAGCGGGCCACTGGCCGTCGCCGGGTCGAGCTTCAGCTTGGTGAACATGAACGGCAGGCTCATGCCGATCAGGCTACCCAGCAACACGATCACCAGCATGCTGCTGGCAACGATCAGGGCAATGTCCCCCCCACCGCGCAGCACGCCCAGCGATGCCACCGCCACGGCCATGGTCGCCCCCAGCGCCAGCGCAACCCCGCATTCGCGCCCGAGCATGCGCAGCCAATCACGCATGTGTACTTCGCCTGTCGCCAGGCCCCGCACCATCAAGGTCGCCGACTGCGCCCCGGCATTGCCCCCGCTGTCCACCAGCAGCGGCAGGAAGAACACCAGCACGATGTGCGCGGCAATGGTTTCCTCGAACGCCGCAATCCCCGCCCCCGAGAACAGGTTGCCAAAGACCAGCAACACCAGCCACAGCACCCGTTTGCGGTACAGCAGGCTGACGGTGGCATCGCGCAGGTTGCCCACATGGTTGGTGATGGAGGCGCCTTTGTGGAAGTCCTCGGTGGCCTCATCGACCACCACATCAAGTGCATCGTCGCAGGTCACCAGGCCTACCAGCCGCCCGGCCTCGTCCAGCACCGGCACAGCCAGCAGGTCGTGCTCGCGGATCAAGCGGGCCACGTCTTCCTGACGGGTCGTGGTACAGACGCAAATGACCTTGTGCACCATGATGTGATCAATCAGCGCTTCAGGCGCCGCCAGGATCAACTCGCGCAAGGACAAGGTCCCGAGCAGGTTGCGCTGCCCGTCGAGCACATAGGACTGGTAGATGGTTTCGGCATCGGCGGCCTCGCGGCGCAGCATGTCGATGGCCTGGCTGGCGCTGAGGCCGGCGTCCAGGCACGAGTACTCACTGGTCATCAGGTAACCGGCCGTGCCTTCGGGGTAGCCTTGCGGGTGAAGCAGGTCGTCACGACGGGCCTGGGCGGCCTGGCGCAGGTCAAGGGGTGAAACGAGCGTATCGGAGGTGTGCTGCATGAGGTTCTCCAGGCGCCGACGCAGGCACCCGCACACCTCAGCCACAGGGGCTCAAGCCTTCGGAAGCCCTGGCGACGACGCGCTCAGTGCCAATTTGCGAGTTCGGTATGAACTGAAACTGGGAAGGTCCATTGAGGGTGTATCTCGTGAAGCCGCACATGCGGCGGGCGGATCATAGTCAGCTTGGGCGGGCAGGTCAGCCCCTGAACCGGCGTTTCGGAAGCGTCCTACAAGCGACCGGTCATGAGGCGAAAGCCACCGCCCAGACACATCGCCATTCCCTCACAGCGCCAGCGGTGTAGAATCGGCCTATTCATCGCCAGTCATCCCCGGCGGGTTTATGAGCTCTGGTCGAGCACGCGGCGATCCCGTGGTGTCTTCGGCCCCATCCGTGCCAGTGGCAACCGGCCTAAGGCGCATAGGACAAGAGAAGCTCACTCCCCTTTTTGTGACCTGATTAAGCCGCCAGGAGTGCTTCATGCCTGATTATCGTTCCAAGACTTCCACCCAAGGCCGCAACATGGCTGGCGCCCGAGCCCTGTGGCGCGCCACCGGGATGAAGGACGAAGATTTCAAGAAACCGATCATCGCCATCGCCAACTCGTTCACCCAGTTCGTCCCGGGCCACGTGCACCTGAAGGACCTGGGCCAGCTGGTTGCCCGTGAGATCGAGCGCGCCGGTGGCGTGGCCAAGGAATTCAACACCATCGCGGTCGACGACGGCATCGCCATGGGCCACGACGGCATGCTGTATTCGCTGCCAAGCCGCGAGATCATCGCCGACGCCGTGGAGTACATGGTCAACGCCCACTGTGCCGACGCCATTGTCTGCATCTCGAACTGCGACAAGATCACCCCCGGCATGCTGATGGCCGCCCTGCGCCTGAACATCCCGGTGATCTTCGTCTCCGGCGGCCCGATGGAAGCCGGCAAGACCAAGCTGGCCAGCCACGGCCTGGACCTGGTCGACGCGATGGTCATCGCGGCTGACTCCACGGCCTCCGACGAGAAGGTTGCCGAATACGAGCGCAGCGCCTGCCCGACCTGCGGTTCGTGCTCTGGCATGTTCACCGCCAACTCGATGAACTGCCTGACCGAAGCCCTGGGCCTGGCCCTGCCGGGCAACGGCTCGACCCTGGCCACCCACTCCGACCGCGAGCAGCTGTTCCTCACTGCCGGCCGCACCATCGTCGAGCTGTGCAAGCGCTACTACGGCGAGAACGACGAGTCGGTCCTGCCACGTAGCATCGCCAACTTCAAGGCGTTCGAAAACGCCATGATGCTGGACATCGCCATGGGCGGTTCGACCAACACCATCCTGCACCTGCTGGCCGCGGCCCAGGAAGGCGAGGTGGCGTTCGACCTGCGGGACATCGACCGCTTGTCGCGCACAGTGCCGCAGCTGTGCAAGGTGGCGCCGAACATCCAGAAGTACCACATGGAAGACGTCCACCGCGCCGGCGGCATTTTTAGCATCCTCGGCTCGCTGGCCCGTGGCGGCCTGCTGCACACCGACCTGCCGACCGTGCACAGCCGCAGCATGGAAGAAGCCATCGCCAAGTGGGACATCACCCAGACCGACGACGAAGCGGTGCACACCTTCTTCAAAGCCGGCCCGGCGGGCATCCCGACCCAAACCGCATTCAGCCAGTCGACCCGTTGGGAAACCCTCGACGACGACCGTGAAAACGGCTGCATCCGCAGCTTCGAACACGCCTACTCGCAAGAGGGTGGCCTGGCGGTGCTGTACGGCAACATCGCCCTCGACGGTTGTGTGGTGAAGACCGCCGGTGTCGACGAGTCGATCCATGTGTTCGAAGGCAGCGCGAAGATCTTCGAAAGCCAGGACAGCGCCGTGCGCGGCATCCTCGCCGACGAAGTGAAGGCCGGTGACATCGTCATTATCCGTTACGAAGGCCCGAAGGGCGGCCCGGGCATGCAAGAGATGCTCTACCCGACCTCGTACCTGAAGTCCAAAGGCTTGGGCAAGGCGTGCGCCCTGCTCACCGACGGCCGCTTCTCAGGCGGTACCTCGGGCCTGTCGATCGGCCACGCCTCGCCGGAAGCCGCTGCAGGCGGCGCCATTGGCCTGGTGCGCGACGGCGACAAGGTGTTGATCGACATCCCCAACCGTTCGATCAACCTGCTGGTCAGCGACGAAGAGCTGGCCGAGCGCCGTGTCGAGCAGGACAAGAAAGGCTGGAAGCCAGCCGAAGTGCGCCCGCGCAAAGTGACCACGGCGCTCAAGGCCTACGCCCTGCTGGCGACCAGTGCCGACAAAGGTGCGGTGCGTAACAAAGCGATGCTCGACGGGCTGTAAGGCTTTCTAGCGTTTGAACAACCGGCGCCCTGTGCGCCGGTTTTTCATGCCTGTGGATAAGTTCCGAGTCAAAGCTCCCCACGCGAAGCGCATTGGCGCAATTGCGCCAGCAGCAGGGCCGCCGAGCGCTTTGGCTTCGCCGTCGAGGTCAGCATGAACTGCGCGTGAGGCAGTGCGGGCAGTGTCGTCACTTCCTGCAGGCCTGCGGCCAGTGCGCATGAGCGGGTGACCGGGGTTACCCCTAGGCCGCCGCTTACGGCAGTCATCAGCCCCCCGGCGCTGGGGCTCTGGCAAACAATCCGCCATTGTCGCCCTGCACGCGCCAACGCTTCGATGGCCGCCGCACGGTAGGGGCATTGATCGGAAAACACGGCCAAAGGTACAGGTGAGGTCGCATCATCGGTGGCCAGCGCCAGCGGCCCTCTCGCCCAGACCAACGGCTCGGACCAGAGCACCTCGCCACGCTCATCACCGCCGCAGCGGCTCCCCAGCACGATATCCAGCCCACCCGCGTGCATGAGCGCGAGCAACTCGCCGGTCAAGCCGACCTGCAGGGCAACCTCGGCATCGGGGTGCGCCACGGAAAACCGACGCAGGCAATCGATGATCGGGGCTTTGACCATCTCCTCGCTCAACCCCACGGACACCGTGCCGCAAACCCGCCTGCCGACGCCAAGGCTCGCGCGGGCATCGTCATGCAGTGCCAGGATGGTGCGGGCATAGCCTGCCAGCCGCGTGCCTGCCGGGGTCAGGCTGACCGAGCGCGTGGTGCGTTCCAGCAGCTTGTGCCCGGCTTCAGCCTCGAGCCGCCGAATGTGCGCGCTGATTGCCGATTGCGTGAGGTGCAGGCGCTCTGCCGCACGCGTGAAGCCCCCGCTGTCGGCAACGGCCAGCAAGCTACGCAGAAGGACGCTATCGAACACGGATTGATCACCTATTGGACTGAATGAGGCGAGCATACGTGATTTCTATAATGGATCGCCCTGAATCAGACTCTGCGCTCCCCCTGTGCCGTATATCGCCAGGGAAATGCCATCGACGCTGACAGGAGTAGCCCCGTGGTTGAACGTGTTCTTTATGTGTGTGCATCGCCGAGAGGCGAACGCTCGGTTTCCGCTCAGATTGCCGAAGTGTTCCTGGCCGCGTTGGCCGAGCGCAAAACCGTGGAGGTTGACCGCCTGGACCCTTGGGAATGCGAGCTGCCCGAAGTGGATGGCGACCTGCTGGCGGCCAAGTACGCCGGGCTTGCCGATGCCCCGCTTTCTCCCGCGCAAAACGCCGCCTGGGCACAGATCAGAACCCTCGCCAAACGCTTCCACCGGGCAGATACAGTGGTGTTCAGCGTCCCGCTGTGGAATTTCGGCATCCCCTACAAACTCAAGCACTTGATCGACGCCATTTCGCACAAGGGCGTATTGTTCACCTTCGATGAACAGGGGTTGAACGGCATGCTGGGTGGGCGCCGGGCGGTGGCCATCTACACGCGCGGGCTGGGTTATGGCCCCGACTCGCAGACGCCTGACCAAGCGTTCGGCCTGGAAAAACCCTTCCTCGATGCGTGGTTCCGCTTCGTCGGGATCAACCAGGTGCACAGCATCGTGGCCGAACAGACGCTTGGCGCCGAGGGCGCCAGCGTCCGCTCAAGCGCCATGGAAGCCGTGGCCATGCTGGCGCAGAACTTCGACCAACAACAAGCCAGAACGCTCATTGTCGGCCGAAGCGGCTGACCTGCACCGGGTTACTGGATCTGCTCAGGCGTGACGATCACCCAGTTCTTGTCCGCCGTCACCGGCAGCCCTTCCTTGGCCTGCGCGGCCGCCTGCTTGGCGATCATGCCGTTGAGCTGGTCCATGTACTTGGCCTTGCGGTTTATCCACAGGTGGATGCCCCCTTTGCCCACGTCCACCCCGTGGAACTGCATGTAGCCATCGCTGGTGGGCGTATCGCCGCCCACCAGCACCGGCCGCTTCCACTCGTCGATGTAGGTGAGGATCGCCGCCTGCTTGCCCGCCATCCAGGTCGCCGGGGTCCACAGATAAGGCGTCAGTTCCAGGCCTTCGTTGGCCTTGGGGTCATAGCTGCCGGCGCTGATCTGCTTGCGCGCCGTGGTCAGCTGGCCGTTGCTGCGGTCCTTCAGTAGCAGGCTGACGCCAATCACGTTCTGCGGTTTGACGTTGTAGCCGTACTTGGGGTCGGACGCGACCATGCGCACCAGTTCTTCGGACGCGGCAGAAATGACATACACCTCGATGCCGTTTTCCATCAGTTTGTTGAACAGCTCGGCCTGGCCGGCAAAGACCTTGGGCGGCTGCACCTCGATGGCCTTGACCTGGTCACCCTCGAAGTAGGTGCTGGGCACGGGTTTGCCGGAGGCCATCAAGGCGTCGACCTGGGCCTTCAGTTCCTTCAGGGTGAAGCCCGAGAACACCTGCGCCACCCAGGGGTAGCAGACCATGTCGTCGATTTCGCACAGGCGGTAGTAGTAACTGAACAGGCTTTCCTTGTGCTCGGCCGTGTCTTTGAAGGGGATCAGCTTCAACGAAGGGTCGAGCTTGTCGCGGGTCAGCAGCCCCTGGTTCTCCATGAACGGCAGCAGCGCCTCTTCAAGGTCGTAGCGGTAGCTGGTGTTGTCCATGTCGAACACCGCGTAGTTACCTTTGTTGGCATTGGCGGCGATCATGCTGTCGAGCTGTTTGGCGGCCTCGGCAGGCCAATGCTTGAGTTCGGTGGCCCAGGTTTGGGCACCGAACAGCAGGGACAGACCCAGGGCGAGGGCTTTCGGAGCGAACTTCATGTGCGAATCTCCTGAAATGACCGGGAAACGCTAGTCCAACCTACCGGCCCAGCAAGCCCTGACAACGACGTTGAAGCAGCTTGAAACGCCCTGTTCATTGCTATCTGCGACATTCCGTTATTCCATAAACGACTATGCACATTCCATTTGGGTATAAATTCGTTTGTTTTCAGGCTGTTAGCATTTCCGTTCGCAATCGCTCACAGAGGCGATGCCTCTTCTGTTTTTTGTTGGAGCTTCAATGAACCTGCCGCTGTCTCTCAACCTGCTGGCGTTCCTGGCCTTGCTGCTGGGCCTGGCACAAACTCGCCGCACCGACTGGAGCCTGGCCAAGAAGGTCTTGCTGGGCCTGGTGCTGGGCGTGGTGTTCGGCCTGGTCCTGCACACGATCTATGGCGCTGGCCACCCGGTATTGAAAGCCACCATCGCCTGGCTCGACCTGGTCGGCAACGGCTATGTCGGCTTGCTGCAGATGATCGTCATGCCGCTGATCTTCGCCTCGATCCTCAGCGCCGTGGCACGCTTGCACAATGCCTCCTCGCTTGGCCGCATCAGCGTGCTGAGCATCGGCACCTTGCTGCTGACCACTGCCATCGCCGCATTGATCGGCATCGTCTTGACCAACCTGTTCGGGCTGACCGCCGACGGCCTGGTGGCTGGCGTGCAGGAAAGCGCGCGGCTGCAAGCGATCCACAGCGACTATGCGGGCAAGGTCGCCGACCTCAATATCCCGCAACTGCTGCTGTCGTTCATCCCCAGCAACCCGGTAGGCGACCTGGCGCGGGCCAAGCCAACCTCGATCATCAGCGTGGTGATCTTCGCCGTGTTCGTCGGCCTGGCCGCCCTGCAACTGATCAAGGACGACGCCGAGAAAGGCGCGCGCGCCCTGTCGGCCATCGACACCCTGCAAGCCTGGGTCATGCGCCTGGTGCGCGTGGTGATGAAGCTCACCCCTTATGGTGTGCTGGCCTTGATGACCAAAGTGGTCGCCAGCTCCAACCTGGACGACATCCTCAAGCTGGGCAGCTTCGTCGTCGTTTCGTACATCGGCCTGGGGCTGATGTTCGTGGTGCACGCCGTCATCCTGGCGGCGACCGGCGTCAGCCCGCTGCGCTTCTTCCGCAAGGTGTGGCCAGTGCTGACCTTCGCCTTCACCAGCCGCTCCAGCGCCGCGAGCATCCCGCTGAACATCGAAGCGCAAACCCGTCGCCTGGGTGTGCCGCAGTCGATCGCCAGCTTCAGCGCCTCGTTCGGCACGACGATTGGTCAGAACGGTTGCGCCGGCCTGTACCCGGCCATGCTGGCCGTGATGGTTGCCCCGGCAGTGGGCATCGACACCTTCGACCCGCTGTGGATCGCGACCCTGGTCGCCATCGTCACCCTGAGCTCGGCCGGGGTAGCCGGAGTAGGCGGTGGTGCGACCTTCGCCGCGCTGATCGTGCTGCCGGCCATGGGCTTGCCGGTTGAGCTGGTAGCACTGCTGATTTCGGTGGAGCCGTTGATCGACATGGGCCGCACGGCACTGAACGTGAATGGCTCGATGACGGCCGGGGTGGTGACCAGCCAGCTGTTGAAAGAGACTGACCAGGACGTGTTAGCCGATGACCAGCATGCAACGCTGAGTCATAGCTGATACGGCAAGGCCGCCCCTACAGTGAAGACGCGGTCTTTTTGTAGGAGCGGCCTTGCGTCGCGATGGGGCGCGAGCGCCCCCCAAAAATCTCAAACCTTGTCCCAAACATCAAAGTGATACGCCGGCCCAGCCCCTTCAGGCGCTTGCGGCTCACTGCTCACCCGGCGCCACTGCGCCTCGTCGAACGCCGGGAACCACGCATCGCCCTCAGGCGACAGCTCGACCCGGGTCAGGTACATGCGGCTCACCAGCCCTTTCTCCAGCGCCTGCCCATACAGCTGCGCCCCGCCAATCAGCATCAGCTCATCGACGCCCTGCTCGCGCGCCCACTGTTCGGCGCGCACCAGTGCAGCTTCCAGCGAGGCGAACACCTCGGCACCGGCCAGCGCCAGCCCCGGCTGGCGGCTGACCACGATATTCAGCCGCCCCGGCAAAGGCCGGCCCAGCGAGTCCCAGGTCTTGCGCCCCATGATGATCGGCTTGCCCAGGGTCGTGGCCTTGAAGTACTTGAAATCCCCCGGCAGGTGCCAGGGCATGGAATTGTCGATGCCGATCACGCGGTTCTCGGCGAGGGCCGCGATCAGGCTGAGGGGGAGTGTGCTAGTCATGCCAGCGAGGATAGCAAACCCGCCGTGGGTTATGCTTCTGCCCTGACCTGTGCAATGGAAGACCTTGTGACTGGACCGACGCCACTGGACAAACGCTGGCTCACCGAAGCAGTACGCCTGCGCGAGGAACATGCCGGCCCCCTGGAAGACCAGGAAGCCAACCGCCACGCCCGCCAGGCCGGCGGCGACCTGGCGACCCGTATTGAAACGCGCGCGCTGTTCCTGGCCGAACGCGACGGCATGACAGCCGCCCTGCGCCACTGGAAGCAGGGCGCGCGCCTGGCACTGCTGGCCCTGTTGATCATGGCCGCCTTCAGCGGCGCGGGCCTGGCCTTCGCGGCGCTGGGCGATGGCCAACGCCCGGTGAATGTGTTCTGGGCACTGGGCAGCCTGCTGGGGTTGAACCTGGTGATGCTGCTGAGCTGGGCGATCGGCTTCAGCCTGAGCGGCGAACACGGCGCTGGGCTGGGCCGGCTTTGGTTGTGGCTGAGCGAACGCTTTGCCCGCGATGCCAAGGCCGCGCACCTTGCGCCCGCGTTGCTGGTGCTGCTGCAGCGCCAGCGCCTGAATCGCTGGCTGCTTGGCGTGCTGGTGCACGGGCTGTGGCTGCTGGCGATGATGACCGCGTTGGCGATGCTGTTGGCGTTGCTGGCCACACGGCGCTATGGCTTTGTCTGGGAAACCACCCTGCTTGCCGCCGAGCCGTTCATCCACATGACCCAGGCGCTCGGCGCCGTGCCTTCGCTGCTGGGCTTTGGCGTGCCGGACGAAGCCATGATCCGCGCCAGCGGCGACACGCTGCCGGCCCTGGACCTGGCCCGCCAGGCCTGGGCCAGCTGGTTGCTCGGTGTGGTGCTGGTCTATGGCCTGCTACCACGCCTGCTCTTGGCCGCACTGTGCCTGTGGCGCTGGCGCCAAGGCCGCGCACGCCTGGCGCTGGACCTCAGCCTGCCAGGCTACGCGGCATTGCGCGAAAGCCTTATGCCACGCAGCGAGCGCATCGGTGTGCAGGACGCCGCGCCCGACACCTTGCCCCACTTCGCTGCCGGGCAACTGGAAAGCGGCAGCAGCGGTGCCTTGCTGGTCGGCCTGGAGCTGGATGACCAGCGCCCCTGGCCGCCCGCCCTGCCCAAAAGCGTGACCGATGCCGGCGTGCTCGATAGTCGTGAATCACGCAACCGGCTGCTCGAACAACTCAGCCGCTTCCCCCCGGCGCGCCTGGCTATCGCCTGCGACCCACGCCGTTCGCCCGATCGCGGCAGCCTGGCGTTGCTGGCCGAGCTGGCACGCAACGCCGGCGCCACCCGTATCTGGCTGCTGCAGGCGGCCCCAGGCCAGGCCCTGGACGCCGAGCGCCTGGGCGACTGGCACGAAGCGCTGGACCGCCTCGGCCTGCCCCACGCCGACACCTCGCCCTTGACCTGGTTGGAGCATGGCCATGACTGAGCCGCTTAAACTGGCCGTGGTCGGCCACACCAATGTCGGCAAGACTTCGCTGCTGCGCACCTTGACCCGCGACGTGAGCTTTGGCGAGGTGTCCCATCGCCCCAGCACCACCCGCCATGTGGAGGGCGCACGCCTGTCGGTGGACGGCGAGCCCCTGCTGGAGCTGTATGACACCCCTGGCCTGGAAGACGCCATTGCCCTGCTCGACTACCTCGAACGGCTGGAGCGCCCGGGTGAGCGCCTGGACGGCCCGGCCCGGCTGGCACGCTTCCTCCAGGGCAGTGAGGCACGCCAACGCTTCGAGCAGGAGGCCAAGGTGCTGCGCCAGTTGCAGGCCAGCAATGCCGGCCTGTACGTGATCGACGCCCGCGAGCCAGTGCTGGCCAAGTACCGCGACGAACTGGAGGTGCTGGCCAGTTGCGGCAAGCCGCTGCTACCCGTGCTCAACTTCGTCGCCAGCAGCCAGCACCGCGAGCCCGAATGGCGTGAAGCCCTTGCCCGGCTTGGCCTTCACGCCTTGGTACGGTTCGACAGCGTGGCCCCGCCGGAAGACGGCGAGCGCCGCCTGTACGAAAGCCTGGCCCTGCTGCTGGAAGACGCCCGCCCTGCCCTGCAACGGCTGATCGACGACCAGCAGGCGCAACGCCAAGCCCGCCATCAAAGCGGTAAACGCCTGATCGCCGAGCTGCTGCTCGACTGCGCCGCCTGCCGGCGCAGCGTGGTGGCCGAGCCCGCCGCCGAAGCCAAGGCCATCGAAGCGCTGCGCCAGGATGTGCGGCAACGCGAACAGCGCTGTGTCGAAGCGCTGCTCAAGCTGTATGCCTTCCGCCGCGAAGACGCCCATGCCAGTGATTTGCCGTTGCTGGACGGTCGTTGGGGCGATGACCTGTTCAACCCCGAGACCTTGAAGCTGCTGGGCGTACGCCTGGGCAGTGGCGTGGCGGCGGGCGCTGCGGCCGGGGCCGGGGTCGATCTGTTGGTCGGAGGCCTGACCCTGGGCGCGGCGGCCTTGGCGGGTGCGATCGCGGGCGGCGCGCTGCAGACGGCACGCAATTACGGGTCGCGGTTGATGGGCAAGCTCAAAGGGCAGCGTGAGCTGACTGTGGACGATACGGTGTTGCGGCTGTTGGCATTGCGCCAGCAGCAGTTGATGGTGGCCCTGGATAACCGCGGGCATGCGGCGCAAGACAGCATTCGCTTGGGCGAGCTGGACGAGAAGGCCTGGCGCGAGGGCAAGTTGCCTGAAGCGTTGGTCAAGGCGCGGGCGCATCCGCAGTGGTCAACGCTCAACCCCGGGGCGCGGGTGAATCAGGCGGAGCGGCAGGAGCAGTTGGAGGCGTTGGTGTTGCAGATTTGAGTTTGTGTGGGGGCTGCTAGGTGTTCGCCTTTAGGGGGGCGGCGCCTGGGGGACCGAGCGCCGCCAACCCCTCCCCCTACCCCTACCCCTTCACTGCTGCGCCACCTTCTCCGACTTACCGTCATACCGCTTGCGCCACTCGGCCAGAATCTCGTCACGGTGCTTCGAGGCCCAGGCAAAGTCGTTCTTGATCAACCGCTGCTCATAATCAGCCGGCAACTCGGTCTGCGGCTTGGCAATACCCGGCGCGGCAAGCACCGCGAAGTTTTCCTTGTACAACGCCATGGCCGCAGGGCTGGCCGAAAAGTCTGCCAAGCGCTTGGCCGCATCGGCCTTTGGCGTGCCTTTGATCACCGCCGTCGCCTCGATCTCCCAGCCCAGGCCCTCCTTGGGCAGCACGATGTCCAGCGGCGCGCCTTGGCGCTTGAGCTGCACAGCGGGGTATTCGAACGAGATACCAATCGGGAACTCGCCCGCCGCCGCCAACTTGCAAGGCTTGGAGCCGGAGTGAACGTACTGGCCGATGTTCTGGTGCAAGGCGTCCATGTAGGCCCAGCCCTGAGGCTCGCCAAAGGTCTGCAGCCAGGCGCTGACATCCAGGAAGCCCGTACCAGACGAGGCCGGGTTGGGCATGACGATCTTGCCCTTGTACTCAGGCTTGGCCAGGTCCTGCCAGCTGACCGGCTTGCTCAGGCCCTGCTTCTCGGCCTCGATGGTGTTGAAGCAAATGGTCGCGGCCCAGACGTCCATGCCCACCCAGGCCGGTGGGTTGGCTGCGTCGCGGTAGTTCGCCGAGATTTTGCCAAGGTCCTTGGGCGCATAGGCTTCGAGCATGCCGTGCTGGTCAAGCACGGCCAGGCTGGAGGCCGCCAACCCCCACACCGCATCGGCTTGCGGGCGGTCTTTTTCAGCCAGCAGTTTGGCGGTAATGATGCCCGTGGAATCGCGTACCCACTTGATCTCGATGTCTGGGTTGGCCTTTTCGAAGGCCTGCTTGTAGGTCTTGAGCTGCTCGGCTTCCAGCGCGGTGTAGACCGTCAGCTGAGTGCCGGCGGCCGAAGCCTGCAGGCTGAACACGGCAGAAACGGCAGCAGCAAGTGCAAGGTGCTTGAACATGGTGGGGTTCCTTACAGGTCAGGCAGCCGCGGCGCGTTGGCGCCAGGCTTGGGAGCGGCGCAACAGGCCGCGTGAGGCTGCAGCCAGCAGCAATGAGGCGCTGGCGCTGGTCAGCAGAATCAAAGTCGACATGGCGGCGGCACCGCCGACGTTACCCGCGTCGTCCATGTTCAACACGGCAACGGCGGCGAGGATGGTGTCGGGGCTGTAGAGGAAGATCGCCGCCGACACGGTGGTCATCGCCGAGACGAACAGGTAGCGGATGATGTCCAGCAGCGCCGGTAGGCAGATCGGCACGGTTACCCGCAGAAAGTGCCGATACAGCGGCGCCTTGAGCGACAACGCGGCGGCCTCGAACTCGCCGTCGAGCTGGCGCAGTGCGGTGGTGGCGGTCATCTGCGCAGTGGTCAGGTAATGGGCAATGGTGCAGATGACCAACAAGCCCATGCTGCCGTACAGCACATGCAAGGGGTTGCCGCTGAGGTTGAAGAAGAACACGTAGCCCAGGCCCAGCACGAGGCCCGGCACCGCCATGGGGATGAAGCTGAGCAGGCGCAGCGACTGGTTGAGCAGGCGTTGGCCCTGGGTCTTTTCCATCAGGTAGGCACCGCAGAAAATCACCACGCTGCCGATCAATGCCGTGCCGATCGCCATGGTCACGCTGTTGCGGTAGGCCAGCCAGCCTCCGCCGGCGGTGTCCTCGAACAGGTAGTGCTTGAGCGACAGCGACAGGTTGTAGGGCCAGAAGGTGACCAGCGACGAATACACGGCCATGCCGATCACCAGCAACAGCACCGCGCAGACCACCGACACGACCGCCAGGAAGCAGGCATCGCGACGGCGCGAGGGCTTGGGCTCGAACACCTGCGCTCGCCCACTCATGGCCTCGCCCTGGCGGCGGCGCAGCCAGGCATCGACAGCAAAACTAAGCAGTGCCGGCACCAGCAAGACCATACCAATCAGGGCGCCGCGGCCAAATTGCTGCTGGCCAACGACGGCCTTGTAAGCCTCCAGGGCCAGCACCTGATAATCCCCCCCGACCACGACCGGGACGCCGAAGTCAGTGATGGTCAGGGTAAACACCAGGCAGAAGGCGGCGAATACCGCCTGGCGCGTGGCGGGCCAGGTAATGCTGGAGAACGCCCGCCAAGGCCCAGCGCCCATGCTGGAGGCGGCGTCGAACAGGCGCGCATCGGCCAGCGACAGGGCCGACAGCAGAATCATCAACGCATGCGGGAAGGTGTAAATGGCCTCGCCGAGCACGATCCCCCAAAAGCCGTAGATGTTGTCGCTCAGCAGCCCGCGCAGCAGGCCCTGGTTACCGAACAGGTAGACCAGCGCGATCGCCGGCAGCATCGACGGCGCCAGCAGGGGCAGCAACGAGATGCCCCGCCACAGGCCCTTGGCCGGGATCAGCGTGCGTTGCAACGCATAGGCGAACAGGTAAGCCAGTGGGATGACGATGGCCGCGACGGTGAGTGCCACCGACAAGCTATTGCCGAGCAGCCAGTGGAAGTTCTCGCTGGCGAACAGCGCTCGGGCAGCCGCCAGGCCGCCGCCCTGGCCGGCGTCACCGCTGAAGCCACGCCAGAAGATCGCCAGCAGCGGCATCAGCACCGCCAGTACCAGCAGCATCAACAGCAACCACTTCCCACCGACGACGAACAGCCGGTCACCCAAGGCAACGCCGTGGCGCGACGTGGCCTTGGCCGGGTTCAGCGGCAGGGACATTGGCGCGGCCATCCTAGGCGAACACCTGCAGGCTCTGCGGTGGCAGCGCCACCCAGATGTCCTGCGAGCCCAGCCGCGGCATGGCCTCGGGGGGCAGTTCGGCCAGCAAGGCATGGCCCGGCAAGGCTTTGAACTCGAAGCTCATGCGGCAGCGATTGCCGAGGAAGGTGATCTCGCGGACCTTGGCTGGAAACAGGTTTTCTTCATGCACCGGCGGGTTGACCGTGATCGCCTCCGGGCGGCAGAACAGGCGGCCGCTGCTGGCCCGCGCCGAGCCAGGCGACAAACGCATGCTCATGCCGCCGACCTGGGCCTGGCTGTCACCGCTGCGCTGGAACGGCAGCCAGTTACCCTGGCCAACGAACTCGGCAACGAAGGGCGTGGCTGGCTGGTCGTAGATGGCCTGCGGCGTGGCGTACTGCTCGACCTGGCCATTGTTCATCACGGCAATGCGGTCGGCCATCAGCATGGCCTCGTCCTGGTTGTGGGTAACCATCAAGGTGGTGATACCCAGCTGGCGTTGCAGCTGGCGCAGTTCGGTGCACAGGTGCTCGCGAACCCGCGCGTCCAGCGCCGACATCGGCTCGTCGAGCAGCAGCAGCGAAGGCGCCGGCGCCAGCGCGCGGGCCAGGGCCACACGCTGCTGCTGGCCGCCGGAAAGCTGCCCGGGGTACTTTTTTTCGCTACCGGACAAGCCGACCAGCTGGAGCATTTCGGCCACCCGCTGGCGGGCCTGTTCGCGGCCGCTGCCGGTCAGGCCATAGGCGATGTTGGCTTCGACGGTCAGGTTGGGGAACAGCGCGTAGGACTGGAACAGAATGCCGTAGTCGCGGGCCTGGGGTGGCAGCGCCGAGACGTCGCGCTCGCCGATATACAACTCACCGCGGTCCTGGCGTTCGAGGCCTGCGATGCAGCGCAACAGCGTGGTCTTGCCGCACCCGGACGGGCCGAGCAAGCACACCAGCTCGCCGGCGGCGATGTCCAGGGAGACATCGTTGAGCGCTGTGAAGGCGCCGAAGCGTTTGTGGATGTTGCGCACTTTCATCTGTGCGCCTGGGGTGGCGTTGTTCATGGCAAGGCCTCATCGAAGAGATGGGGCCATGCTAGGAAGGCTGTGCGACGGTTCTGTGGCTTTCAGGCAAAAGCGCGCGATAGTGGTATAGGCAGATTTTGTAGTGGCCTGTGCGGGCCTCTTCGCGGGGCAAGCCCGCTCCCCCAGCGACCGCACAGTGCCTGAAGGCAGCGGGATACCTGTGGGAGCGGGCTTGCCCGCGAAGAAGCCAACACAGACCTAGAACTGTGAACCGGCCACTTCCTGCGCAACCCCCAGAAACGCCGCCGGCAAACGCGCCTGGCGCCGCTCCTTCAGGCAATACAGGTACTCATGCATCACCGGTGCTTCCTCCAGCGCCAGCACCCGTAATTCTGGGTTGTGCGGCACTTCATGGAGGGCAATCACACTGATGCCAATGTTGCGCAGGACCGCTTCGCGAATCGACTCACGGCTACCAATCTCCAGCAACGTGCCGGCCTTCACACCGGCCTCCTGCAGCATTTGCTCGGTCAGCTTGCGTGTGGTCGACCCCGGCTCGCGCATCAACAGGCAATGCCCGGCCACCACGTCGATGGACACCACCTGACGATGCGCCAAGGGATGGTTGCGGTGCACGGCCACCACCAACGGGTCGGTGCCCAAAACCCGGCGCACCAACCGGGAATCCTCCACCAATTGCGACGAAGCGGCGATATCGACCCGGTAGTCCTCGAGCATTTCCAGCACCTGCTGCGAGTTGCCGATCTCCACTGCAACGTCTACCTGGGGCAGGCGCTCGCGGAAGACCTTCACCAGATCGAGGATGTAGTAAGGCGCCGTGGCCGCAATGCGCAGGCTGCCCTGGGCCTGGCCACTGTTGCGCAGTTCGAACTCGATGTCGGCCTCCTGCTGCAGCAGCGCCTTGACCCTCGGCAGCAGGCGCACGCCCTCCTCGCTCAACACCAGGCGCCGCCCGCCCCGGTAGAACAGCTCCACTGCGTACTGGCTTTCCAGGTTGCGGATCTGCGTGGTCACGGTGGGCTGGCTGAGCCCGAGCTTCTTCGCCGCCAGGGTGATGCTGCCCAGGCGGGCCACCATGTAGAAGGCTTTGAGCTCGGAACTCAGCATGCACGTCCTCTATTTGCGCAAAAGGCGCAAGCCGTTGAACACCACCAGCAGGCTCACGCCCATGTCGGCGAACACCGCCATCCACATGGTCGCCATGCCGGCAAAGGTGATCGCCAGGAATATCGCCTTGATGCCCAGGGCCAGAACGATGTTCTGCCTGAGAATCGCCGCACTTTGGCGCGACAGCCTGACGAAGGCCGGGATTTTGCGCAAGTCGTCGTCCATCAACGCCACGTCGGCCGTCTCGATGGCCGTGTCGGTGCCCGCGGCCGCCATGGCAAAGCCGATCTCGGCACGGGCGAGGGCCGGTGCGTCGTTGATACCGTCGCCAACCATGCCCACCCGATGGCCTTGGGCATACAGGGCCTCGATGGTCTTCAGCTTGTCGGCCGGCAGCAGGTTGCCTTCGGCGCGATCGATGCCGACCTGGGCGGCGATGGCCTCGGCGGTATGGGGATTGTCGCCGGTAAGCATGACCGTCTTGATACCCAGTTCATGCAATTCGGCAATCGCCTGGCGGCTGCTCTGCTTGAGCGTGTCGGCCACGGCGAACAGGGCCAGCGGGCCACTGCGGTCGAGCAGCAGGACCACGGTCTTGCCCTGACGCTCCAGCGCATCCAGTTGCGCCTCCAACTCAGGCGAGCACAGGCCCAGTTCCTCGACCAGGCGGTGATTGCCCAGGTGGTAAAGCTCACCCTCGATCACCCCCCGCACACCGCGACCGGCCAATGCGGCGAAGCCGTCGACCGCGCTCAAGGCCAAACCTTGCGCCTTGCCGAATTGGGCGATGGCACGTGAGACCGGGTGGTCCGAGCGCTCGGCCAAGCTGGCAGCCAACGCCTGGGCCCGGCCTTCGAACAGGGGGTCCAAGGCCTTCGCATCGGTCTGCACTGGCTTGCCGTGGGTCAGGGTGCCGGTCTTGTCGAGGGCCAGGAAGTCCAGCTTGCGCCCGCCTTCCAGGTACACCCCACCCTTGATCAGGATGCCCTTGCGCGCGGCTGCAGCCAGGCCACTGACGATGGTCACCGGGGTTGAAATGACCAAGGCGCACGGGCAGGCCACCACCAGCAGCACCAAGGCGCGGTAGACCCAGTCGAACCAGGCGCCTGCCATGAACAGCGGCGGGATGACCGCTACCGCCAAGGCTACGGCGAACACCACGGGTGTGTAGATGCGCGAGAATCGGTCGACAAAACGCTGCGTCGGCGCCCGGGCACCTTGGGCCTCTTCGACGGCCTTGATGATGCGCGCCAGCGTCGATTGCCCAGCGCCGGCAGTGACGCGAAACTCCAGCGCACCGGCCTGGTTGATGGTGCCGGCGAACAGCTTGTCGCCCACGGCTTTTTCCACTGGTAGGCTTTCACCGGTGATCGGCGCCTGATCGACGCTGGATTGGCCACTGGTCACTTCGCCATCCAGGCCGATGCGCTCGCCTGGCCGTACCCGTACCAAGGCACCGATGGCCACCTCGCGCACTTCCACTTCGCGCCACTGGCCATCGGCTTGCAGCACTGTCGCCCTGTCAGGGGTGAGCTGCATCAGGCCGCTGATGGCATTGCGAGCGCGGTCCAGGGAGCGCGCTTCGATCAGCTCGGCGACCGTGAACAACACCATCACCATGGCCGCTTCCGGCCACTGGCCGATCAGCACAGCGCCAGTCACGGCAATGCTCATCAGCGCGTTGATGTTGAGGTTGCGGTTTTTCAGGGCAATCCAGCCCTTCTTGTAGGTGCCCAAGCCGCAACCCAGGATCGCCGCCAAGGCCAGCGCCGCCACCAGCCATTCAGGTGCAAGCCCGGTGAAATGCACGATTTCGGCAGCGATGGCGGCGATACCGGATAACGCCAGCGGCCACCAGCGGGTCTTGCTAGGCGGGGCAGCGTTCGCGGCGGCGTCGTCCCCTTCGATGAGGGGCTCGGCCTTCATGCCCAGGCTGTCGATAGCCCGCTCGATCTCGGCGGTACCGGCCAGCGTGTGGCGCACGCCAAGCACGCGGTTGATCAGGTTGAACTCCAACTGCTCGATGCCCGCCAGCTTGCCCAGCTTGTCCTGGATCAGCGTTTGCTCGGTGGGGCAGTCCATGGCCTCGATACGGAAGCGGCTGAGCTGTGCGTCGCCGCTGGCTTTTTCGCTCAACTGCACCAACGCCGGGGCGGCCGCGCTGCCGCAGCAGCTGTGGGCGTGGTGGTCATGCTTGTGGTGGGGGCTGGCAGGCTGGTTCATTGGGTCATCCTTAAAGTGAGCCTGTTGCCAAGTGAACACCCTGTAGCCACTATAGGGTCAAGCCATCCGCTGGAGATTTCGCGATGAAGATTGGAGAACTGGCAAAAGCCACCGATTGCGCCGTGGAGACCATCCGCTATTACGAGCGCGAGCAACTGTTGCCGGAGCCGGCGCGCACCGACGGCAACTACCGGCTCTACACCCAGGCCCACGTCGAGCGGCTGACCTTCATCCGCAACTGCCGGACCCTGGACATGACCCTGGACGAAATCCGCAGCCTGCTACGCCTGCGCGACAGCCCCGAAGGGTCGTGCGGCAGCGTCAATGCGTTGATCGACGAGCATATCGTCCATGTACAGGCGCGTATCGATGGTTTGGTGGCGTTGCAGGAGCAGCTGGTGGAGCTGCGACAGAGGTGCAGCGCGCCGGGGAGTGAATGCGCGATCTTGCAGCAACTGGAGGTGAACGGGGCGGTATCTGTACCGGAAGGCGATCATTCGCATGTGGGGCGAAGCCACGGGCATTGAGATTGCTGGGGGCGCTTTGCGCCCCAATCGCGACGCAAGGCAGCCCCGGCAATCTAGAAAATCACACCGCCATCGGCGCCGTCATCGGCGCATGATGCTCATACCCTTCCAGGCTGAAATCACTCGGCTCGATCTTCTCCAGCCACTCCGGCTCATACTTGCCGGTGTCGGCAAACGCCGGCACGCGATCGCTGATCACCAGCTTCGGCGCCTCGAGCGGTTCGCGCTTGAGCTGCTCGTTGAGCATGTCCAGGTGGTTTTCGTACACATGGGCATCGCCAATGAAATACGTGAACCAGCGCGGGGTGTAGCCGGTCAGGCGGCCGAACAGCGACAGCAAGGCCGCGCCCTCGGTGAGGTTGAACGGCGTGCCCAAGCCCAGGTCGTTGGAGCGAATGTACAGGGTCAGGGAAATTTCGCGAGTCTCGGCATTCGGGTGGAACTGGTACAGCAGGTGGCACGGCGGCAGGGCCATTTCATCCAACTGGGCGCAGTTCCAGCCATGGAACAGGATGCGCCGGCTGCCCGGGTCATTGGCGATGGTGTCCAGGCACTGCCGCACCTGGTCGATGGCCTTGTACAGGATGACAAAGGCCTGGCCGTCTTCCTCGTCCTGGGCAATCTTGCGGAAACCCTGTTTTTCGGCCATTTCGATGGCCGCCGGGTTGCTCAGCGGGATGCGTTTGTAGCCCGGCCATTGGCGCCACTGAACGCCGTAGATCTCGCCCAGGTCGTCATGCCCCTGGCGGAACGGGTTGGCCAGCCATTGGGCGTTTTCGTTGGCGTTCTGGTCCCAGACCTTGCAGCCCAGCTCACGGAATTCACCCGCGTTTTTCACGCCCCGCAGAAAACCGACCATCTCGCCGATGGCCGACTTGAAGGCCAGCTTGCGCGTGGTGATGGCCGGAAAGCCCTTCTGCAGGTCGAAACGCAGCATGGCGCCCGGCAGGCTGATGGTGCGGATGCCGGTACGGTTTTCCTGAAGGGTGCCGTTTTCGATGACGTCACGGACCAGGTCCAGATACTGTTTCATGGCTTACCTGTAGCAAGAACGGCAGAGGGATCACCCCTGCCGTTGGGAGTCAGATGGCGGGTTTCGCCGTAGGTTTGCGATTATAAGCCCACCAGATCAATCCGAGGCCGGCCAGAATCATCGGGATGCAGAGTATCTGACCCATGGTCAGCCAACCCCAGGCAATGTAGCCCAGCTGGGCATCCGGCACGCGAACGAACTCGACGATGAAGCGGAAGATCCCGTAGAACAGCGCGAACATGCCGGATACCGCCATGGTAGGGCGTGGCTTGCGCGAATACAGCCACAGGATCAGGAACAGCGCCACGCCTTCCAGGGCGAATTGATACAGCTGCGAGGGGTGGCGCGGCAGCTGGGCGGGGTCGCTGAACGGTGGGAACACCATCGCCCACGGCACGTCGGTCGCCTTGCCCCACAGCTCGGCATTGATGAAGTTGCCGATACGCCCGGCACCCAGGCCGATCGGCACCATTGGCGCGACGAAGTCCATCAGCTCGAAGAACGACTTGTTGTTGCGCTTGCCGAACCATACCGCCGCCAGCATCACGCCGATGAAGCCGCCGTGGAACGACATGCCGCCCTTCCACACCTCGAAGATCAGCGTCGGGTTCGCCAGGTAGGCGTGCAGGTCGTAAAACAGCACGTAACCCAGGCGGCCCCCGACGATCACCCCCATCGATAGCCAGAACACCAGGTCGGACAGCTTTTCACGGGACCAAGTGGGGTCGAAGCGGTTCAGCCGACGCGAGGCAAGCAGCCAGGCGCCGCCGATGCCGACCAGGTACATCAGGCCGTACCAGTGGATTTTCAGCGGCCCGAGGGCCACGGCCACGGGGTCTATCTGCGGGTAAGGCAGCATGGATATTCCTCTAGTTTCAAATCAGCGAGCTAAATCAAAAAGCTGAGGCCGACGCAGAACAGCAGCGCGGCGAACAAACGCTTGAGCAGGCGTGGCGACAGTTTGTGCGCCAGGCGCGCGCCGAAGCGGGCGAAAAACATGCTGGTCACGGCAATGCCGACCAGCGCAGGCAGGTACACGTAGCCCAGGCTGTGGGCCGGCAAGTGTTCTTCGTGCCAGCCAAGCCACATGAAGCTCAGGGCACTGGCCACGGCAATGGGCAGGCCACAGGCCGAGGACGTTGCCACCGCCTGCTGCATGGGCAGGCTGCGCCACGTCAGGAACGGCACGGTCAGCGAGCCGCCACCAATACCGAAAATCGCCGAAGCCCAGCCAATCACCCCACCTGCTGCGGTCAGCGCGGGCTTGCCAGGGATGCCGCGGCTGGCCTTGGGTTTGAAGTCCAGGGCCATTTGCGCGGCAATGATCAGGGCGAACACACCGATGATCTTCTGCAGCAGCGGGCCCTGGATCAACGAGGCGGTCTTGGCGCCGATACCAGCGCCAATCAGGATGCCCAGGGTCATCCAGGCGAAGATCGGCCACTGCACCGCGCCCCGGCGATGGTGTTCGAGCACCGCGTTGATCGAGGTGAAGATGATGGTTGCCAACGACGTGCCGACAGCCAGGTGGGTCAATACCGAGGGGTCGAAGCCCTGCAAGGTGAAGCTGAACACCAGCACCGGCACGATGATGATGCCACCGCCAACGCCGAACAGCCCGGCCAGCACGCCGGCACATGCACCTAACAGCAGATAGAGTACGAACTCCATTCGTTGCCCCTGAGAAAATCAATCCGGCATGGTAACGGAAGCCGGCCCTGAGGCTCTAGTGAACTTCGTGACAGGATGGATCAGCACCACCGCAGTGAGTAGAGTGGCAAAAAACACAGAGGCCCAACCGATGTGCCTGATCGTATTCGCCTGGCGGCCGGGGCATGCCCTGCCGCTGATCGTGGCGGCCAACCGCGACGAGTTCTATGCCCGGCCCACGCAGGCCCTGACCGCCTGGGAGGATGCCCCTGGCGTCTATGCCGGGCGTGACCTGGAGGCTGGCGGTACCTGGCTGGGCGTGGGGCCGCAGGGGCGCTTTGCGGCGCTGACCAACATTCGCGACCCTGGGCAAGCCTTGGGCGTGCGCTCGCGCGGGGAGCTGGTGGCGGGGTTTCTGCACGGTGAGCTTGGCGTGGAAGCCTATCTTGACCAGGTGGCCAGCGGCAGCCGCCAGTATTCGGGGTTCAACTTGCTGGTGGGCGATGGGGCGCAATTAGGCTTTCTGCACGCCCGAGACGCCGCGCCGCGCTTGCTGGTGCCTGGGGTTTATGGGTTATCCAATGCCGGGTTGGATACGCCGTGGCCGAAGCTGGTGAAGGCGCGCAGCGGGCTGGAGGGGTTGCTTGAGTCAGCAGACCCGCAGCGCTTGCTGGCGTTGCTAGCCGATGGTGAGCCGGCAGCCGAGAGTGAGTTGCCGGAAACGGGTGTGGGGTTGGCGACCGAGAAGCTGTTGTCGAGTGTGTTTATTGCCAGCCAGAATTATGGGACGCGGGCGAGTACTGTGCTGATCGTGGATGATCAGGGGAGAAGACGGCTGGTTGAGCGCAGTTTCGGGCCGTTTGGGGGGCATTTGGGAGAAGTTGAGGTGGTGGCCTGACCCACTGGTGCTTTAGCTGGGCCGGCGTCTTCGCGGGGCAAGCCCGCTCCCACAGGGTTCGGCGCCCTTTCTGTGGGAGCGGGCTTGCCCCGCGAAGCGGCCGGTACAGGTATCACAGGGTCTTGTTCGCCCCAGGCCCGATCATGCGCGCCAACCCTAGGTTCTTCAGCGCCAATTGCAGCGAGCTGTGGATAACTTGCGGGTTGTCATGGCTCATGGCTTCGGCCAGCAGCTCCTTGGCCTTGCTCATGTTGATCTGGCGCAGCATCCACTTCACCTTGGGCAGGTTGGTGGCGTTCATCGACAAGCTGTCGAAGCCCATCGCCATCAACAGCACCGCCGCCGCCGGGTCACCGGCCATCTCGCCGCAAATGCTCACCGGCTTGCCCTCGCCATGGGCATCGCGCACCACCGTGTTCAAGGCTTGCAGCACGGCCGGGTGCAGGTAATCGTACAGGTCGGCGACCCGTGGGTTGTTGCGGTCGACCGCCAGCAGGTACTGGGTCAGGTCGTTGGAACCGACCGACAGGAAGTCCACCTGCCGCGCCAGCTCTTTGGTCTGGTACACCGCCGCAGGGATCTCGACCATCACGCCAACCGGCGGCATCGGCACATCGGTGCCTTCGTCACGCACCTCGCCCCACGCGCGGTGGATCAGGTGCAGTGCCTCTTCCAGCTCGTGAATGCCAGAAATCATCGGCAGCAGGATGCGCAGGTTGTTCAAACCTTCGCTGGCCTTGAGCATGGCGCGGGTCTGGACCAGGAAGATTTCTGGGTGGTCGAGGGTAACGCGAATGCCGCGCCAACCCAGGAAGGGGTTTTCTTCCTTGATCGGGAAGTACGACAGCGCCTTGTCCCCGCCGATATCCAGGGTACGCATGGTCACTGGCAGCGGGTGGAAGGCCGCCAGCTGTTCGCGGTAGATCGCCAGCTGCTCTTTCTCACTGGGGAAGCGCTGGTTGATCATGAACGGCACTTCGGTGCGGTACAGGCCTACCCCTTCGGCACCACGCTGCTGGGCACGGGCGACGTCGGCCAGCAGGCCGGTGTTGACCCACAGCGGCATGCGGTGGCCATCCGGGGTGACGCAGGGCAGCTCGCGCAGCGCATCCAGGCCTTGCGCCAGCTGGCGCTCCTCCTCGACCACTTCGCTGTACTGCTTGCGCAACACGTCGCTGGGGTTGGTGAACACCTCGCCCTTGTAGCCGTCGACGATCAGCTCGATGCCATCGACCTTGGAATACGGCAGGTCGACCAGGCCCATCACCGTCGGAATACCCATGGCGCGGGCCAGGATCGCGACGTGGGAGTTGCCCGAACCCAATACCGACACCAGGCCGACCAGCTTGCCCTCCGGCACTTCGCCCAGCATCGCTGGCGTCAGTTCTTCGCTGACCAGGATGGTATTGTCGGCGTACACCAGCGATTGCGAGCGAGCCTCCTGCAGGTAGGCGAGCAGCCGGCGGCCAAGGTCCTTGACGTCCGAAGCGCGCTCACGCAGGTAGTCATCGTCCATCAGCTCGAAGCGGTTGACGTGCTCGCCGACCACTTGGCGCAAGGCGCCCTGGGCCCACTGGCCGGTCTTGATGACCTCGGTCACCTCGCCGCCCAAGGCGGCGTCTTCGAGCATCATCAGGTACACGTCGAACAACGCGCGCTCTTCGGGCCGCAGCTGGGTAGCCAGCTTGGCCGACAGCTTGCGCATGTCGGCGCGCACGCCTTCAAGGGCGTTCTGGAACAGTTTGAGTTCGGCGTCGATGTCCTCGACAGTCTTGTCCGGCACCACTTCGAGGTCGGCCGGCGGCAACATCACCACTGCGCGGCCAACGGCGGCGCCTGGCGAGCCCGGCACGCCGACGAAGCGAGCCTCCTGAATGCCCTTGCCCTGGCGGCCCAGGCCACGGATCGAGCCGGTCGCCTCGGCGTGGGCGATAACCCCGGCGAGCTGGGCACTCATGGTGACCAGGAAGGCTTCTTCGCCCTCATCGAACTGGCGGCGTTCCTTCTGCTGGATGACCAGCACCCCGACCACCCGACGGTGGTGAATGATCGGTGCACCCAGGAAAGAGGCGAACTTTTCTTCACCGGTTTCGGCAAAGTAGCGATAACGCGGGTGATCGGCGGCGTTTTCCAGGTTCAGCGGCTCTTCCCGGGTACCGACCAGGCCGACCAGGCCCTCGTTGGGGGCCATGCTGACCTTGCCGATCGAACGCTTGTTCAGGCCCTCGGTGGCCATCAGCACGAAGCGGTTGGTTTCCGGGTCAAGCAGGTAGACGGAGCAGACCTGGCTGCCCATGGCCTCCTTGACGCGCAAGACAATGATCCCCAACGCCGTCTTGAGATCTTTGGCGGAGTTCACTTCCTGGACGATCTTGCGCAGCGTATTGAGCATGGCTCGGGGTCGAACTCCGTCGTCAGTCGCGCGTCAGAAGACGCGGTGCTAGCTCTTTCAGGGCGCGACGGTAGACCTCGCGCTTGAATGTCACAACCTGGCCCAGCGGGTACCAATAGCTGACCCAGCGCCAGCCGTCGAACTCCGGCTTGCCCGTCAGGTCCATCCGCACCCTTTGTTCGTTGCTTACCAGACGCAGCAGGAACCACTTCTGCTTCTGGCCAATGCACAGCGGCTGGCTGTGCGTACGCACCAGACGCTGGGGTAAACGATAACGCAACCAGCCACGCGTGCAGGCAAGAATTTCCACATCGTCGCGTTCAAGGCCAACTTCTTCGTTCAGCTCGCGGTACAGGGCATCTTCCGGCGTCTCGTCAGGGTTGATGCCACCCTGGGGAAATTGCCAGGCATCCTGGTTGATCCGTCGAGCCCATAGCACCTGCCCGGCATCATTCGTGAGAATGATCCCGACATTGGGGCGAAAACCATCCGGGTCGATCACGGCAGCAACCTCGCAAACGCATGTCACCGCATTGTTCCACAAAGCCTGCGAGCGCAGCAACGCGCCCGCCAAGCTTATGTGCAGCGAGGTGAAAACTCCGTATTCTGCGGGCCTACCTTGTAGCTGATGCGAGTGAACGCGATGCGCCTGGCTT
Source organism: Pseudomonas sp. PAGU 2196 (assembly GCF_022179005.1). Lineage (NCBI taxonomy): Bacteria > Pseudomonadati > Pseudomonadota > Gammaproteobacteria > Pseudomonadales > Pseudomonadaceae > Pseudomonas > Pseudomonas sp. PAGU 2196. The sequence goes on along the minus strand of NZ_BNTL01000045.1, from coordinate 23,043 downwards.
TATTCGACCTGGACAATACCCTCCTCGGTGGCGACAGCGACCATGCCTGGGGTGACTATCTGTGCGAGCGCGGCATCCTCGACCCGGTCGCCTACAAACAACGCAACGATGCCTTCTATCAGCACTACCTGAACGGCACCCTGGACTTGCAGGCCTACCTGGCCTTTTCCATGGAGATTCTGGCGGCAACGCCTATGGCCCAGCTCGACGCGTGGCACCGCGATTTCATGCGGGACTGCATCGAGCCGATCATCCTGCCCAAAGCCCTGGCGTTGCTGCAGCAGCACCGCGAGGCGGGCGACAAACTGGTGATCATCACCGCCACCAACCGTTTCGTGACCGCGCCAATCGCCCGCCGTTTGGGCGTGCGTACCCTGCTGGCGACCGAATGCGAGACCGAAGATGGCCGCTACACCGGGCGCAGTACCGATATAGCGTGTTTCCGTGAAGGGAAAGTGACGAGGTTGCAGCGCTGGATGCTGGAAAACGGCTACGACCTTGAAGACAGCTATTTCTACAGCGATTCGATGAATGACCTGCCGTTGCTGCAGCAGGTGACGCATGCGGTGGCGGTGGACCCGGATCCGAACCTGCGGGCGGAAGCCGAGCAGTGTGGGTGGCCGGTGATTTCGCTGAGGGATTGAGTATTCCTGTTCCGGCCTCTTCGCGGGGCAAGCCCGCTCCCACAGAGTCATCACATCCCTCAGGCTTGTGGTGGTCCGGTGGGAGCGGGCTTGCCCCGCGAAGAGGCCGGCATGGACAGCACAAGGCCATCAGACTGGCTTGGCCCCCATCAAGCCGGCAATGGACAAGAAGCAAACCCCGCTGAACACCGCCAAGGCCAAGGTAAACCGCAGCCCCACCACCTGCGCCTTGCGCAGCCGGTTCAAGCGCACCAGCAGCCACCACACGGCAAACGCACCCAGCGTATAGATGACGCTGGATGCCAGCACCCAGGTCTGCCCCAGTGGCCAGCCGACCAGGTGCACCAGCCACCAGCCAGTGACCGGCATGCTCACCAGGCACACGCCCATGACCAACCAGACGAACACCAGCGGCCGGCGCAGCAATTTGCCGTAGGCCTCGGCATCGCCCAGCCGGCGGGCGCGAACTGTCCAGATCACCAAGCCCAGCGCGCCCAGAAGCAGCAGCGCAGTGGCGGTGATGTGCAAGGCCTTGAGCGTCGTCAGGTGTTCCATGTCTTCATATCCATGCGCGATGAGCCAAGCTTAGTCGCTCAACCCAAAAACAACCGGTAAGCCGGGTTATCGGTCTCGTCCCAATACGGGTAACCGATCTTGGCCAGCGCCGCTGGCACCAGGTGGCGTTCGTCTTCCGGTACCTGCAAGCCCGCCACCACGCGCCCGTCGGCAGCGCCATGGTTGCGGTAGTGAAACATCGAGATATTCCAGCGCCCGCCCAGCTTGTTGAGGAAGTTGAACAACGCACCCGGCCGCTCGGGGAACTCGAAGCGCAGCACGATCTCATCACTGGCGCCGGCCGAATGGCCACCCACCATGTGACGAATGTGCAGCTTGGCCAGTTCGTTGTCGGTCAGGTCGGTAACCGGGAAGCCCTGCTCGGTCAGTTGCTGCACCAACACCGCACGCGGGTCGTTCTCTGGGTGGGTCTGCACGCCGACGAAGATGTGCGCCTCGTCGGAGGTGTGCTTGCGGTAGTTGAATTCGGTGATCTGGCGCTTGCCGATCGCCTCGCAGAACGCCTTGAAGCTGCCCGGGCGCTCGGGGATGGTGACGGCGATGATGGCTTCGCGTTTTTCACCCAGTTCGGCACGCTCGGCCACATGGCGCAGGCGGTCGAAGTTGACGTTGGCGCCTGAATCGATGGCAACCAGGGTCTGGCCGGTCACGCCATACAGCTCGACATACTTCTTGATGCCGGCAACCCCCAGCGCGCCAGCAGGTTCGGTGATCGAGCGGGTATCGTCGTAGATATCCTTGATGGCTGCACAGATCTCGTCAGTACTGACAGTGATCACCTCATCCACATGCAGGCGGCAGATGTCGAAGGTGTGCTGGCCAATCTGCGCCACCGCCACACCGTCGGCGAACAGCCCGACCTGCGGCAACACCACGCGCTCACCCGCGGCCATGGCGGCCTGCAGGCAGTTGGAGTCGTCCGGCTCGACGCCGATGACTTTGATTTCCGGGCGCAGGTATTTCACGTAGGCCGCGATGCCGGCGATCAGGCCGCCGCCGCCGACCGGCACGAAAATCGCGTCCAGCCGGCCCGGGTGCTGACGCAGGATCTCCATGGCCACCGTGCCTTGCCCGGCGATGGTATGCGGGTCGTCGTAGGGGTGGATGTAGACGAAGCCCTTCTCATCGACCAGCTTGAGCGAGTAGGCCAGCGCCTCGGGGAAGGTGTCGCCGTGCAATACCACCTTGCCGCCCCGCGAACGCACGCCTTCGATTTTGATCTCCGGGGTGGTCTTGGGCATCACGATGGTTGCCTTGATCCCCAGCTCACGCGCCGCCAGGGCAAGGCCCTGGGCATGGTTGCCGGCCGAGGCGGTGACCACGCCGCGGGCCAGCTCTTCTGGGGTCAGTTGCGCCAGCTTGTTGTACGCCCCGCGAATCTTGAACGAGAACACCGGCTGCAGGTCTTCGCGCTTGAGCAAGATCTGGTTGCCGAGGCGTTTGCTCAGCTGCCCGGCGCTCTGCAGCGGCGTTTCGACGGCGACGTCATAGACGCGCGAGGTGAGGATCTTCTTGACGTACTGTTCGAGCATCGGGAAAGCATCACTGGCCGCGGGACAAGGGCTGCGAGTCTACCCCAGCGCTACGTCGGGCGACCACAGCAAAGCCGCGCAAGCCGCTATACTAAGCCCCTTTGAAACCCAGCCCCTTTGAAAACCTCCCCGCCCCTCTCGGAGCCCGCATGACCCAGGACCAACTCAAACAGGCCGTCGCCCAGGCCGCTGTCGACTTCATTCTGCCCAAGCTGGATGAAAAGAGCGTCGTCGGCGTCGGTACCGGTTCGACCGCCAACTTCTTCATCGACGCCCTGGCTCAGCACAAGACCGCCTTCGATGGCGCGGTCGCCAGCTCCGAGGCCACCGCCCAGCGTCTGAAGGGTCATGGCATCCCGGTCTACGAGCTGAACAGCGTCAGCGAGCTGGAGTTCTATGTGGACGGCGCCGACGAGAGCGACGCGCACCTGAACCTGATCAAGGGCGGTGGCGCGGCCCTGACTCGCGAGAAGATCGTCGCGGCCGTGGCCAAGACCTTCATCTGCATCGCCGATGCCAGCAAGCTGGTACCGGTGCTGGGCGCCTTCCCGCTGCCCGTCGAAGTGATCCCGATGGCCCGCAGCCACGTGGCGCGCCAGCTGGTCAAGCTGGGCGGTGACCCGGTGTACCGCGAGGGTGTGCTGACCGACAACGGTAACGTGATCCTGGACGTGTACAACCTGCAGATCACCAACCCGGTCGAGCTCGAAGCGCAGATCAATGCGATCGTGGGCGTGGTGACCAACGGCCTGTTCGCGGCACGCCCGGCGGACTTGCTGCTGCTCGGTACCGCTGAAGGTGTGAAAACCCTCAAGGCCGAGTGATGCTATTCGCGGGGCAAGCCCGCTCCCACAGATGCCCACCTTTTTCAGATTCCGTGGCCCCCCTGTGGGAGCGGGCTTGCCCCGCGAAAAAGCCCTCAAAACCAGTCAATCTGCCGGCTGTTTGAACACGTAAAACAGGTTCGGCTCACTGACCAGGTAAATGCTCCCCGCCTCATCCATCGCAATCCCTTCCGCCTGCGGCACCGTCGCCTTCAACCCCTGGTACCCCTTGCGCAGCGACAAGGTACTGAGCGGCTTGCCCTTCACATCCAGTTCCAGCACCAGCCGCGATTCATCCGACAGCGCCAACAAATGGCCGCTGCGCTCGTCGAACTGCAAACTCGACAGGTCCCGCACAAACAAACGTGAATCACGCTTGCGGTCCTGCACCACATGCACGGCATAAGGCTGCTCGGGGTTGTCATGCGGGAAGCCATGCACCTCGTAGATCAACATCGGGTCACGTTCCTTGGCCACGAACAGGCGCTTGCCGGCCGAGTCGTACGCCAGCCCCTCGAACCCCTTGTTACCGTTCAGGCCAATGCCCAGGGTCAACTGCTCGGCATCGCCGGCATCGAGGAACAGCGTATCGTCGTCCAGGCGCACGCGAATCAGCCGTTGCTGGCGCTCGTCGGTGATCACATAGCTGTTGGGGCCCACGTATTCCACCGCCTCCGGGTCGCCAAAGCCGGTCAGTGGCACGCGCCGCAGGATGCGCCCGTCCAGCGACAGCTCGATCAGCTCCGAACGTGCATTGGTCACGGTGAACAGGGTCTTGCGGTCTGGGTCGTAGGTCAGCGCCGAAATGTCATCGTCCAGACCCTCGACAGGCTGCGCCTCGACCACCACCCGATAACGGTCCAGGCCGATGCCCTGCTCGGCTGGCTGCCACCAGGTCTTGAGGTTGAACCAGCCGCGCTCGAACAGGCGAAACTCCTGCCCGGCCCAGCCGAGCAAGAGCAGGCCAATGAAGGCCGGAATCAGTGACAGACGAAGATAGCGACGCATTTGGGGACAGACTCGACGTAAGGGTGGCGAATCTAACCATGAACAACTGAATCAAAGCTTAATGCCAGCATCCGAAAAATCTGATGTTGCTGTCAGTTTTTCTTGAACCGATAGAACAGCGCCGGTTCGCTGACCATGTACAGGTTGCCCTGGTCATCCATGGCCACGCCTTCAGCACGCGGGATGGTGTGCTCAAGGCCGTTGAAACCGCCCAGCAAGGTCATGAAGCTGACTTGCTGGCCCTGCTCATCCAGCTCCAGCAGCATGTTGGAGTCCGCCGACAGCACCAGCAGGTGTCCGGTGCGCGGGTCGACGCCAAGGGCCGACAGGTTGCGCAGGTCGAGTTCATCATTGGGCAGCAACTGCTTGTCACCCTTCAGCGGGCTACGGCCATCGGTGCTCCAGGTGTATAGCTTGGGCGGGCGCTCTTCGCCGATCACCAGGCGTTGACGCATCGGGTCCCAGGCCACGGCCTCGAAGCCCTTGTTGCTCTTCACCGACTTGCCCAGGTCGTAGCTCGGGAAGTCGCCATGGTTAAGCGACGTGGTGTGCGCATCCACCTTGACCACAGTCAGGTCGTGCAGCCGTTCGTCGACGATTGCCAGGTGCCCGTCCTCCATCACGGCCAGCCCTTCCGGGTTGTTCCAGCCATTCAATGGAATCTGGCGCAGCACGTTACCGTCCAGGCTGAGCTCGACCAGGAACGGATTCTTGCCCATGACAGCGAACAGGGTGCGGGTTTGCGGGTTGAAGGCCACGTCCGAGGCTTCGTCATCGTCCATGCCGGGCAGCGGTTTGGCGTCGATATCGGCCTGATAGGCCGGCAGCCAGACGCTCTCGCTTTGCTCGGCGGTGCTTTCAAAGCTTTCCTTCACCCACAGTGCCCCGCGGTCATCCCAGTGCATGGCCACGGATACGCCATAGCCGATCACCGCTGCAACCGCCAGGCCGAACGGCCAGCGCAGGTAGAAGCGACGCTTGGGAGTTGCCGGGGCGCTGGAGCGAGATGGCATACGTGGATCCTGGGAAAATGGGCGTAGGTCCGCGCATTATCCAGATAAGGTGTGAAAAATCGGTAAACAGTGCCGGCCTCTTCGCGGGCAAGCCCGCGAAGAAGGCAACGCGGTTCCGGTTCAGAGCACCCGGCTTTCGAAGCGGCTCACACCCGGCAACTCAATCACCAGCTCATCACCGACATTGAACGGCCCTACGCCCGCCGGCGTACCGGTCAAGATCACATCCCCCGCCTGCAACGAGAAATGCGCCGCCATGTACTGGATCATCGGCACGATCGGGTTGAGCATCAACGCGCTGTTGCCGTCCTGCACCACTTTGCCATTGAGGGTCAGGCGCACCGGGATGTCGGTCACATCCTCGAAACTGGCCGCCGAAACGAACGGCGGCAGCACGCAGGCGCCGTCAAAGCTCTTGCACAGCTCCCAAGGCAGGCCCTTTTCCTTGAGCTTGGCCTGCACGTCGCGCAGGGTCAGGTCGAGCGCCGGGGCGTAACCGGAGATGGCGTCCAGCACCTCTTCTTCGGTTGGCTTGGTGGACAACGGCTTGCCCAGCAGCACAGCAATCTCGGCCTCGTAATGCACAACGCCACGGTCGGTCGGGATCTTGAAACCACCTTCCAGCGGCACCACGCAACTGCCCGGCTTGATGAACAGCAACGGCTCGCTGGGGATCGGGTTGTCCAGTTCCTTGGCATGCTCGGCATAGTTACGGCCGATGCACACCACCTTGCCCAACGGGAAGTGGATGCGCGTGCCGTCTACGTACTGGTGCTGGTAACTCATGGCCGACTCCTCTGCATACTGCTTATTATTCAGGAGCGAAGATCTTACCCGGATTCATGACGCCGTTAGGGTCGAAGACGGCCTTTATTGCCTTCATGCAGGCGATTTCTTCGGCCGAGCGGCTGTAGCCGAGGTAGTCACGCTTGGTCATGCCCACGCCATGCTCGGCCGAGATCGAGCCGTTGTAGCGCTGGACGATTTCGAACACCCACTTGTTGACCTTGGCGCAGGAGGCAAAGAAGTCATCTTTGCTCATGGCGTCGGGCTTGAGGATGTTCAGGTGCAGGTTGCCATCGCCGATATGGCCGTACCAGACCACCTCGTAGTCCGGGTAATGCTCGCCGACGATGGCATCGATGTCGCGCAAAAACGCCGGCACCTTGGAGACGGTGACAGAAATGTCGTTTTTGTACGGGGTCCAGTGGGAGATGGTTTCGGACAGGTACTCACGCAGCTTCCACAGGTTTTTCAGCTGGGTTTCGCTCTGGCTCATCACCCCGTCCAGCACCCAGCCCTGCTCGACACAGTGCTCGAAAGTGGCCAAGGCTTCGTTGGCGACCTCTTCGGTGCTGGCCTCGAACTCCAGCAGGGCATAAAACGGGCAATCGGTCTCGAAAGGCGCCGGCACATCGCCACGGCCCATGATCTTGGCCAGGCCCTTGTCGGAAAAGAACTCGAAGGCCGTCAGGTCGAGCTTGGCCTGGAAGGCATGCAGCACCGGCATGATCGAGTCGAAGTCCGGCGTGCCTAGCACCATCGCGGTGAGGTTGCGCGGGGCGCGGTCCAGGCGCATGGTCGCTTCGACCACAAAGCCCAGCGTGCCCTCGGCACCAATGAACAGCTGCCGCAGATCGTAACCGGTGGCGTTCTTGATCAGGTCTTTGTTCAGCTCCAGCAGCTCGCCCTTGCCGGTGACCACTTTCAGCCCGGCAACCCAGTTGCGGGTCATACCGTAGCGAATCACCTTGATGCCGCCGGCGTTGGTGCCGATGTTACCGCCAATCTGGCTGGAGCCGCTGGAGGCGAAGTCCACCGGGTAATACAGGCCTTGCTCCTCGGCATACGCCTGCAATTGCCGGGTAATCACCCCCGGCTGGCACACCACCGTACGGTCGAACGCATTGAAATCGAGAATCTGGTTCATGTAGTCGAACGCGACCACGACCTCGCCATTGGCCGCCACGGCACCGCCCGACAGCCCGGTACGCCCACCGGAAGGCACCAGCGCAACCTGATGGCGGTTGGCCCAGGCAACGATGGCCTGCACCTGCGCGATGCTCTTGGGGAACACGATGGCCGTGGGCGCTGGCGGGTAATGCTTGGTCCAGTCCTTGCCGTAGGCTTCGAGGGAAACGGCGTCAGTCAGGACCTTGCCAGGGTCGACAAGGGTCATCAGTTCATCAATAACAGCGGGGTGGGTCATCGCTGGAACTCTCGACTTATTCATAGTCACCCTGAGCACTCTTCACCTGTCGGGATAAGCTCAGATTGTGTCGCGTATGCTAGCATAGCCCTCCCGCTGTTCATGCTAAGGCCGACGCCGCGCCTAGCATCACCCCTCGCCATTTTTTCTCCGGGATACAGGTTTACGCAGATGAGCAAGACTTCTCTCGACAAGAGCAAGATCAGGTTCCTTCTTCTTGAAGGTGTGCACCAGAACGCGGTCGATACCCTCAAGGCTGCCGGCTACACCAACATCGAATACCTCACTGGTTCGTTGCCGGAAGCCGAGCTGAAGGAAAAGATCGCCGATGCCCACTTCATCGGCATCCGCTCGCGCACGCAACTGACTGAAGAGATCTTCGACTGCGCGAAGAAGCTGGTTGCGGTCGGCTGCTTCTGCATCGGTACCAACCAGGTCGACCTGGAAGCGGCCCGCGAGCGCGGTATCGCCGTGTTCAACGCCCCGTACTCGAACACCCGTTCGGTCGCCGAACTGGTGCTGGCCGAGGCCATCCTGCTGCTGCGCGGCATCCCCGAGAAGAACGCTTCGTGCCACCGTGGTGGCTGGATCAAGAGCGCGGCCAACTCCTTCGAGATCCGTGGCAAGAAGCTGGGCATCGTCGGCTACGGCTCGATCGGCACCCAACTGTCGGTCCTGGCTGAAAACTTAGGCATGCAGGTGTACTTCTTCGACCCGCTGACCAAGCTGCCGCTGGGCAACGCCGTCCAGGTCGCCAGCCTGCACGAGCTGCTGGGCCTGGCCGACATCGTCTCGCTGCATGTGCCTGAGCTGCCATCCACCCAGTGGATGATCGGCGAGAAGGAAATCCGCGCGATGAAGAAGGGCTCGATCCTGATCAACGCCGCCCGCGGTACCGTGGTCGAGCTGGATCACCTGGCTGCCGCGATCAAGGACAAGCACCTGATCGGCGCCGCCATCGACGTGTTCCCGGTCGAGCCGCGCTCCAACGACGAAGAGTTCGAAAGCCCGCTGCGCGGCCTGGACAACGTCATCCTGACCCCGCACATCGGTGGTTCCACCGCCGAGGCCCAGGCGAACATCGGCCTGGAAGTTGCCGAGAAGTTGGTCAAGTACAGCGACAACGGTACCTCGGTGTCTTCGGTCAACTTCCCGGAAGTTGCCCTGCCGGCGCACCCAGGCAAACACCGCCTGCTGCACATCCACGAAAACATCCCTGGCGTGCTCAGCGAGATCAACAAGGTCTTCGCCGAGAACGGCATCAACATCTCCGGTCAGTTCCTGCAGACCAACGAGAAAGTGGGTTACGTGGTGATCGACGTCGACGCCGAGTACTCGGACCTGGCGCAAGAGAAACTGCAGCACGTGAAGGGCACTATCCGCTCCCGCGTTCTGTTCTAAGTTTCAGGGCGGCATGAAAAAGGGAGGCCCTGGTGGCCTCCCTTTTTCGTGGGTGATTACTTCACCTCGACGGTGATCTTCTTCGATTCGACGCTCGGCTTGAACGGCACGTGGTACTTGTCGCCCAATACCAACTGCAAGGTGTGCTTGCCTGGGGTCAGGGTAATGGTCGCCTCGGTTTGTGCCTTGCCGAAGTGCAGCACTTGCGGGCCGGCCGGCAGCGGCGCGTTGTTCTCAGGCATCAGGCTGGTTGGCAGGGGCATGTCGGCCACCGGCTCTTTATCGACATCCACCAGCAGGTGGTGATGCCCGGTATGCGGGGTCTGATCACCCGCAGGCTTGAGCGCCATGCCCTCGATGCCGAACTTGACGGTGAAGGTCTTGTCGACCGTTGCGCCATCGGCGGGGGAAACGATGACGACCTTGGCATCCTTGGGCGGCTCCTGGCTCTTCAGGGCATCCGCGGCACTGGCGAACACCGAGGCCCCCATCAGCAGACCGGCTACGGCAGCACGCGAAAATAGGCTGTTCATTCACTTCTCCTGTGATTCACTTAAAGACCACTGCCGTTAAAACGTGCGACAGCGGTAGATCACCATAGCCCACAAAGAGAAATATTTCAGTTAGGGTTAAACCTCGCCAAGGCTTCAAGGTCATAGGCTGCGCTCGACCACGACGAGGAAGAAAGCCGTGGCGAATGAAATTCATCTGCCGAATAAAAAAGGGGCATTCATGCGTTCGACCCTAGGCGTACTGCTTGCAGTACTGATCAGTCCATTGGCCCAAGCCGAGCTGATAGACGACATCAACGACCGCGGCGAACTGCGCATTGCCGTGCAGTCCGATACACCGCCCTATGTATTCAAGGAAAACGACCACCTCACGGGTTTCGAGATCGAGTTCGGGCAAATCCTGGCCAAGGAACTGGACCTGCGGGCTGAATTCATTGAAACGCCAGCTGAAGAAGTTCTGCCGGGCGTGGAGAGTGGCAAGTACGACATCACCTTGAATGAACAGAACACCAGTAAACAGTTGGACGTGAGCCAGCCTTATGGTGAGAAGAAACAGGTCATTCCGTTCCAAAAAGACAACCCGGCGTTCGAGAGCGCGGTGAACAATGCCCTGCAACGGATCAAGGACGATGGGCGCATGGCAGAGCTGGAGCAGAAGTGGTTCAAGGGTACCCAGGAGACGGCTGCAGGCCAGTAGATGTTTATTGCCTGCCCCGGCCTCTTCGCGGGGCAAGCCCACAGGTTTTTCACCGGTCTTGAGAACCGTGCAGTATCTGTGGGAGCGGGCTTGCCCGCGAAGAGGCCGGGGCAGGATTAAGCTGAAAGCCCAGCCAACGCTTGTTGTGCTTCATCCAGCTCAAGCTCGCTGAACACCAGCACCCCTTCCCGGCGCAGCAGCGCCGTGGTCACGCCCTCCCCCGACACCTTCACCCCGCTGAAGGTGCCATCGTAGGTCAGGCGATTACCACACGAAGGGCTGCCAGACTTGAGCACCGCGACTTGAATCCCGTGCCGGCGCACCAGCGCCAACGCCAGCTGAGCACCGGCCAGAAACGCGTCGCTGACGTCCTCACCCGTCACCGTCAGCACCTGTGCCTGGCCATCGAGCACCGCGCTGCCCTGCCCGCCTGGGATCTCCGCAGGCGGTCGCGGTGTGGGCAAGCCACCGGCCACTTCCGGGCACAAGGGCACTACCCGCCCTGCCGCCTGCCAGGCTTGCAACACATCCGGATGGCCACTGGCGCGGCCGTCATAGCGCACCGGCTGCCCCAGCAGGCATGCGCTGACCAGCACCTTGGGCAACTCAGAACAGGTCATTGCCACGGCGCCGGAACCAGCCAGTCAACGACAGGCGCTCACGCCCGGCCGGCAATACCTCATGGGGCACATCGCCCGACAGGAACACCACCAGGCATCCGGCCACGGGCTGCACATCGTGCTCGACACCCTGCGCCAGGAACATGCGCAGCTGGCCGCCATCCTGCGGCTGCCAGTCTTCGTTCAAATAGAGCACTGCCGAAACCATGCGCCGGTCATCGTCACGAAAGCGATCCAGATGGCGGCGATAGAACGCGCCCGGCGGGTACAGGGCAAAATGGCATTCGAAATCTTCAAGGCCCAGGAACAGCCCCTGGTTGATGGCCAGGCGCAGCTGGTCCATGGCCGCCAGGTACTGGTCGCAGGCAGCGGCCTGGCCGGGGTCGATCCACTGGATCTGATCACCGCGGATCGCCTCGCGGATCTCCTGTGAAGCCCCGCGGCCAACCCCTGCCGGGTTGAGTTCGCCTTCGGCGTCACGGCGCCGGCACTCGGCCGCCAGCGCGCGCACCAGGTCGCCAGGCAAAAAGAGCGCCTGCTGGGACCAGCCATGGGTGGCCAGATCGTCAACGACGGCCGCAAGCATCGGGTGTTCAGGGGAGATGTGCATGGCGCGCATCATATCCATTAGCCTTGCACTCGCACAGCGCCACTTGGCCGAGAAGCGCGCTGATATCTCGACAAACCGACGCTGGGCCAAGGACAATGGCAGCCTGCCGACAGGAGTCCTGAATGCGCCGTCTGTTTTCCCTGATTCTGCTGATGATCTGCACCATGCCTGTCTGGGCAGACAGCCTGGATCAACTGTACAAGGCCGCCGGCTGGCCCGACCAGCGCGCCCACTTCAACGATGCCCTGAGCGCCGCCCAGGAACGCTATCGCAACAGCCTGCCGCCTGCCGTCTACCAAGCGCTGGTCAACAACAGCAATCAGCGCTTCCAGGCCCAGGCCGTGGACCGTCGTGCCCAAGCGAAACTGCGCGCAACCCTGAGCAACCCTGCGCCAGCGCTGGCCTTCTTCCAGTCGCCGCTGGGCCGCAAGGTGGTGGCTGCCGAACTGCAGGCCACGCGCAAGGACCAGTTGGCCAAGAACGCCAAAGGCCTGCCGAAGGTCCAGGCCAGTGACGACCGCCTGTTGCTTATCGGCCACTTGGCCCAGGCGTTGCCCGCCCGCGAGGCCGGTGCAGAGGTCAGCCTGGCGATTGCCGGCGTCGCCGCCGACAGCCTCAGTTCGATGATCCCGGGCCTGTTCGGCGGCGGCCAGGCCCAGAGCCTGCTCGATGGCCAGCGCCAACGCCTGATGGGCCAGATCGGCGAGGACCTCAACAATACGCTGTTGTACGTGTACCGCGACTTGTCCGACGCCGAGCTGGAACAATTCGCCAACTTCGCCGAATCGCCTGAGGGCAAGGCGTATTACCAGGCGGCACTGGCTGCCGTGCGCGCCGGCCTGGCGGTCGGCCAGAGTGCTGCCGACCTCAAGTGATCAGCCCAGGCGCTGGTCGATGAAGGTGAAGTAGCGCTGGCGAATGCCGGGCAGTTCATTGGCCAGGTGGTGCCGCGCCTCGGGCAGCATGAGTATTTGCGGCTCAGTGAACTTGGCCTTGAGCACCTCGAGGTTGTAGGGCCAGTCCACCGTGCCGTCCGCCTCACCCTGCACGATCAAGGGCCGCCGTGTGCTGCGTGGCGCGGCTTCTATGCGCTTGACCCAGGCGATCAGTGCGCCAACCCAGGCCGTGGGTAAACGACGCGGTTGCAGGGGGTCGGCCTCCAGAAACGCTAGGAAGGCCGGGTCGTTGGTGTTTTCGCTGAAGCGCCGTTCGATGCCGTTGACGAAATGGCGTAGCACGCAATAGCTGAGCTTCGACCAACGCCAGGAGCAGGGCCGTACCAGCGGCGCGAGCAGGATCACCTGCCCATCGGCCGGGCTTTGCTCGCCCCGGTGCAACAGGTGGTCGACCACGATGGCGCCGCCCGTGCTTTGCCCGCACAAATGCCAAGGCCGCGGCAGGTCCAGCCTGCGCGCTTGCTCGAAGAGTGCATCGAGCACCTGCTGATACAGCGAAAAGTCGCTGATGCTGGCCCGCTCACCGCTGGAAAGGCCATGGCCGGGCAGGTCACAGCTGATCACTGCATAACCCTGGCCCAGTGCCCACTCGATCACATGCCGGTAAAGGCCCATGTGGTCGTAATAGCCATGCAGCAGGAACACCGTGGCCACCGGCTGCGGCGGCAGCCAGACTTGCCCGACCAACTCGAACCCGGCCGCTTGAAAGCCACCCAGCCAACTGTGCACGGGCAGGTCCAGGCCATAAAAATGCTGGTAATCGCGCCCCTGTGCCGACAACGGCTGGCGATCGGTCAAGGGCGCGAGGCTGGCACGCAGAAGGTCGGGGAGCAAAGCGGCGGGCATCGGGTACATCCAGAGCGAAGCGAGTATTGATCTGTGATATTCAGCTCTAGCTGGCGTCGTGGCAAGCTTGCTCACCCTCGAACAACCAACACCTATCAAATTGTGGGAGCGGCCTTGTGTCGCGAAAGGGCCAATGACTCCTCATGAATAGCCGAATCATCAAAACATCGTGCACGGCAATCGCCCTACTGGTTGGCGTTGGCATTCTCTGGCAGGCCTACACCACCTTCCAGTCCCGCTACCTGCGCCCGTTCGACAACCAGGCCACCCTGTTCGACGGCAGCCAACTGCGCCTGCCCGCAGAACTGGCTGGCCCCGGCCCGATCCGTGTGGTGCACTTCTGGGACCCGGCCTGCCCCTGCAATGTGGGCAACCAGCAGCACCTGGCCGACCTGGTCAGCCACTTCGCAGGCGACGGCGTCAGCTTCCATGTGCTGCAAAAACCCGGCAGCCACGGCCAGTTGCCCGCGAACCTCAGCGCCCTCAAGCCCCTCGCCAGCCTGCCCGGCAGCGAACACCTGCCCGCCTCCCCGGCCGTGGCCATCTGGGACCGACAAGGCCACCTCGCCTACTTCGGGCCTTACAGTGAAGGGGCGGTGTGCAACGCCAGCAACAGTTTCATCGAACCGATCCTCAAGGCGTTGATCGACAACCGCCAGGTGACCGCCTCCAACACCTTGGCGGTGGGTTGCTACTGCCCTTGGGCCGGCTGACGCACCCGCGCCGGGTTACCGACCACCACCGCACCCGCCGGCACATCGCGGGTGACCACACTGCCCGCGCCGACCACCGCGTTGTCGCCAAGGGTCACCCCCGGCAGGATGATCGCCCCGCCACCAATCCACACATTGTTGCCAATACTCACCGGCCGGCCGCTTTCCAACCCGGTGCGCCGCAGCTCAGGGTCGAGTGGGTGGTCGGCGGTGTAGATCTGCACCGCCGGACCAATCTGGCAATCGTCGCCGATGCGCACCGGCAGCACGTCGAGGATCACGCAGTTGAAGTTGATGAAGGTGTTGCGGCCAATGCTGATGTTGTAGCCATAGTCGCAATAGAACGGCGGGCGGATCACCGTGCCGTCGCCGGCCTGGCCAAAATGCTCGGCGAGCAGGCCGTGACGTGCGTCGTTGAGCAGCTCGAAACTGCTGTTGTAGCGCTGCATCCAGTGCTTGTTGGCAATTTGCTCGGCCTGCAGCTCGGGGCAGCCGGCATGGTAGAGCTGGCCTGCGAGCATTTTCTGTTTTTCGCTGAGGGACATGGAAACTCCTTTCGAGGGCTATGCTCTGTGCGCGAATCCGTCGATGATCGGACCACAGTTTCCGCTCGAATGCACAAGGAGTCTCGATGAAGCGCAGCCTGACCCTGTTGGCCGTGGTAATCGCCGTGGCCGCTGGCGCCGGATACGGGTACGTGCACGGCAAGCTGCCGCAACGCGAGGGCGAAGTGGCGATCGCCGGCCTGCAGGCGCCGGTCAGCGTGCGCTATGACAGCCGCGGCGTTCCGCACCTGCAGGCACAGAACGAACAGGACCTGTACCGCGCCCTCGGCTTTGTGCACGCCCAGGACCGGTTGTTCCAGATGGAGATCATGCGCCGCCTGGCGCGCGGTGAGTTGGCCGAAGTGCTGGGCGAAAAACTCGTGCCCACCGACACCCTGTTCCGCAGCTTGCGTATTCGCGACCAAGCGGCGCTGATGGTGCAGCGGCAGAACCGCCAATCACCCGCCTGGCAGGCCCTGCAAGCCTACCTGGAGGGCATCAACAGCTGGCAGGCCAGCCACCCCAAGCCGATCGAGTTCGACCTGCTGGGCATCACCCCCCGCCCGTTCACCGCTGAAGACACCCTGAGCATCGCCGGTTACCTGGCCTACAGCTTCGCCGCCGCGTTCCGCACCGAGCCCGCGCTCACCTATATTCGCGACCAGCTCGGCCCGCAGTACCTGAACATCTTCGACCTCGACTGGCAACCCGAAGGCGCCCTGGCCGCGCCCTTGGCGGCCGCCGACTGGCGCAGCCTGGAGGCACTTGCCCGGCTTAGCCACGACGCGTTGGGCGACGCGGGTATCCCGCAATTCGAAGGCAGCAACGCCTGGGCCGTCGCCGGCAGCCGCACCCGCAGCGGCAAGCCACTGCTGGCCGGTGACCCACACATCAGCTTCGCGGTACCGGCGGTGTGGTACGAGGCCGAATTGTCGGCCCCTGGGTTCAACCTGTATGGCTACTTCCAGGCACTGAACCCCTTCGCGCTGCTCGGCCACAACCGCGACTTCGGCTGGAGCCTGACGATGTTCCAGAACGATGACGTCGACCTGATCGCCGAACGGACCAACCCCGAAAACACCGACCAGGTGATGATCGACGGCACCTGGCAAACCTTGCAAAAGACCGAGCAAACCCTCGCCGTCAAAGGCGAGGCGCCCGTCACCCTCAGCCTGCGCCGCTCGCCCCACGGCCCGATCGTCAACGAGGTATTGGGCGCTACCGCCGGGACCACGCCGGTGGCCATGTGGTGGGCGTTTCTGGAAACCGAAAACCCGATCCTCGACGGGTTTTACCAGCTCAACCGCGCCGACACCCTGGGCAAGATGCGCGAGGCGGCCGCCAAGGTTCAGGCGCCTGGGCTGAACTTCGTCTGGGCCAATGACCGTGGCGATATCGGCTGGTGGGCTGCGGCACAACTGCCGATCCGCCCGGCGGGAGTCAACCCGACATTCATCCTCGATGGCGCCAGCCCGCAGGCAGACAAGCTCGGTTTCTACCCCTTCAGCGCCAACCCGCAGCAAGAAAACCCCGCACGCGGCTACATCGTGTCGGCCAACTACCAACCGCCCTCGGCCGTGCCCGTGCCGGGTTACTACAACCTGCCGGACCGTGGCCGCCAGCTCGACCGTCACCTGGCCAACCCTGACGTGAAGTGGGATACCCAAAACAGCCAGGCCCTGCAGCTGGACACCGCCAGCGACCATGGCCCACGCACCCTTGCACCGCTGCTGGCGACGCTGCGCTCAGTGGCCGAAGGGGACGAGGAAAAGGAGCTGGTCGAGCAACTGGCCGCCTGGAGCGGTGACTACCCCCTGGACTCGATCAGCGCCACGTTGTTCAACCAGTTTTTGTATGAACTGGCGTTCGCGGCCCTACATGACGAACTGGGCGACACCTGGTTCCCGGTGCTGATCAGCACCCGCGCAATCGATGCCGCGCTGCCTCGTTTGGCCGCCGATGCCGAGTCGCCATGGTGGAGCACGCGGGGAGCAAACGAACGCACCGACCGCACTGCGATCGTGCGCATCGCCTGGCAAAAAAGCGTGAAGCACCTGCGAGACACCCTGGGCAGCGACCCGGCCAGTTGGCAATGGGGCAAAGCCCATACCCTGACCCATAACCATCCGCTTGGCGTGAAGAAGCCGCTGAACCTGCTGTTCAACGTCGGCCCGTTCGCGGCGCCTGGCACGCATGAGGTGCCCAACAACCTGTCGGCGAAAATTGGGCCGGCACCTTGGCCGGTGACGTATGGCCCTTCGACACGCAGGCTGATCGACTTTGCCGATGCCGGGCAGGCCTTGACCAGTAACCCGGTCGGGCAAAGCGGGGTACCGTTTGATAAGCACTATTCGGATCAGGCTGCAGGGTACATCGAGGGGCAGTACCAACGGGCGCAGATGGGGGTGATTCCGGCGCAGAGTACCTTGCGATTGGTGCCGGCTGAGTAAGGGGCTGCTACGCACCCCATTCGCGGGACAAGCCCGCTCCCACAGGAGTGACGCCACAGTTAGCGACGCGCCTGTGGGAGCGGGCTTGCCCCGCGAATGGGCCGCATAGCGGCCCTCGTTACACGATCAACCCTGCCACTTGCCCCCTTCGACAATCACGCTCTCAGGCTTGGTGTCATCGCTCAGTTCCTTGCGCACATACTGGTCATACAGCTTGAGCAGAAACTTCTCTTCACCCAGCTTGGCCAGCTCGGCATTCACCCAGTCGCGCAACTCGGTGTTGCCCTTCTTCACCGCCGGGGCAATCGGTGCCTCGTCGCCTAGCAGCTCAGGCAACACGCGGTAGCCTGGGTTCTGCTTGGCCCAGCTGAACACCATCATCGTCACCACTGGCACCACGGCCGATATCTGGCTGACCAAAACCCACCCGGACTGGAAGCTGCTCAAGTTCGAGAAAAACAGCGAGTCACTGCAAGCCCTGGCCACTGGCCGCGGCGATGCCTATGCCCAGGACAACCTGATTGTCGGCCAGGTCGTCGAGTTTCTGCACCGCGCTGCCGTCAGCAACGATGGCTTGCACGGCGACGCGCAGGTTGGGGTTGGTGAAGTCCACCGCTTCCTTGCGCTCTGGCGTTACGGTCATGTTGGCCAGGATAAGGTCGACCTTGTCACTCTGCAGGAACGGAATGCGGCTGGCCGGCTCCACGGCAACGAACTCGACTTTGTTCTCGTCGCCCAGCAGGTCCTTGGCCAAGCGGCGACCGATGTCGGTATCGAAGCCGACATAGCGCCCCTTTTCATCGACGAAACCGAAGGGTGGCTTGTCGGTGAATACGCCGACGATCAGTTTGTCGCGGGCCTTGATGGTTTCCAGGTAGCTGGTGGCCGGCGAGGCCGCTGCGGGTTTGGTGGGTTCTTCGGCCTTGTTGCAGCCGGCCAGCAGGGCCAGGCCGAACAGCGGCGCCAGCAGTTTGGTGAGGTTGGCAGTTTTCATGACAGTTCCTTGTGCAGTGTCTTCGGCAGGCTTTCTACAAAGGAGAATTTCTCCAGGAACTGCTGCGCGCGTGCGGTCTGCGGTCGGGTGAAGAAGCTCTCGGGCTCGCTCTGTTCAAGGACCCTGCCGGCCTCCATGAACACGATGCGGTCGGCCACCGCGCGGGCGAAGGCCATTTCATGGGTAACGATGAGCAGGGTCATGCCGTCGCGGGCCAGGCCCTGGATCACCTGCAGCACCTCCTTGACCATTTCCGGGTCGAGGGCCGCCGTGACTTCATCGAACAGCATTACCTCGGGGTTCATGCACAGCGACCGGACGATCGCGATGCGTTGCTGCTGGCCGCCGGACAACTGCCGCGGGTAGGCATCGCGCTTGTCCAGCAGCCCCACCCGCGCCAGCAGCGCCTCGGCCTGGGCCTGGGCTTCGGCGCGCTCGCGCTTTTGCACCTTGAGCGGGCCAAGCAACAGGTTGTCGATCACACTCATGTGGCCGAACAGGTGGTAACTCTGGAACACCATGCCTACCCGCTGGCGCACATGGCGCCAGTCGGTGCGTGGGTCGAGCAGCTCCTGGCCGTCCAGGCGCAGGTGGCCACTGTGGGCTTGTTCCAGGCCATTCAAGCAGCGCAGCAAGGTACTCTTGCCACAACCGCTAGGCCCCAGCACTACCAGCACCTCGCCGGCTTGCACCTTGAGGTCGACGTCCTTGAGCACCTGCTGCTCACCAAAAAACTTGTTGAAACCCTGGAATTCGATCAATGCGCTCATGAGTGTGCCCAACGGCGTTCCAGCACGCGCGAAGCGGCGGACAGCGGATAACAGATGATGAAGAAGAACAGGAACAACGCGCCGTAGATCAGCACCGACTCGTAGGTACGCTCGATGATCTGCTGGCCTGCCTTGATCACCTCGACAACGCCGATCAATACCGCCAACGAGCTGGTCTTGATGATCCGCGTATAGAGGTTGATGGTCGGCGGGGTCATGCGCTTGAGTGCCTGGGGCAGCAGCACATAGCCATACAGCTGCCAGCCGGACAGGCCGATCGACAGCCCGGCCTCACGCTGGCCACGTGGCAGCGAACGCAACGCGCCGCGCACCACCTCACCGATTTCGCTGGCACCCCACAGGCCCAGCACCACCACCGCGCACCAGAAACTGGGGATGCTCACGCCAAAGAAGATCGGCAGGCCGAAAAACACCAGGTACAGCCAGACCAGCACGGGGATGGCACGGAACAGCTCCAGATACACCTGCAGAACGATGTTCAGGCCACGGTTGCCAAGGGTGGCCAACACGCCATACAGCACGCCGCCCAAGGTGGCGAAGAGCATGCCCAACGCCGAAATGGCCAAGGTCTGTGCTGCGCCGCTGGCCAGTTGCGGCAGCGACACCCACAGCAGTTCAGGCGCCGAACTGGCCATGCTGCAGCCTCCTTTCCAGGTACCGCAGCAGCAATGACAGCGGCAGAAACAGCAGCACGCAAAGCAGGGTCAGCACAGCGAGCATTTCGTAGGTTTTGTAGTACAGCGCGATGTAGTTCTTGGTGGTGTAGAGGATCTCGGGAACGGCCACGGCCGAAACGACGGTGGTTTCCTTGAGCAGGAAAATGAAGTTGGCGAACAGCGCTGGCAGGCTGAGGATGCTGGCCTGAGGCAGAATCACATGGCGCAGCAGTTGGCCCTCGGACAGACCGATGGAGCGCCCGGACTCCAGTTGAGCGCGCGGCACTGCTTCCACACCGGCACGCAGTACCTCGGTCAGGTAAGCGCCGCCCATGAACGTCATGGTGATGATCGCTGCAGTGAAGCCGGAGATCTTCAGGCCCACGCTGGGCAAGGCGAAGTACACGAAGAACAGCTGGATCAACAACGGGGTATTGCGCGCCAGCTCGACGTAGCCTTTGACCAGGCGCGACAGGTAGGGCGTACGCAGCACCAGTAGCGTGGCGTTGACCAGGGCTACCAGCAACGAGGTGGCGATGGCGATCAGGCCCACCTGCAAGGTCACGCCCACGGCGTTGAGAAACGCCGGCAGGGTGCTGAGGATGAAAGGGATATCGAAGGTCATGGGTAGAACAGTCATGCGGGGTGCGAGGAGCACGATCACTAGACTTTAAAGCTATAAAAAACTTTCAATAAATATCTTTATTGCATATCAATAGTACGGACTAACGCACCAACAAAAACGCCGACGCAATGGCGTCGGCGTTTTCAGGCGCGGGGCTCCGAACGGATTAGAACGCCGGCAGCACGGCACCGCTGTATTTCTTGGCGATGAACGCTTTCACTTCCGGGCTGGTCAGGGCTTTGGCCAGTTTCTGGATAGCGTCGCTGTCCTTGTTGTCCGGGCGGGCAACCAGGAAGTTGACGTACGGCGAGTCGGCGCCTTCGATCACCAGCGCGTCCTTGGCCGGGTTCAGGCCAGCTTCCAGGGCGTAGTTGGTGTTGATCATGTCCAGGTCAACCTGATCCAGCACACGCGGCAGCATGGCCGATTCCAGCTCGCGGAACTTCAGTTTCTTCGGGTTCTCGGCGATGTCTTTCGGGGTGGCCAGGGCGTTTTTCGGGTCTTTCAGGGTAATCAGGCCAGCCTTCTGCAACAGCAGCAGGGCGCGGCCGCTGTTGCTGCCTTCGTTAGGGATGGCAACGGTAGCGCCTTCTTTGAGCTCGCTCAGGTTCTTGACCTTCTTCGAGTAGCCACCGAACGGTTCAACGTGTACACCGACCACGGTTTCCAGGTGGGTGCCCTTGCCTTCGTTGAAGTTTTGCAGGTACGGCAGGGTCTGGAAGTAGTTGGCGTCCAGGCGTTTCTGGTCAACCTGCACGTTCGGCTGCACGTAGTCGGTGAAGACCTTGATCTGCAGGTCCACACCTTCTTTGGCGAGGGTCGGCTTGATCAGCTCGAGGATCTCGGCATGCGGCACCGGGGTGGCGGCAACCACCAGTTTCTCGGCGGCGTTGGCCAGGCCGGCGAACGACAGGGCAGCGGCCAGGGCGGTGGTCAGCAGGGTCTTCTTCATGGTGGTCCTTATTCTGAATCTGGGCCATCGGCGATGGCGAAGTCGTGTGCCCTGCCCCGTGTCGGGTGAGCGTGAAGCGGACAATACCGAGATTTCTTATGCCGCAACAATATCTTTTAATTCGCTGCTTATTCCAAAAACAAACTGCCATCACCGCCTTTGCTTATGAGCACTGTCTAGCGCGCAGGGTTGGCCAGGTCGAGGTCTTCCGGCTGGATCTCTTCGCTGTCATTCACCAGCAAGGCGAAGTGGATGACGTTCTCCAGCTCGCGGGTGTTGCCGGGCCAGGCATGGGCTTCCAGCACCTGCTGGGCGGCGTCGCTGATCAGCGGCACCGAGCGCTGCAGGCGGGCGGTATAGATACCCACGAAGTACTCGGCCAGCGGCAGGATATCGCCACGTCGCTCGCGCAACGGCGGCAGCTCCAACGCGCCCTCACGCAGGTACTGGTACAAGCGCTCATTGAACCTGCCGGCCTTCACCACCCGCGCCAGGTCGATGCTGGTCGCCGCCACCAGGCGCACATCCACAGGCTGGGGCTGCTGCGCGCCGACGCGTGTCACTTCACGGTTTTCCAGTGCGGCCAGCAGCTTGCCCTGAATCTCCAGCGGCAAGTCGGCAATCTCGTCCAGGTACAGCGTGCCGCCGTTGGCCGAGCCGAACCAACCGGCGCGGCTGCTGGCGGTGCCGCCGTGGGTACCGGCGCTGTAACCGAACAACTCGGCGTCGGCATAGGTCGGGCTTATGGCCGCGCAGTTGACCGAGACGAACAGCCCGGCGCGGTCACTGGCGCGGTGAATCTGCCGTGCCAGCAACTCCTTGCCGGTGCCGGTCTCGCCACGAATCAACACCGGCAAGGGCTGCGGCGCCAGGCGTTCGAGGTCTTCGCGCAGCTGTTGCGAGCGCGGGTCGATGAACACCAGGGCCTTTGCACGAATGCTCAGTGGGCTCTTGTCCAGCTCGGGAAAGGTCAGCAGCGGCTGGCCAAACGGGTTTTGAAAAGTCATGAAAAACTCCCGCCCCAGGCCTTCGGTGGCCGGGCGTCAGGCAAAGGGTAATCAGTCGGGGGGCGATCAGGCGCGGCGCAGTGCGCGTTGCTCCACCCGGCTCTGCAAGCGGTACAGGTAGGCGAAGCCTTGTTCCCAACGCTCGTGGCCGGACTTGACGTTGATGTGCCCGGCGTTGGTCAGCAAGCCCACTTCGGCCCCCCAGGCCTGGGCCAGGAGCAGCGCGCGCGGCACGCTTACCGCCGGGTCGTTGTCGGAGCTGACCACCTGGCTTGGGAACGGCAACGCCTGCATCGGAATCGGCGCGAAGTTGCGCAGTGCTGGCGCGCAGGTCGGCCGCTCGACATCCGCCGGCGCCACCAGCAATGCGCCACGTACCTGGCGCAGCAACGCCGGGCTGGCCTCGGCGGCCCAGTGGGCGACCGTGACGCAGCCCAGGCTGTGTGCGATGAGAATCACCGGCGAGCGTTCGGCGGCAATCGCCTGCTCCAGGGCCTGCACCCAATCGCGCCGTTGCGGGGTCAGCCAGTCGTGCTGCTCGACCCGGGCGCTGTTGGGCAGGGTGCGCTGCCAGTGACTCTGCCAATGGTTGTCTGGCGATCCTTGCCAGCCCGGCACAATCAGGTAACGAATCGACTCATTGCGCATGGGGACGCCTCCAGTAAGTTTGCGTGCTTGGAGACCAGTATAGGGAGGCAGTTATATTCGTAAAGGAATAAGAAGCTATTTGTTAATAACCTAAATGAATTTCTTTGGGGGGGGGTGCGAAGCGATTGTTGCGAGGATGGGGATGGCCACGGGGGGGCCTGGCTTGGGGGAGGGCGGTGGGGCATATATCGACCGCCGCCCGCGCGGCGCTTCG
>NZ_BNTL01000044.1:0-6201 GCF_022179005.1 Pseudomonas sp. PAGU 2196 | reverse complement strand
CACCGGCACGCACGGCGCCGCCGGTACGCACCCCGGCCGCGGCGCCGTGCGTGCCGGTGCCGAGGATGGGCTTGCGAAGCTGCTGGTGGGCGCATGGCTGCTGTTGGTAGTGACCGGCGCAGCAGCAGGTGCCGGGTTGTAACTGCCAAAACGACGGTTGCTGCGCGACAGGGTATGCACCTTTTCGCACAGCATCTGCTTGACCTTCTCGGGGTTGCGCGAGATGTCTTCAAAGTTTTTCGGCAGGTAATCCACCGCACCAGCATCCAGCGCGTCGAGGGTCACCCGGGCGCCTTCATGGGTCAGCGAAGAGAACATCAACACCGGCGTCGGGCAGCGCTGCATGATGTGCCGCACTGCAGTGATGCCGTCCATCATGGGCATTTCGTAGTCCATGGTGATGACATCGGGCTTAAGCGCCAGCGCCTGGTCGATTGCTTCCTTGCCATTGGTCGCGGTACCCACTACCTGGATCGTCGGGTCCGCCGAGAGGATTTCCGAGACACGGCGGCGGAAGAAACCGGAATCATCCACCACCAGGACCTTGACTGCCATAAACACTCCATTAGGCGGCGCAACCCGCCAGGGCGCGCCACCGAAATCAAATACGCCGCGCGGCGTAACGCTTGAGCATGCTCGGAACGTCGAGGATCAACGCGATGCGACCGTCGCCGGTGATCGTGGCCCCGGACATGCCCGGCGTGCCCTGCAGCATCTTGCCCAGCGGCTTGATTACCACTTCTTCCTGGCCCACCAGTTGATCGACGACAAAGCCGATGCGTTGGGTGCCGACCGACAGGATCACCACATGGCCCTCGTGCTGCTCTTCGTGCACCTGGCCCTGGACCAGCCAGCGCTTGAGGTAGAACAGCGGCAATGCCTTGTCGCGCACGATCACCACTTCCTGGCCATCGACCACGTTGGTACGCGAGAGGTCGAGGTGGAAGATCTCGTTGACGTTGACCAGCGGGAAAGCGAAGGCCTGGTTGCCCAGCATCACCATCAGGGTCGGCATGATCGCCAGGGTCAGCGGCACCTTGATGACGATCTTCGAACCCTGGCCCTTGGCCGAGTAGATGTTGATCGAGCCATTGAGCTGGGAAATCTTGGTCTTCACCACGTCCATGCCGACACCACGGCCAGACACGTCAGAGATCTCGGTCTTGGTCGAGAAGCCCGGGGCGAAGATCAGGTTGTAGCAATCCGACTCGCTCAGACGCTCGGCGGCGTCCTTGTCCATCAGGCCCTTTTCCACGGCCTTGGCGCGCAGGATGTTGGGGTCCATGCCCTTGCCGTCATCAGAGATCGACAACAGGATATGGTCGCCTTCCTGTTCAGCCGACAGCACCACCCGGCCCGTACGCGCCTTGCCGGTGGCTTCACGCTCGTCGGGCATCTCGACGCCATGGTCGACGGCATTGCGCACCAAGTGCACCAACGGGTCGGCCAGGGCCTCGACCAGGTTCTTGTCGAGGTCGGTTTCTTCACCGACCAGCTCCAGGTTGATCTCTTTCTTGAGCTGGCGAGCCAGGTCGCGAACCAGGCGCGGGAAGCGGCCGAAGACTTTCTTGATCGGCTGCATGCGGGTCTTCATGACCGCGGTCTGCAGGTCAGCGGTGACCACATCGAGGTTCGACACGGCCTTGGACATGGCCTCGTCACCGCTGTTCAAGCCCAGGCGCACCAGGCGGTTACGCACCAGCACCAGTTCGCCGACCATGTTCATGATCTCGTCCAGGCGCGCAGTGTCGACGCGCACGGTGGTTTCCGCCTCGCTGACCGCATGTTTTTCTGCCGCTGGGGCCGGCGCGCGAGGCGCAGGTGCGGGCTTGCTGGCAGCTGCTGGGGCGGCGGCTGGAGCAGGTGCCGGTTTGGCCACCGGCTTGCTCTCGACCTTGGCGGCGACAGGCGCTTCGACCGCGACCGCGTCACCCGAGAACTTGCCCTTGCCGTGCAACTCATCGAGCAAGGCTTCGAACTCGTGCTCGCTGATCTCGTCACTCGTTGGGCTGGCCGCTGCAACGCTTTGCGGCGCTACCGCTGCCGGCGCGTTGGCGGCCGGCAAGGCATCGGCCTGGAAGGTGCCCTTGCCGTGCAACTGGTCGAGCAGCGACTCGAACTCTTCATCGGTGATTTCATCGCTGACCGGGGCCGCAGCGCTGGCCACAGGCTCAGCGGCGACTTCGGCGCTGAACTGGCCTTTGCCATGCAACTGGTCGAGCAACGATTCGAATTCGGCGTCGGTGATTTCGTCACCGGCGCTGCTGACGGTTTCGCCTTGCATCTGCTCATCGGCAGCGGCCTGGGCCTTGACCGCGTCGAGCGAGTCGAGCAGCTGCTCGAATTCGCTGTCGGTGATGTCTGGCTCTTCGGCAGGCGCCGCGGCGACCGGCTCGGCTGCAGCCGCAGGCGCTGCGACCGCTTCGGCAGCAGCAGGCTCGGCCAGGCGCGACAACGCCGCCAGCAGTTCTGGGTTAGCGGGGATGACCTCGCTGCGCTCGCGGACCTGGCCAAACATGCTGTTGACCGTGTCCAGCGCCTCCAGCACCACGTCCATCAATTCGGCGTCGACCCGGCGCTCACCTTTGCGCAGGATGTCGAACACGTTCTCGGCGATATGGCAGCACTCCACCAGCTCGTTGAGCTGGAGGAAGCCGGCGCCCCCTTTTACAGTGTGGAAACCGCGAAAAATGGCATTGAGCAGGTCGGCATCATCCGGTCGGCTTTCCAGCTCGACCAGTTGCTCGGACAGTTGCTCAAGAATTTCGCCGGCTTCTACCAGGAAATCCTGAAGGATTTCTTCATCGGCGCCGAAGCTCATTAAACGTGCTCCTTAAAAACCCAGACTGGACAGCAGATCATCGACATCGTCCTGACCGGACACGACGTCTTCACGCTTATCGGCATGAATCTGCGGACCTTCACCCCGAGTCGGATGTTTTTCTTGATCTTTTTCAGCACGCAGCTGCTGGTGGTCATGTTCGATACCGGCAAAACGGTCGACTTGACTGGCCATCAGCACGAGCTTGAGCAGGTTGCTTTCCACCTCGGTGACCAGTGCGGTGACCCGCTTGATCACCTGCCCGGTCAGGTCTTGATAGTCCTGAGCCAGCAGAATGTCGTTGAGGTGGCCTGAGACCTTGCGGTTACCTTCAGCGCTGTGCGTCAGGAAACTGTCGACGCGTTTGACCAGGTCACGGAATTCCGGCGCGGCCACTTCGCGGCGCATGAAGCGCTGCCAGTCCACGCTCAGGGCCTTGGCCTCACCCGCCAGGTCGTTGAGCACCGGCGTGCTTTCCTCGACCAGGTCCATGGTGCGGTTAGCGGCACCCTCGGTCAGCTTGACCACATAGGACAGGCGCTCGGTGGCGTCGGTGATCTGCGAGACCTCCTCGGCCTGCGGCATGTGCGGGTCGATCTGGAAACTGACGATCGCACTGTGCAGCTCACGGGTCAGCTTGCCGACTTCCTGATACAGGCCGCGGTCGCGGGTCTGGTTCAGCTGATGAATCAGCTGCACCGCCTCGCCGAAGCGCCCGCGCTCCAGGCTCTCTACCAGCTCCTGGGCATGCTTCTTCAGGGTCGATTCGAACTCCCCCAAAGACGTTTGTGATGAATCCATGGCGCGCCCCCTGACGTGACTCAGCCGTTGACGCGTTCGAAGATCTTCTCGATCTTTTCTTTGAGCACCTGAGCGGTGAACGGCTTGACCACGTAACCATTGACGCCGGCCTGGGCCGCTTCGATGATCTGGTCGCGCTTGGCTTCGGCCGTCACCATCAGTACCGGCATGGTTTTAAGCTTTTCGCTGGCGCGGACTTTGCGCAGCAGGTCGATACCGGACATGCCCGGCATGTTCCAGTCGGTCACCAGGAAGTCGTAGTGGCCGTTTTCCAGCATCGGCAACGCAGTGGTGCCGTCGTCAGCTTCGTCGGTGTTGGTGAAGCCCAGATCACGCAGCAGGTTCTTGATGATCCGCCGCATCGTCGAAAAGTCGTCAACGATGAGGATTTTCATGTTCTTGTCCAATTAGACCTCCAAGCAGTCTCAAACGCGCTCGGCCCCCGAGCACGCATTCATTCAATTCGGCACAACGTGAAACGGCTGCAGCGTCTTCAGTGCAACGGCTGGCGCTCAGCGCGCCCGCCACTCACCCAGACGGCTGCGCAAACGTGCGGCGCACTGGCTGTGCAACTGGCTTACCCGCGACTCGCTGACGCCCAGCACCTCACCGATTTCCTTGAGGTTCAGCTCTTCGTCGTAGTACAGCGCCAGCACCAGCCGCTCGCGCTCTGGCAGGTTGGCGATCGCATCGGTCAGGGCAGCCTGGAAGCGCTCGTCTTCAAGGCCCCGCGCCGGTTCGACCTGGCCACTGGCGCCGTCTTCGTGCAGGCCTTCGTGCTCGCCGTCCTGCAACAGGTCGTCGAAGCTGAACAGCCGGCTGCCCAGGGTATCGTTCAAAATCCCGTAGTAATCATCGAGACTCAATTGGAGTTCGGCAGCAACCTCGTGATCTTTAGCGTCGCGACCGGTTCTTGCTTCAACGGCGCGCATTGCGTCACTGACCATGCGGGTATTGCGGTGCACCGAACGCGGTGCCCAATCGCCCTTGCGCACCTCGTCGAGCATGGCGCCGCGGATGCGGATGCCGGCGTAGGTCTCGAAGCTGGCGCCCTTGCTGGCGTCATACTTGTTGGCCACTTCCAGCAAGCCGATCATGCCGGCCTGGATCAGGTCTTCGACCTGGACGTTGGCCGGCAGCCGCGCCAACAGGTGATAGGCGATGCGCTTGACCAGCGGGGCGTAGCGTTCGATCAGCTCGTACTGGGCGTCTTTCGACGCCCTGCTGTACATCTTGAAGCCGCTCGCATTCATAGTACCGGTCCTGCGCTGGTGGGCTGCACCAGACGCTCGACGAAGAATTCCAGATGCCCGCGCGGGTTGGCCGGCAACGGCCAGCTGTCGACCTTCTGCGCAATGGCCTTGAAGGCTAACGCACACTTGGAACGCGGGAACGCTTCGTACACCGCGCGCTGCTTCTGCACCGCCTTGCGCACGCACTCGTCGTACGGCACCGCGCCCACGTACTGCAGGGCAACGTCAAGGAAGCGATCGGTGACCTTGGTCAACTTGGCGAACAGGTTGCGCCCTTCTTGCGGGCTCTGCGCCATGTTGGCCAGCACCCGGAAGCGGTTCATGCCGTAGTCACGGTTGAGCAGTTTGATCAGTGCGTAGGCGTCGGTGATCGAGGTGGGTTCGTCGCACACCACCAGCAACACTTCCTGGGCCGCGCGAACGAAGCTGACCACCGAGTCACCGATACCCGCAGCGGTGTCGATCACCAGCACGTCGAGGTTGTCGCCGACGTCGCTGAACGCCTGGATCAGGCCAGCGTGCTGGGCCGGCGCCAGGTGCACCATGCTCTGGGTGCCGGAGGCCGCCGGTACGATGCGCACACCGCCGGGGCCTTGCAGCATCACATCGCGCAGCTCACAGCGCCCTTCAATAACGTCGGCCAGGGTGCGTTTGGGGGTCAGGCCTAGCAATACGTCGACATTGGCCAGGCCCAGGTCGGCGTCCAGCAACATGACCCTGCGGCCAAGCTCGGCCAGCGCCAGAGACAGGTTCACTGAAACGTTAGTCTTGCCGACGCCACCTTTGCCACCGGTCACGGCGATCACCTGTACGGGATGCATGCTACCCATGTCTGTTCTTTACCTTGTCTCGCTGGGACTCAGGCCACACGTGAGGCAATTCTGCGTGCCCCTTGGCATAGCTACGTTGCACACACTTCATCATCAACCCGCTCGCCGTGGGTTGTGATAGAGATCAGCGAACATATCGGCCATGGCCTCTTCGCTGGGCTCGTCCTGCTGCTGCACATTGACCGCACGGGTGACCAGCTGGTGCGCCCGGGGCAAGTGCAAATCGTCGGGAATGCGCGGCCCATCGGTCAGGTAGGCCACCGGCAATTCATGACTGATGGCAAGGCTCAGCACGTCGCCGAGGCTCGCCGTTTCATCGAGTTTGGTCAGGATGCAGCCGGCCAGGCCACAGCGCTTGTAGCTGTGGTAGGCGGCGGTCAGCACCTGCTTCTGGCTGGTGGTTGCCAGCACCAGGTAATTCTTCGCGGCGATGCCGCGGCTGGCCAGGGTTTCCAGTTGCATGCGCAGTGCCGGGTCGCTGGCCTGCAGGCCAGCG
>NZ_BNTL01000043.1:0-2034 GCF_022179005.1 Pseudomonas sp. PAGU 2196 | reverse complement strand
GGGGGTGCTGTTACACCCCCAACTCTCGCCTGGGGGCTGGGCGGGGGTGGGGTCCCCGCCAAGCATCGCGTGGGCGGGGGCGCCGCACACGCCCAGCCGACAAGCGCAGCGCGTCAGTTTCTCGCTCTCGGGGTGTGCCTAACCCCCACGTAGTAACACGGGGGTCAGGTCTCTCTGAGGCGCACTGGCCATCCGGCGAATAGTCGACTGGGTAATACCGACTATTCGAGTCACCGTAGTGGCCCCCCCACCCGCTGTGGCCCTTGTGCTTTGTGGCTTTGAGCTGTTTTGGAAGTGCCCTTGATTTGGTCCCACCTATGGGCTACATTAGGTAGGACTAACAGGTAGGACCAAACCATGCGAAGGAAGCACCCAAAGATCTCTCTCACGTTGCCAGCCGAGATCGTTGACGACCTCGATTACGTCGCGGCAAGGCTCTCGATCACGCGTTCGGCGTTGGTTAGCTCGATGCTCCCTGAGGGGCTGCATGTTCTCCGCGAGCTGGCTGAGCTGTTGCCCATCAACCCGACCCCTAAGGATGTTGTACGTCTTCGCGGTGAGTCTGAGGCTGTTGTCCGGGAACGTATCGAATCGCTCAAGGGAATGGCCGATGATCTCTTCACCGAACGCCGCTAGAACGGGCGCCTCAGGCCTCCCGATCATCTGTGATTACATCGATACGACGTACTCGCCCGTCGAGGCCCCTTACCCCGAGGTGAACACGTTCCTGCTCGGCGCTGGGCTTGTTGTGACCAGGGAGCGCAGTGGCCGGTTGATGTACCGTCCTCCCAAGGGTATGGGCAACGGGGTCGTTGCCATCGACCATCGTGCAGGGTTCGCCCGCTTCTCTGCCTCGGGGGGCATTTGCTCGGTGTTCAGGGGGCAGGGCGTCTGGGAGGAGTATCTCAGCCTGCTGGGTACCAGTCCGCACAAGGTCACCCGTGTTGACGCTGCGCTTGACCTCCCGATCGATGCCGCAGACGTCATACCGTCCCTGTGCGCACGGCACCCCACGGGCAAGGCGAACCTCTCTCGCAAGGCTCTAGCCATCTCCCGGCTGGTCTCTGTGCGGGATGACGGGCGCGAGTCCGGCACCTTCTACATCGGTCGCCACGCGAAGGCTGCTCGCTTCACCGCTCGGGTCTACGACAAGAGTCTCGAGGCCCTCCAGGTGCGGGGGGAGGTGCTGCCTACGACCACTCGGTTCGAGGTCACCGCCTGCAAGGACTCTGGCGCTACACTGCGGGATGCCGCACAGCCCGAGGCACTCTTCTGGCATATTGCGGCGCCTGCTCTGCTACAGCGTCCGGAAGGTGTTCCCATGTGGGCCAAGAATCAAGATTTGGGGTGGGTCTCTCCGCCTCGCACGTTCAACGCTGCTGAGGTGCTGCAGCGTCGCATTGAGTCGTCCGCTGAGCTGGATGCGCTCCTGCAGGTCGCGGACTCTATGGGCGCCTCTGGGAGGGCTTACATGCTCCACCTGCTCACACGACGGCTCAACGCCCAATCAAGCTCTGAGGGCCTCTCTGAGGCCGTGTAGGTGCATGTCTGGGGCTTGTGCCTCACTTCACCCCGGGTTTTCGGGGTAGTCGCGGGACCGGAGAAGCGCCAACTTCCCCGACCCGCTAACCACTGTGACCGTTAGGAGGTCCACCATGGCTGACACATATCCTATCCTGCCTCTCTCCGTTCTCGATGAACTCTCACACCTGAACGGTGCGCTATCTGCGTTCGATGAGCTGATGACTGCCTGGCTCGCGCAGACCATGCGTGATGGCCCGGCCGGGGACCGCAAGCACTTCCCCGCGGGGGTGCACTCCCTGCTGCGCCCCATCATCGAGGGCTATCAGCGCATCGCGTCTGAGGGCCAGTCCTTCCGTGAGGCTGGTCTGCGCGTCACTGCCGGCACTGTCTGCGCTGGGCCTGAGGCGTAGCGCGCGGCGGTACCAGAAACATGTCCAGGGGTTCGACCTGGTCAGCGCGTTTGGTACCAGCTGGTAGGCACTTCCTGCCGTGGGGGTGCTGTTACACCCC
>NZ_BNTL01000042.1:0-5047 GCF_022179005.1 Pseudomonas sp. PAGU 2196 | reverse complement strand
CACGTTCTGCGCGCAGCGCACGGTGTCGTTGACGCCGTCGTCGCCCAGCACCCGGAAGCGCGAAATCGTGCGCACGGTACGTGGCTGGGGGCTGGTGGAAATCGACTCGCCGCCTATCAACCGCTGCACGCGCAGGCCACGCATGTGGTGGTCGTCGTAGGCGTAGTTGAGGGTGTTCTCGTAGTCACTCTCGCGCGGGTCGATGGGAATGATGTACGTGCCTTTTTCGGTCCATTGGCCGAGCCAGGTGTCGTACTCGCCGTGGTCGAGCATGTCGCCTTCCTGCCAGATGAAGGCGGTGACTTCGTTCAGTAGGTTCAAATCCATCACTTGCTCTCCGCCGTCATCATCTTCTTCCACTGCTGGTACGCCGCGCGCATGCCGGTTTCGGCACTCACATCGGACACCAGCCCGTCTGCGCTGGGCTTCTCGCCCGGCAGGCCGCGGTTGAGCATGATCCACAGGTCTTCACCGGCACGGGCGCCTTTCTGCACCCGCTCCCAGGCCTCGGAATCGTCCGGGGTGCCGAAGCCCATCGGGCCCTGGAAGTGCTCGTGCAGGCGCAGGCGGTAGCGGTTGGCTGCGGCTGGGCCGCCGTCCATGGTGATCACCGAGTGGTGGATTTCGGTCTCGGTCACCGAGATCGGCTGCAGCACGCGGAAAAACGCCATCGAGCAGGCGACGTTGGGGAACAGGTTGAGGTTGAAGCCCGAGCCACCGACGGCGCGGACGATGCGGCGCACCTGCTGCTCGTCGATGCCTTCGTCACGCAGCTCGGCGGCGAGGGACTCGAAGCGCTCAGGGATCGGCTTGTCGAGGTCGGCTTCGAGGTCCACCAGCTCGGGGATCATCACCATCACGCTGTGGCCGTTGCCGAGGTCTTCGACGTAGCCGGGGCCTTTGACGAAGTCGAACAGCTCCAGGGTCTGCTCGTCGACCGAGGACAGGAAGCTTTTGTGCACCAACGGGAAGTGATAGGCGTCGGTGGTGTTTTCCAGCTGGATCTTCCAGTTGCCGGGGAAGCGGAAGCGGTGCTCGCCGGGGACCTTGATGCCGTAGCCGGCGCCTTGCTTCATGAACAGGTCCATCCACTTCTTCGCTGCGCCGAGGAAGTCTTCGAGCGGTTCGATGTCGTCCTTGAAGGTGGCGAAGACCATGCCGGCGTAGCTCTCGACGCGCAGGCTGACCAGTGGCAGCTCGGCCTTGTCCAGGCAGTCGCCGTAGCTTTCCGGGTGGGGGATGCCGCGCAGCGAGCCGTCGAGGGCGTAGCCCCAGCCGTGGTAGGGGCAAACGAAGCTGTTGGTCTTGCCCTTCTTGTGCTCGCAGACCGTGGCGCCGCGGTGGCGGCAGCGGTTGAGCAGCACGTTGATGGCCTTTTTGCGGTCACGCACGACGATCACCGGCTGTTTGCCGATGAAGGTGGTCTTGTAGCTACCGGGCTCGGGCACTTCGCTCTCGTGGGCGACCCAGATCCAGGTGCTGTGGAAGATCTTCTGCAGTTCGGCGTCGAACAGGGCCGGGTCGGTGTAGAGGGAGGTGTGGACACGGTCGGGCTGGACCAGCTCGGCCGGGTCGACCGTCAGGTTGACGGCAGGGATCAGGTTGCTCACGGTATCGTCCTCTACTCAGGCGCGCTGGATGATCAGTTCGCGGCCGACACGGGCCTCGACCTTGGCGTAGCGCCACAGCTTGTACGGCCCCTCACCCACGGCCGTGGTGCGGAACAGGTTGCAGGCGGCGTGCACGGTCTCGATGTCCGGTACGTCGGCCAGCAGGTAGGTGGTCCAGGGGAAGCCGTCGGACGGGCCGACCATGCCTTGGTCATCGTCCATGTTGCCCAGCACGTTCACCCCGGCCAGGTCGTGAATGCCATTCCACATCGCGCTGAAGGCGGCCCATACCTGGAGCTGCTCCTCACGGGGGGCATCGAAGAAGTTCTGGTTGATGCCCATGCAGAACAGCACACGCAACGCTTTCTTATCGCTCATGACAAAATTCCCGAAAGTTACAGGTAGCCCGGAAGGGGCTGTTTACCGAAGAACATCGCACCGGCGTTCTGGTACGTGACGTCGCCCATGAAGGCGTGCTGGGTCACCACCTGCGCATCGTTGACGCAGCGGGCCAGCGGGCTTTCGTTGTAAATGCCGGTCATGCCCGAAAGCATCTGCGCACTGCGCGCCACTTCAGCGGCCACGCGGGCGGCATGGGTGGAGGACAGGCGCAACAGGTTGGTGACGTCGACCGGTACCGGGTCGCCCGCCAGCACGTGCTCCCAGGCACGTTCGATGGACTCGTAGAAGAACGCGCGCGCCGAGCGCAGCGCCGCCTCGGCCTTGGCCACATCGACCTGGGCCAGCGGCCGGTCGGCCAGTGCCGGGGCGCCGGTCACCGAGATGCGCCCACTGGCCATGCCTGACAGTTCGTCCAATGCAGCGCGGGCGATGCCCAGCCCGACCACCGAGAGCACCTGGGTGGCGAACGACAGCGATGGGTAACGGAAGAACGGCTCGTCCAGGTTGGGCTTGCCGCCGCGCACGAAGGTCCACTGCTCGCCCACCACCACGTCCTCGACCACCAGGTCGTGGCTGCCGGTGCCGAGCAGGCCGACGGTGTCCCAGGTTTCTTCGATGCGCGCCTGCTGGCGCGGCATCACGGCCAGGCGCGGCAGGTCGAGCTTGTCGCCATTGCGCGGGGCAATCCCGACACCCACGATGTCCGCGCCCATGGACCCGCTGGAGTACTTCCAGCGGCCGTTGACCTTGAAGCCTCCGGGCACGATCTCGGCCGGTTGTGGCGGGAAGATGCCTCCGGCAAACACCGTGTCGGGGCTGTTGCCGTAGATCTCGGCGATGGTCTCCAGCGGCAGCGCCGCCAGGTACACGGGGCTCATGCCGAAGCTGGCCACCCAGCCGGCAGAGCCGTCTGCATGGGAGATGCGTTCGATCATTTCACAGAAGGCCCCCGGCGAGCACTCAAGCCCACCAAAGCGCTTAGGCACCAAGGCGCGGTACACGCCATGGGCCTTGAACGCGTCGATCACATCGCGGGATATGTAGCGCTGGCGGTCGAACTCACCGAGGCGAGCACGATCACGAACACCGTCAAGCAAGGCCTCGAAAGCAGGGCCAGAGGCGAGCGCCGACACAGGCGCGGCACGCAGGCAAAGCGAATCCATGGACATTCTCCGTCTCAGGCGCGGTTTTTGTACTGATGCTTGTGGGGGGCGTTGGCTGGGCTCGTGGAAGGCAAGCACTGGCCATACAGAGGGGCGAAGGCAGGTTCGGGCGGCATGGTCTGTCTCTCTTGTTTTAGGTGCCGGTGACAAATATTTGCGGCTATTTACGTGAATTGTCAATTGAATTTTCACGCTAAAACAGGAGAAAAATTTGCCTATCCCTAACGGATAAACCCTCTAAAAATTGGCTATCTACATGATTTAAATGAATTTATACGACTTCAAAAACCGGTTTCAACGCGCCTAAAAAAACTAACGACCAGCGCCGATATTACGAAAAATTTTTAGCGCCTTTTTCACATGATTTCGGACAGAAAAAAACGCGTGTACGATGGCCTGGCATGGAGCGCGACAACGCCGGCCACCCACGCCGAGCACACAAAAAAAACAAGCCAACGCCCCACCAGGATGGATGGGGACACGCCAATGCCTGCCGTGATTACCCCCGAGGTCGAGGTCATGCCCACCCGCCATATCGATCTGCAGGACCACCGCCTGCGCTACCTGCACCTGAGCCATGACAAGGGCTCCATGCGCGCCGCTGCCGAAGTGCTCGGCGTCGCCACCTCATCGGTCAGCCGGCAGATCGCCCGGCTGGAAGAAGAACTGGGCATCGAACTGGTGCGCCCCGGCACCCACCGCATCAGCCTGACTGCCGCGGGCGAGGCTGCCGTGGACTACTACATCGAACGCATTCGCCAACACGCGCTGCTGGTCGACCGGCTGGATGAATTGCGAAGCCGCCAGCAAGCCTCCACGGTGATCGCCATCGGCGAAGGCCTGCTGGGTGCTCGGGCGATCAATTCGTTGCAGGGCTTTTTGCACGCGCACAATGCGCACAAGGCCGAGATCATCAGCGCCCCGTCATTGGAGGTGCAGCGCATGGTGATGAACGACGAAGCGCACCTTGGCGTGGTCTTTGCGCCTAACGCTTCGGCCCGCCTGACGCGCCTGTTCAGCCTGGCGCAGCCATTGCGGATGATTGTTCACCGTGACAGCCGGATGGCCGAGCGCTCCACGGTCAGCCTCGCCGAAGTGGCCCGCGAATCACTGGTGCTGCCCGGCGCCAACTTCCGCGTGCGGGAGCTGGCGGATGCCGCCTGCAAGGACCAGCCGTTCGCGATCGTGCCCACCCTCACCTCCAACTCACTGGCGGTGATTCTGGACTTCGTTCGGTCGGGGCTGGGCGCCACCTTGCTGGCCGAACTGCCGATCATCGACGAGCTCAAGAACGGCACCTTCAAGGCCCTGGCCATCGATTGCGAGGCGATGAATGCGACCGATATCCAGATTGTTACGCGCCGTGGGCGAACCTTGGATGGCATGAGCCGGGAATTGGCGACGGAGATGGCCAAGGCGGTGCGGATGGCGTTGTGATCTTGGTGCTTGTCTTGGTGCTTGTCTTGGGAGATGCAGCGCCTATGAGATCGAGCGCCGCCCGCGCGGCGCTTCGCGGGGCAAGCCCGCTCCCACATTTGTTTCGGGCCAATTAACCCTGTGCCATGGGCGCGCGGTCCCTTGGCGCACGGCTGAATATCGAGTCGGGCAGACAAGGCGGTCGCGCGCAGATGCCACATACCTCACTGGCCCGAAACAAATGTGGGAGCGGGCTTGCCCCGCGAAGCGCCGCGCGGGCGGCGCTCGATGTCCGCCCCCACAAATAAATAACGCCGTACGCACTACCACCCCCCCATTGCAAAAAACGCAACAACATTGATCCCCCCTGTCATTGAGCCCCACCCCCCTGCCCTTTAGCGTTGCTCCCATAAGAAAACGCCCCATAGGTGACCCCCGTGAGCAACCTGATCCCTG
>NZ_BNTL01000041.1:57531-57684 GCF_022179005.1 Pseudomonas sp. PAGU 2196 | reverse complement strand
CATCCGCTGGCCGATCGACCAAGTGCTCAATGGCATCGAGTTCACCCTGCAGAGCATCCCGCCCACCATCGGCATCCTGCTGTCGTCCTTGCTCGGCTGGCAGCTGGCGGGCAAGCGCATGGCGCTGCTGTACTTCGTCACCCTGACCCTGCT
>NZ_BNTL01000041.1:0-57290 GCF_022179005.1 Pseudomonas sp. PAGU 2196 | reverse complement strand
TCTTCCTCGACCGCCTGACCCGAGCCATGGGCGCGCGCACCAATGCCGACCCGAGTCTGCGCTGGTACCACACCGGGCCCGTGGGTGCGGTGCTGCGCCTATGCGGCTCAGGGCACGCTGCAGGGCGGCGCAAGACCGCCTGACGCAAACACACTCGTACTGCCGCACACGACATAAAAACCAGAAGAAGGTACGCGACGATGTTGGAATCCAAGTTCTCCCGCAGCATCCTGCAAGGCGCCAGCGCGCTGGCCCTGGTAATTGCCTCGCTATGCGCCAACGCCTCGGCCGACAAGCCGGGCGAGGGCGTGAAGGTAACGCCGATCTTCCCCTCCATCGCCGAAGAGCGCTTCCGTGGCGAAGTCGCCATGGAAGGCCTGCGCGAGCTGGGCTACAAGGTCCAGGAGCCTAAGGAAACCGAGTACGGCGTGATGATGGTGGCTCTGGCCAACGGCGATGCCGACTTCACCGTGCACCTGTGGGACAAGCTGCACGACAAGTTCTACCAGCAGGCCGGCGGCGATGACGTGATGGTCAAGGCCGGCGACATCATGCCCGGCGTGCTGCAGGGCTACCTGATCGACAAGAAGACCGCCGAGCAGTACCACATCAAGTACATCACCGACCTGAAGAAGCCGGAAATCGCCAAGCTGTTCGACACTGACGGCGACGGCAAGGCCAACCTGACCGGCTGCAACCCGGGCTGGGGCTGCGAGCTGATCATCTCGCACCACATTAAAGCCTATGACCTGGACAGCAGCGTGCACGTCGACCAGGGCTCGTACTTCGCGCTGATGGCCGACACCATCACCCGTTACAAGGAAGGCAAGCCGATCCTGTACTTCACCTGGGTGCCACAGTGGATCTCCACCGTGCTGGTCGAGGACAAGGACGTGGTTTGGCTGGAAGTGCCGAAGACCGACCTGCCGGATGGCAACAACGATGTCGACACGATGTACAAGGGCAAGAACCTGGGCTTTGCGGTCGACAAGGTCGAGGCGGTGCTGAACAAGGAATTCGCCCAGGAAAACCCGGCAGCCACCAAATTCCTGTCGCTGATGCAGATCACCACGGCGGACGAGAGCGCGCAGAACCTCAAGATGCAGCAAGGTGAGAAAAAACCTGCTGACATCACCCGCCATGCCAAAGAATGGGTTGCGGCGCATCGCCAGCAGTTCGACGCGTGGCTGCAGGCGTCGCGCGCGGCGGCGACACAGGCCAGCAAGTAACCTGTTCCATCGGTGGGCGCTTCTTCGCGGGCAAGCCCGCTCCCACAGGGTTCGTGCCATCGTTGGGTTTGCGCGCTGCCTGTAGGCGCGCGCTTGCGCGCGAAGAAGCCAACGCGTTTTTTGCAGTTGAGTCAAAGCCATGAGCCATTTCGAAAGCACCCTCAAGAACGCCAACCTGGCCCACCTGGACACCGCAGGCCGTACCTCGCTGTCGATGCCGTGCCAGCGCGTCGCCTTCGTGTTACGTGAGCATTTCTCCATGATGGCCTTTACTGCGGCCATGGACACCCTGGTCACCGCCAACCTGATGAGCGCCACACCACTGTTCCAGATCCAGGTAGTGGGTGATGGAGCACAGGTCATGAGCGACCTGGGCATCGCCTTGCCGGTCAACACGCCACTGGCCGAGCTCGATGTGCAGGTGCTAGACACCCTGTTGGTATGCGGTGGGTTTCGGGTGCGCCTGGAAAGCGCACCGCTGCTGCGCGCCAAGCTGCGCCAGGCCGACCAGCATGGCTGCCAGCTGGGTGGTCTATGGAACGGCACCTACTTCCTGGCCGAAGCGGGCTTGCTCAATGACCACGCCTGCGCCTTCCACCCTGATGGCCGGGCAATGATGAGCGAGCTGTTCCCCAAGGTACGTGTCAGCCGCCAAGCCCATGTGCTGGACGGTCGGCGCCTGAGTTGCGCAGGGGCTAGCAGTGCCCTGGACATGATGCTGGCCTTGCTCGAACACAGGGGTGGCAACGGGTTGCGCCGGGCGGTGGAGCAGATGCTGGCGTGCGATCGCGCACGGGTGATGAGCGACGCCCCGGCCACTGCAGCGGACATCGACCCCAGCCTGCCCAAGGGCATACGCGTGGCCCTTGAGCTGATGCATGCGAATATCGAAGACCCGATCGGCATCGACGAAATCGCCGAACATGCAGGCTTGTCGCGTCGGCACCTGGAGCGGCTGTTCCGCCGCCATGTACAAGCGACACCGCCGCGCTACTACCTGGAATTACGCCTGACCCATGCCCGGCAGTTGCTGCAACACACCAGCAAGTCATTGACCGAAGTGGCCGTGGCCAGCGGCTTTGTCAGTTTTCCGCATTTCTACCGGCGCTTTCGTGAGCTGTTCGCCGTTGCGCCGCGCCAGTTTCGGGCGAGGAGCCAGGGGTGGGCAGGGCGGCAGGAGATAGCGATACCGTAAAAATGAAATAGTGTTCGATAATCGCACAGTTAACCGTGCCCTATTGTCCGCTATCCGCCCACGATTCCAATGGTCGCATTGCCCAATCCCCGCCTTTTTGCTTAGTGTGTGCCTATTCACCGGCTGTCGCCTGCCCCTGTACCCAGCGACCAGCCCGATAGAATAACCGTGATCGACCGCAACCACCGGCCGCAAGGCCCGTAGGAAGCGGCGCCCAGAACAATAACGAAACCGAGTGCCTTGCCTATGGAAAGCCGCCTGCTGAGCGAGCGCAGTAGCGTGTTTCACCACGCCGACCCTTATGCTGTGTCCGATTATGTGAACCAGCACGTGGGCCAGCACTGCATCGGTTTGTCGCGCACCACCCACCCCCAGGCCAGCCTCAGCCACCGCAAGTTCGCCGAGCTCGACCTGTGCCGCATCAGCTACGGCGGCAGCGTGCGCGTCACCTCGCCCGCGCTGGAAACCATCTACCACTTGCAAGTGTTACTCAACGGCAACTGCCTGTGGCGCGGGCCCCAGCGCGAGCATCACTTGGTGCCGGGCGAGTTGTTGCTGATCAACCCGGACGACCCGGTTGACCTGACCTACTCGGAAGACTGCGAGAAATTTATCCTCAAGGTGCCGACCCGGCTGCTCGATTCGATCTGCGAAGAACAACGCTGGCATCGCCCGGATGGCGGCGTGCGGTTCCTGCGTAACCACTACCGATTGGAAGAGCTGGATGGGTTTGTAAACCTGCTGGCGATGGTGTGCCATGAAGCCGAGGTGAATGAGTCGTTGCCGCGGGTGCAGGGGCATTACAGCCAGATTGTGGCCAGCAAACTGCTGACCTTGATGAGCACCAACATTCGGCGCGAAAGCCTGAGTGCGCCGGCGGCTAGCCTTGAGCGGATTCTGGATTACATCGAGCGCAACCTGAAGCTTGAACTTTCAGCTGAAGTGCTGGCAGAGCAGGCCTGCATGAGCGTGCGGTCGTTGTATGCCTTGTTTGATCGGCACTTGGGTACCACGCCTAAGCAGTATGTGCGGCAACGCAAGCTGGCGCGGGTGCATGCCTGCCTGAGCGATACCCGTTGTACCGTGAAAAACGTTACCGAGCTTGCCATGGACTACGGCTTCCTGCATCTGGGGCGCTTTTCGGAGATCTACCGGCAACAGTTCGGGGAACTGCCCTCTGCCACACTGCGCAACCGGCGTTGATTTGCACAAATCGGATACCACTCTGCACGAAAAGGATATTGCCGCCCCCCCTCGATCCCTAACCTGACATGGTCTGAACAATAACAATGGAGACCCTGGCCATGTCCCTGGGATTCGACTACCTCAATGCCATGCTCGAAGACGACCGTGAAAAGGGCATCTACCGCTGCAAGCGCGAGATGTTCACCGACCCACGCCTGTTCGACCTGGAGATGAAGCACATCTTCGAGGGCAACTGGATCTACCTGGCGCACGAAAGCCAGATCCCCGAGAAAAACGATTTCCTCACCCTGACCATGGGGCGCCAGCCGATCTTTATCGCGCGCAACAAGGACGGGGTACTCAATGCCTTCCTCAATGCCTGCAGCCACCGCGGCGCCATGCTGTGCCGGCACAAGCGCGGTAACCGTGCCAGCTACACCTGCCCATTCCATGGCTGGACCTTCAACAACAGCGGCAAACTGCTCAAGGTCAAAGACCCGAGCAACGCCGGCTACCCCGACAGTTTCAACTGCGACGGCTCCCACGACCTGACCAAGGTCGCGCGCTTCGAGTCGTACCGGGGCTTTCTGTTCGGCAGCTTGAATGCCGATGTGAAACCGCTGGTAGAGCACCTGGGCGAGTCGGCCAAGATCATCGACATGATCGTCGACCAGTCGCCCGAAGGCCTGGAAGTGCTGCGTGGCGCCAGTTCGTATATCTACGAAGGCAACTGGAAGCTCACCGCCGAGAACGGCGCCGATGGCTACCACGTCAGCTCCGTGCACTGGAACTACGCCGCCACCCAGAACCAGCGCAAACAGCGCGAGTCGGGGGACGAGATCAAGACCATGAGCGCAGGCGCTTGGGCCAAGCAGGGCGGGGGCTTCTATTCCTTCGATCATGGCCACCTGCTGCTATGGACCCGCTGGGCCAACCCAGAAGACCGCCCGGCCTACGAGCGCCGTGACCAGCTGGCCGCCGATTACGGACAGGCACGCGCCGACTGGATGATCGAGAACTCGCGCAACCTCTGCTTGTACCCCAACGTGTACTTGATGGACCAATTCAGTTCGCAGATCCGTATTGCCCGGCCGATTTCGGTGAACAAGACCGAAATCACCATCTACTGCATCGCGCCCAAAGGCGAGAGCGCTGACGCCCGCGCCAAGCGCATCCGCCAGTACGAGGACTTCTTCAACGTCAGCGGCATGGCCACTCCGGACGACCTCGAAGAGTTCCGCTCGTGCCAGACCGGTTACGGTGGCGGCACCGGCTGGAATGACATGTCCCGCGGCGCTGCCCACTGGGTCGAGGGCGCTGACGAGGCGGCCCAGGAAATCGAGCTCAAGCCGCTGCTGTCAGGCGTGCGCACCGAGGACGAAGGCCTGTTCGTGCTGCAGCACAAGTACTGGCAGGACACCATGATCCAGGCGCTCAAGGATGAACAGCAACTGATCCCCGTGGAGGCCGTGCAATGAGCCTCTACGAAACCGTGCGCGACTTCCTCTACCGCGAAGCGCGCTACCTGGACGACGCCGAATGGGACCAGTGGCTGGAGCTGTACGCAGCCGATGCCAGCTTCTGGATGCCGTCCTGGGACGATGACGACCGCCTCACCGAAGACCCACAAAGCGAAATCTCGCTGATCTGGTACGGCAACCGTGGTGGCCTCGAGGACCGGGTGTTCCGCATCAAGACCGAGCGCTCCAGCGCGACCGTGCCGGACACCCGTACCTCGCACAACATCAGCAACATCGAGATCGTCGAGCAGGGCGAGGGTTACTGCCAGGTGCGCTTCAACTGGCACACCCTGAGCTTTCGCTACAAGACCACCGACAGCTACTTCGGCAGCAGCTTCTACACCCTCGATTTGCGCGGCGAGCAGCCGTTGATCAAGGCCAAGAAGGTGGTCCTGAAGAACGACTACGTGCGTCAGGTCATCGACATCTACCACATCTGAACCGAGGTAACGCGAGCCGCCCGGTGTGCCGCATGGCGCGCCGCGGGCAGGCTCGCCCGCGAGGTGCAACATGAGCTTCCAGATCGCACTGAATTTCGAGGACGGGGTAACCCGCTTCATCGAGGCCACTGGCCATGAGACCGTGGCTGACGCCGCCTACCGCCAGGGCATCAACATCCCGCTGGACTGCCGCGACGGCGCCTGCGGCACCTGCAAGTGCAAGGCCGAGTCCGGGCGCTACGACCTGGGCGACAACTTCATCGAAGACGCCCTGAGCGAGGACGAAATCGCCGAAGGCTATGTGCTGACCTGCCAGATGCGGGCTGAATCCGACTGTGTGGTGCGCATTCCGGCCTCTTCGCACGTGTGCAAGACCGAACAGGCCAGTTTCGAAGCCGCCATCAGCGACGTGCGCCAGTTGTCGGCGAGCACCATTGCCCTGTCGATCAAGGGCGAGGCGCTGAGCCGGCTGGCATTCCTGCCTGGGCAATACGTCAACCTCAAGGTGCCCGGCAGCGAGCAGAGCCGCGCTTACTCGTTCAGCTCGCTGCAAAAGGACGGCGAGGTCAGCTTCCTGATCCGCAATGTGCCGGGCGGCTTGATGAGCAGCTTCCTCACCAACCTGGCCAAGGCCGGCGACAGCATGAGCCTGGCTGGGCCGCTGGGCAGCTTCTACTTGCGGCC
This sequence comes from Pseudomonas sp. PAGU 2196, assembly GCF_022179005.1. Lineage (NCBI taxonomy): Bacteria > Pseudomonadati > Pseudomonadota > Gammaproteobacteria > Pseudomonadales > Pseudomonadaceae > Pseudomonas > Pseudomonas sp. PAGU 2196. The sequence continues at coordinate 51,037 of NZ_BNTL01000041.1, read as the reverse complement.
GATCCAGCGCCCACTGCTGTTGCTGGCAGGTGGCACCGGGCTGGCACCGTTCACCGCGATGCTGGAGAAGATCGCCGAGCAGGGCAGCGAATACCCGGTGCACCTGATCTACGGGGTCACCAACGACTTCGACCTGGTCGAACTGGACCGCCTGCAGGCCTTGGCGGCGCGCATTGCAAACTTCACCTTCAGCGCCTGCGTGGCCAACCCAGACAGCCAGTACCCGCAGAAAGGCTATGTAACCCAGCACATCGAACCGCGCCACCTCAATGACGGCGATGTGGACGTGTACCTGTGCGGGCCACCGCCGATGGTCGAGGCAGTCAGCCAGTACGTTCGCGAGCAGGGCATTACGCCGGCGAACTTCTACTACGAGAAGTTCGCCGCCGCGGCCTGAGTTTCCTTGGGGCCGCCCTTGTGGGCGCGGGCTTGCCCCGCGAACACGGGCGCAGCCCGTGCCATCCACCGTGGGGTCTGCTAGCGGGGCAAGCCCGCTCCCACAGCGTCCGCGTCAGCATGGAGAAATACTGATGAACACAAGATTTCAAGGCAAAGTCGCCCTGGTCACCGGCGCCGCCCAAGGCATTGGCCGCGGCGTGTGCTGGCGGCTCAAGGCCGAAGGCGCGCAGGTGGTGGCGGTGGACCGCTCCGAGTTGGTCCACGAATTGGCCGGGGAGGGCATGCTGACCCTCACCGCCGACCTCGAACTGCACAGCGATTGTGCCCGCGTCATGGCCGCTGCGGTCGAAGCGTTTGGCCGCCTCGACATCCTGGTCAACAATGTCGGCGGCACCATTTGGGCCAAACCTTTTGAACACTACGAAGTGGAACAGATCGAGGCCGAAGTGCGCCGCTCGTTGTTCCCCACCTTGTGGTGTTGCCATGCCGCGTTGCCGTACATGCTCGAACGCGGGGCAGGGGCCATTGTCAACGTCTCGTCCATCGCCACCCGTGGCGTCAACCGCGTGCCCTACGGCGCGGCCAAAGGTGGCGTCAACGCGCTCACTGCCTGCCTGGCTTTCGAAACCGCCGGGCGCGGTATCCGTGTCAATGCCACTGCCCCTGGCGGCACCGAGGCACCGCCACGGCGCGTGCCGCGCAACGCCGCCGAGCAGAGCGCGCAGGAAAAGGCCTGGTACCAGCAAATCGTCGACCAGACCCTCGACAGCAGCTTGATGCACCGCTACGGCAGCATCGACGAGCAGGTCGGCGCCATCCTCTTCCTGGCCTCCGACGAAGCCTCCTACATAACCGGCGTAACGCTGCCGGTAGGGGGCGGCGACCTCGGCTGAGCCAGCCCCCCCCGGCAACCGTTTTCCTCCACAACAAAAACAACAGAGACAGATGCCATGCGAACCCTTGACGTGCACCCGATCATCGATAATGCGCGCTTTACCGCGTTCCACTGGATGGTCATGGCCTGGTGCGGCCTGCTGCTGATCTTCGACGGCTATGACTTGTTCATTTACGGCGTGGTACTGCCGGTAATCATGAAAGAGTGGGGCCTGACGCCCCTGCAGGCCGGCGCCCTGGGCAGTTATGCGCTGTTCGGCATGATGTTCGGCGCCCTGGTATTCGGCAGCCTGGCCGACCGCATCGGGCGCAAGAAGGGGATCGCCATCTGCTTCGCCTTGTTCTCCACGGCAACCATCCTCAACGGCTTTGCCACCAGCCCCAGCGAGTTCGGCATCTACCGTTTCATCGCCGGCCTAGGGTGTGGCGGCTTGATGCCTAACGCCGTGGCATTGATGAACGAATACGCCCCCAAACGCCTGCGCAGCACGCTGGTGGCGATCATGTTCAGCGGTTATTCGCTGGGCGGCATGCTGTCGGCAGGCGTCGGTATTTTCATGCTGCCGCGTTTCGGCTGGGAGTCGATGTTCTTCGCTGCGGCGGTACCGCTGCTGCTGTTGCCGGTGATTCTCTATTACCTGCCAGAATCCATTGGCTTCCTGGTACGTAAAGGGCGCACCGAAGAAGCCCGCAAGCTGCTCAAACAGCTTGACCCCGCGTGCGACATCCAGCCTGGTGACGTGCTTCAGGCAACCGACCGCAAGGGGGCTGGCAGCTCGGTCGTCGAGCTGTTCCGCAACGGCCTGGCCGTGCGCACCCTGGCCCTGTGGCTGGCGTTCTTCTGCTGCCTGCTGATGGTCTACGCGCTCAGTTCGTGGTTGCCGAAGCTGATGGCCAACGCGGGTTACAGCCTGGGTTCGAGCCTGTCGTTCCTGTTGGCGCTGAACTTCGGTGGCATGGCCGGGGCGATTTTGGGGGGCTGGTTGGGCGACCGCTACAACCTGGTCAAGGTCAAGGTCGGTTTCTTCATTGCCGCCGCGCTGTCGATCAGCCTGTTGGGGGTGAACAGCCCGATGCCGGTGCTGTACCTGCTGATCTTCATCGCCGGCGCCACCACCATCGGCACGCAGATCCTGTTGTATGCCGGCGCGGCACAGATGTATGGCCTGGCGGTGCGCTCCACCGGCCTGGGCTGGGCGTCGGGCATTGGCCGCAATGGCGCCATTGTCGGCCCGCTGCTGGGGGGCGCGCTGATGGGCATCAACCTGCCGTTGCAACTGAATTTCATCGCGTTCGCCATCCCTGGCGCGATTGCCGCGCTGGCCATGGCCGTGCACCTGGTCAGTGGCAAGCGCCATGGCCTGGCCACGGCGGCGCAAGCGTAATGAAAACCCTGATGAAGGACAGCTCGCTGTCCGCCATCGTCGCCGGCTGCCTGGCGACGATGATCTCCTACGCCGGCCCATTGGTGATCATCTTTCACGCTGCCGAGGCCGCGCAGTTGTCCCATGGCCAGCTGTCTTCCTGGGTCTGGGCCGTTTCCATGGGCAGCGGAGTGCTCGGCGCTGTACTCAGCCTGCGCTACCGGGTGCCGGTCGTGATCGCCTGGTCGATCCCAGGCTCGGCGCTGTTGGTCACGGCCCTGCCTGAACTCGGCTTGGAGCAGGCCGTGGGGGCGTACCTGGTGGCCAACCTGGTGCTGCTGCTGATTGGCATCAGCGGGGCCTTCGACCGCATCATCGCGCGCCTGCCGGGCTCCATTGCCGCCGGCATGCAAGCCGGCATCTTGTTCAGTTTCGGCATTGAGGTGTTCCGCGCCTTGCCGGTACAGCCGCTGCTGGTGGTGGCCATGTTCATCACCTATGTGCTGATGCGCAGGCTTCAGCCGCGCTATGCGGTGGCTGCCGTACTGTGCGTGGGCGCCGTCGTGACCGTGGCCAGCGGGGCGTTTCGCAGCGAGGCGTTGGTGCTGCAACTGGCCTCGCCGCAATGGATTGCCCCGCAATTCAGCTTGGCGGCGGTGTTCAGCCTGGCGTTGCCCATGGTGCTGGTGGCCCTCACCGGGCAATTCATGCCGGGGATGGCCGTGCTGCGCAACGCCGGTTACGCCACACCGGCCAGCCCGCTGATCAGTGCCAGCGCCATCGGTGGCGCCGTGCTCGCGCCTTTTGGTTGCCACGGCCTGAACCTGGCGGCCGTCACCGCCAGCCTGTGCACAGGCCATGAGGCCCATGAAAACCCGCGCCGGCGCTATGTCGCGGCCGTCGCCGGCAGTGTGCTGTACCTGCTGCTTGGGGTTGCTGGGGCCACCTTGATGTCGCTGTTCGCGGCGTTTCCGGCGGCACTGATTGCGGCCCTTGCTGGGCTGGCCCTGTACGGGGCAATCAGCGAAGCCCTGGCACGCAGCCTCGCCGAGCCTGCTGAGCGTGATGCCGGGCTGTTCACTTTTTTGGTCACCGCTTCGGGGGTGTCCTTCCTTGGCCTGTCGGCGGCGTTCTGGGGGCTGCTGTTCGGCCTGCTGGCCCACGCGCTGCTTGTTCTGCGGCGGCCTCAAGCGCGGGAGGTAATGCGCCGCACCCCATGATGCCTGTGTTCCCAGCGCTTTATTCCATAAAAACAAGATCAAGAGAGCTTCGGAATGAACCACACCCCTTGCGTCGCTATTGGCCTGACATTGCTCAGCCCACCGCTGCTGGCTGCTGAAGGCGGCTTCTTCGAGGATTCGAAGGCCAGCCTCAGTGCCCGCAATTACTATTTCAGCCGCGACTTCTCCGACATTGTCGGCGCCAATCAACAGTCCAAAGCCGAGGAGTGGGCCCAGGGCTTCATACTTGACTTCAAATCGGGGTACACGCCTGGCACGGTGGGGTTCGGGGTGGATGCACTCGGCCTGCTGGGCATCAAACTCGACAGCAGCCCGGACCGGGTCAATACCGGCCTGTTGCCGGTGCATGGCGATGGCCGCGCCGCAGACGAATACAGCCGCCTGGCGCCGACGTTCAAGGCCAGGCTGTCGAAAACCGAGCTGCGGGTGGGCGAACTGCAGCCCAACCTGCCAGTGCTGACGTTCAGTGATATCCGCCTGCTGCCGCCGACTTACCAAGGTGCCAGCCTGTTGTCGACCGAGCTGCACGGGCTGACCTTGCAAGCCGGGCACCTGACCTCAACCCACCTGCGCAACGAGGGCGGCGACGGCAAGATGAATGCCATGCTCGGCCACGTGCCAATGCGTCAGGCTGAAGGTGATGCGTTCAACTTTGTGGGGGGCGACTACGCGTTCAATGCGAACCAAAGCAGTGTCAGCCTGTGGTACGGGCAGTTGGAAGATATCTACGAGCAAGGCTTTGTCGGCCTTAAACACAGCAAACCTGTCGGCGATTGGGTGCTGAGCGCCAACCTTGGCTATTTCACCGCCCGCGAGGACGGCGATGCCCTGCTGGGCAGTATCGATAACCAGGCATTCTTCTCGCTGTTCACCGCCCGCCATGGCGGGCACAGCTTCCATGCAGGGTATCAGGGCATTTATGGCGACAGCCCGTTCCCGCGGGTATTCGCCAACATTTCCCCCTTGGGCAACGAGGTGCCAACCTACGAGTTCGCCTACACCGACGAGCGTTCCTATCAGGTGCGCTACGACTACAATTTTGCCGCCATGGGCGTGCCGGGGCTAACGGCAACGGTGCGGTACATCACCGGCAACAATGTCGATACCGGGCAGGGCTACGAGGGCCGTGACCGGGAGCGCGACCTGGATATCGGCTATGCGGTGCAGAGTGGGGCGTTGAAAGGCCTGGGCATTCGCGTGAGAAATGCCATGGCACGGTCCAACTACCGCAGTGATATCGACGAGAATCGCTTGACCCTGGTGTACACCTGGCAGTTGTTGTGAAAACCCAACTGCCATCTTTTGTCACTGAGCCGCATTTGCACCCAGAGGGTAGAGGGGGTTAGCTTTCACGCGTCATCCTCTCAGGAAATCCCGCCTTGGACTCATTGACCCAAGCCGTACTCGGCGCCGCACTACAGGGCACTGTGCTCGGTCGCATCCAGGGCCGCCGAGCGCTGCTGTACGGCGCAGCGCTGGCCACACTGCCCGACCTGGACGTAGTCATTCGCTACGCCGACCCGGTGTCGCAGATGACCTACCACCGGGGGTTCTCCCACTCCCTTTTCGTCCTGACCGGGCTGGCGCTGCTGCTGGCCTGGTGCGTCAACCGGTGCTGGCCAGGCAAAGGCTATACCGTGCCGCGCCTGTTCCTCGCGTTCTGGCTGGTGCTGGTCACGCACCCGGTGCTGGACGCCTTTACCGTGTATGGCACGCAACTGTTCTGGCCGTTGGCGCTGACCCCGCAAAGCTGGGCTGCGGTGTTCATCATCGACCCTGTCTACACCGTGCCGCTGCTGGCGGCAGTGATCTACACCCTCGCCAAGGGCGTGACGGGCACTGCCGTGCGGCTGCTGACCCTGGCACTGGTTTTCAGTACGGCCTACCTCGGCTTTGGCCTGGCTGGGCGCATGCAGGCGGAGCAACGCTTTCAGGCCGCGTTGGACCAGCAGGGCATCACGGTCAGCGACGTACGTGCCGTGCCGATTGCCTTCAACAGCCTGATCTGGCGCGTGCTGGCCAAGACGCCGGACGGCGACTACTACGAAGGCGTCAGCAGCGGGTTCGACCAGCAACCGCCAGAAATGCAACGCCTGCCACGCAACCTTGAGCTGGCCGCTGCGCTTGCCGGTGCGCCACTGCATCAGCGCCTGCGCTGGTTCACCGATGACTGGTTGCGCTATGACGAAATCGACGGGGCGCTGGTGGTGACCGACCTGCGCATGGGCATCCCCGGCAACTACACCTTCCGCTTCAACATGGCCCACCGTGACAGCCAGGGGCACTGGATTGCCGACACGCCCACGGCGTGGCGAGGGGCAGGGGTGGCATCGATGTTCAACGGGCATGACCTGGGCTTGATCTGGCGGCGTATCGTCGATCAGCAACCCCCATTGCCACTGGCTGAGTGGACTTCGCGTTACCTGGGGCCGGCTGCAGCACCGCCCAGGGGCGATTAAACGAAGATTCTGTTTACCGCCGCAGCCCCCATTTTGCGGGGGAAATCGGGTACAGGGCACAGCTATTTTGCGGCTTGGTGGAATTCTTAGTAGCTTATCGTCGCCAAAGCGCTCAATATGCCACTGCAGGGGCTGGTTGTTTGATAAGGCCCTCGTTGTAATTTCACGTAAAACGCATCAAATAAGCCATCGAGGGCTCAGAGCATGTCCAACAGACAAACCGGTACAGTTAAATGGTTCAACGATGAAAAAGGGTTCGGCTTCATTACCCCAGCGGGTGGTGGCGACGACCTCTTCGTTCATTTCAAAGCCATTGAATCGGACGGCTTCAAGTCGCTGAAAGAAGGCCAGACTGTTAGCTTTGTTGCCGAAAAAGGGCAAAAAGGCATGCAGGCCGCCCAAGTGCGACCTGAGTAAGACACGCACCCGCCGGCTCGGCGTTCGAATAGGTGCTTGCAACCTTGCGGGTTGACCTGGGTGCTTGATCGAACGGCGTGAAGCCTGGCAATTGTGTGGCGTGTAAAGAAAAGCTCCGTATCGAAAGATAGGGAGCTTTTTTTGTATCTGCCGCAACGCGGTATAACCGCCAAGCGGCTTTGCGGCCCCTTGGCTTCAATCAAACGGCTGCCATCAATTGCGCGCCAGTCGCCCACTCACGTAGTGCGCCACGTCATTGAACCCTGGCGTCGAGGCATGCCCCGGCGTTACCAGCGAATCGATGAACGCTTCATCCTCCGCCGAGATTTTCACGTTCAATGCGCCGGCATAGGTGTCCCATTGTGCTTCGGTGCGCGGCCCGACAATGGCCGAACTCACCAGTTGGTTATTAAGTACCCAGGCAATCGCGAACTCGACGATGCCCACGCCCTTGGCTTCGACATACGCCTGGATCTGGCGTGCGATGGCCAATGATTCCTGGCGCCATTCCACTTCCATGATCCGCTTGTCCTGGCGCCCGGCACGGCACCGAGCCGGGTGCGTACTTGCCGCTGAGCACACCGCGGGCCAAGGGGCTGAACGGCACCACGCCCAGGCCATGGTTGGCCGCAGCGGTCAGCTGTTCGGGTTCTGCCTGGCGGTTGACGATGTTGTACAGCGGTTGGCTCACCACCGGCTTGGCCACGCCGAGTCGCTCGGCCAGGTGGCACAGCTCGGCAATGCGCCAACCGCGGAAGTTGGACACGCCCCAATAGCGGATCTTGCCTTGGCGCAGCAGGTCGCCGATGGCTTGCACGGTTTCTTCCAGCGGTACCTTGTGGTCTTCGCGGTGCAGGTAGTAAACGTCGAGGTAGTCCAGGTCCATGCGCGTGAGCGTCGCGTCGATGGCATTGAAGATGTGCTTGCGCGAAAGCCCGCTGCGGTTGGGCAGGCCGTCGGCCGGGCCAAAGCCGACCTTGGACGCCACTATCCAGTCCTGGCGATGGCGCGCTACGGCTTCGCCGACGATTTCTTCCGAACGCCCACTGTTGTAGACATCGGCGGTGTCGATGAAGTTGATGCCCTGGTCCCAGGCTTTTTCGATGATCCGCAGTGAGTCCTCGGTGCTGGTCTGCTCGCCGAACATCATGCTGCCCAGGGTAAGGGCGGAAACCTGCAGGCCACTCTGGCCAAGGGGACGGTAGATCATGCGGTTGAGTCCTTTGCAGTGGGCTTGTCTGCCTGTTTTACACACAACCGCACGCCATTGAAAGCCCGCCACAGTGGCTGACACACCTGTGCCATGCCTGCATCAGCTGTGCCATGGCTGCTGCATGTGCAGGTCTCAGCCATTGCCCGACCGTTTGGCTAGCAACCGCTCTGTAATGCCTGTTTCGAGGGTGCTGGCTGATGCTGGCACAGCCGTTGCTCTGTCTGTTATCGACGCCTGATGCGGTGTCGCCATAACAAGAACGGAGAACCGACCATGAACCGAACAGGCCCGCACCGCCGGCCCCTTCCGCACGCCTTGGGCTGCCTGGCCCTTGCCTTGGCGTGCTGCGCAACCGCTTTTGCTGCAGAAGTGGATGGCAAGCGGATCATCCAGGCCGACCAGGAACCTGGCAACTGGATGAGCCACGGCCGTACCTACGATGAACAACGCTTCAGCCCGCTCAAGGCCATCAACCAGGACAATGTCAATCAATTGGGCCTGGCTTGGAGCTATAAGCTCGACCTGGACCGGGGTGTAGAAGCCACGCCTATCGTGGTCGATGGGGTGATGTACACCACGGGGCCGTTTTCCGTGGTGTATGCCTTGGATGCCCGCAACGGCAAGCTGCTGTGGAAATACGACCCGCAGTCAGACCGCAATCGCGCCGGTGAGGCGTGCTGTGATGCGGTAAACCGCGGCGTGGCCGTGTGGCAGGGCAAGGTCTACGTCGGCGTGCTGGACGGGCGCCTGGAGGCGATCGATGCCAAGACAGGCCAGCGCGTGTGGTCGGTGGACACCCGCGACGACCATAAGCGCAGCTATACCATCACCGGTGCGCCGCGGGTGGTCAACGGCAAGGTCATCATTGGCAATGGTGGGGCGGAATTTGGTGTGCGCGGCTATGTGACGGCTTATGACGCCGAGACCGGCAAGCAGGCCTGGCGCTTCTTCACCGTGCCGGGTGACCCCAAGCTGCCGCCTGAAGACAAGGCCATGGAGATCGCCAGCAAGACCTGGCACGGCGACGCCTTCGTCGAGTGGGGCGGCGGCGGCACGGCCTGGGATTCGTTCGCCTACGACCCTGAGCTGAACCTGTTGTACATCGGCGTTGGCAACGGCTCGATGTGGGACCCTAAATGGCGCAGCCAGGCCAAAGGCGACAACCTGTTCCTGTCGTCGATTGTCGCGGTCAATGCCGATACGGGCGAATACGCCTGGCACTACCAGACCACCCCCGGTGATGCCTGGGACTTCACCGCCACCCAGCACATGATTCTTGCCGAGCTGCCGATTAACGGCAAACAACGCAAAGTGCTGATGCAGGCGCCCAAGAATGGCTTCTTCTATGTGCTCGACCGGGCCACCGGCGAGTTGCTGTCTGCGAAGAATATCGTGCCGGTGAACTGGGCCAAGGGCATCGACATGAAAACCGGGCGGCCGATTCTCGACGATGAGGCAGCGGCCTACTGGAAGGACGGCAAGCGCAAGCTGGTGACCCCGGCATTCTGGGGTGCGCATGACTGGCACCCAATGTCGTACAACCCCAACACTGGCCTGGTGTATATCCCGGCGCATATCATGTCGGCCTATTACGAGCACATCCCCGAGGCGCCCAAGCGCAACCCGTTCAAAAGCGTGTACCAACTGGGCTTACGCACCGGCATGATGCCCGAGGGTGCCGATGGCCTGCTGGAGATGGCCAAGACCTGGTCCGGCAAGCTGATCGCCTGGGACCCGGTGAAACAGGCGCCGGCCTGGGAGGTGCCCTACATCACCATCTTCAACGGCGGCACCCTGAGCACCGCCGGCAACCTGGTGTTCGAGGGCAGCGCCGATGGCCGTGTGATCGCCTATGCCGCTGACACCGGCAAGAAGCTGTGGGAATCACCCGCCGCCAGTGGCGTGATGGCAGCGCCGATCACCTATTCGGTCGATGGCGAGCAGTACGTCACCTTCATGGCCGGCTGGGGCGGGGCCTTCTCGACGTTTGCCGGGGCGTTGTCGTTGCGTGCCGGGGTACAGCCGTTCTCGCAAGTGCTGACCTACAAGATTGGCGGTACCGCCAAATTGCGTGAGCCAGCGCCGCCCGCCAATGCGCCCGAACCCCCACCCTTGACCGCTGACGCCAAGACTGTCGCCGCCGGTGCGGCCCTGTACGACGGCAACTGCTCACAATGCCACGGCATCCATGCCGTCAGCGGCGGTGTACTGCCAGACCTGCGCAAACTCAGTGCTGACAAGCACCAGATGTTCCTCGGCATCCTCTATGGCGGCCGCGTGCCGGATGGCATGCCGTCGTTTGCCGACAACCTCAAGCCCGAGCAGGTCGAGCAGGTGCACCAGTACCTCATCAAGCGTGCCCATGACCTGAAAAGCGAAGGCAACGCCTGGCAGCAATTCAGCGCCAAGCCGGCCGCCCAGCCGTCACTGGCCGACAACCCGTCACAGGAGTGAGATGACCATGACTGAAGCGATCTACCAGAACTACATCGACAACGCCTTCGTACCCAGCGAGGGGCTGATCGAGGTGTACAACCCGGCCAACGCGCAGTTACTGGGGCGTGTGCCGGAGTCGCCGGTCGATCAGGTGGAGCGGGCCATTGCTGCGGCACGCAAAGCGCAAAAAGGCTGGGCAGCGAAACCTGCCATCGAACGCGCCGGCTACCTGCGTCAGATCGCCGCCAAGGTGCGTGCCAATGCCGACCGCTTAGCGCGCATCATCACCCAGGAAGGCGGCAAGGTGCCGGGGCTGGCGCAGGTCGAGGTAAACTTCACCGCCGACTACCTCGACTACATGGCGGAATGGGCGCGGCGCCTTGAAGGCGAGGTACTGACCAGCGACCGTGCCAACGAGCACATTTTCCTGATGCGCAAGCCGCTGGGTGTGGTGGCTGGGATACTGCCCTGGAACTTCCCATTCTTCCTCATCGCCCGCAAGATGGCGCCGGCGCTGCTCACGGGCAATACCATCGTGATCAAGCCCAGTGAAGAAACGCCCATCAACTGCTATGAGTTCGCCAAGCTGGTGGCCGAGACCGACCTGCCAGCGGGGGTGTTCAACGTGGTCGGTGGCAAGGGGGCCAGCGTCGGCCATGGGCTGTCGAGCCATGCTGGTATCGACCTGGTCAGCTTTACTGGCAGCGTCGCCACGGGGGCACGGATCATGGCGGCGGCAGCGCCGAACATCACCAAGCTCAACCTTGAACTGGGCGGCAAGGCCCCGGCGATCGTGCTGGCGGACGCTGACCTGGACTTGGCGACGAAAGCCATTGTTGCCTCGCGGGTGATCAATACTGGCCAAGTGTGCAACTGCGCCGAGCGGGTGTATGTGGCGCGCAAGGTAGCCGACGCCTTCGTCGACAAGGTGGCCCAGGCCATGGCCGCGACCCGTTACGGTGACCCGTCGCGCCAGGCCGACCTGGACATGGGGCCACTGATCAACCAGGCCGGGCTCGACAAGGTAGCGCAGATGGTGCGCACGGCGGTCGGGCAGGGCGCCCAGTTGGTGACCGGCGGGCAGGTAGCGGACCTGGGGGCCGGGTTCCATTACCAGCCGACCGTGCTCGCGGGCTGCGCCGCCGACATGGAGATCATGCGCAAGGAAATTTTTGGGCCGGTGCTACCGATCCAGGTGGTCGATGACCTGGATGAGGCGATTGCCTTGGCCAATGACAGCGAGTACGGGCTGACGTCTTCGCTGTACACCCGCGACCTGAACGCGGCGTTGAAGGCTAGCCGCGAGATCGATTTTGGCGAGACCTACATCAACCGCGAGAACTTCGAGGCCATGCAGGGCTTCCATGCCGGGGCACGCAAGTCCGGGATCGGCGGGGCGGATGGCAAGCACGGGTTGTATGAGTACACGCGTACGCAGGTGGTGTACATCCAGGGATAAGGGTTGGCTTTACTGGCCTCTTCGCGGGCAAGCCCGCTCCTACTGGTACACCACAGTTTTCAAGCCTGTGGACTTTCCTGTGGGAGCGGGCTTGCCCGCGAAGAGGCCGGTACAGTCACCCCAACTGGTTCGGCTGAACGATCCCGTACCGCTTCATTTTCCGATACAACGTCGACCGCGAAATCCCCGCAGCCTCTGCCGCCAGGCTCATGTTCCAGCGCTCTCGCTTCAAAACCTCCAGCAAGTGCCGCGCCTCGGCATCTTCGACCTGCTGTTCCAGCACTTTTGGCCTGGCAGGCACTGCACGGTTCAGTAGCTCCTCCGGCAAATCTGCCAGCTCTATGACCCCACCTTCCGCCAGCGCTACCGCCTGGCGCAACGTATTGAGCAACTGCCGCACGTTCCCCGGCCAGGCATACCCCAGCAAGCAACGCTGGGCCTCATCGCTCAAGCGCAAACCAGCCCCTCCCGGCAACCCCGCCAACAACCGCGCGATCAATTCACGTCGGTCACTGCGCTCACGCAATGCCGGCAATGTCATGCGCATGCCGCATAGCCGGTAGTAAAGGTCTTCGCGAAAGCCTTTATCGCCGATCATGGCTTGCAGGTCCTGGTGCGTTGCCGAAATCACCTGAATATCCAGCGTCACCGGCGCCTCTGCGCCCAGTGGTACCAGTTCGCGTTCGGCAAGCACCCGCAGCAGGCGCGTTTGCAGGTGCGTTGGCATGTCACCGATCTCATCAAGGAACAACGTGCCGCTATTGGCCTGCTCCAGCTTGCCTTTCATACCCTTGCGGTTGGCACCGGTAAAGCTGCCAGCGCGGTAGCCGAACAGTTCGCTTTCTATCAGCGACTCGGGTATCGCTGCACAGTTGAGTGCGACGAAGGGTTTGGCGTGGCGCTGGCTAGCCTGGTGCAAGGCACGGGCGAAGGCCTCCTTGCCGGTACCGGTTTCGCCGTTCAGCAAAATGGCGATGTCCTTGTCGAGCACCTTGCGCAGGCGTTTCACCCCCTGTTGCAACTGTGCATCCTCGCCTGCCAATTGCTCAAGCGTGGGGTACGCCGCACGCGCCGGCAGGGGCCGCGACGGCGTGGATTGGCGGTAGCCGGCCGGTATGCGCAGGCCGACGTCCAGCAGATGCGCTTGCACATGCCCGTGCAATTGAGTGCCACGGGCACCGCCGCGCGTAAGGTCCAGCAACTGGTCAATGTTGGCGGGCAGCAGTTGCTCGATCGCCACGCCCAACAGCGTGCCGGCATGCGCCAGGAAGGCCGCCCGATTGGCGCCGATCACCCGGCCGCCTTCGTCCAGGGCCAGCAGTTGCTCGGCGGCAAGGTCGGAGAAATCGTCACGCGGCTTGATGGCCAAGGTCAGGCAGTCGCGGTAGCGCTGGCGAAAATGGCTGTTCTCGATCAGCCGGGCGTACAGGGTCACCAACTGCAAGGTCAGGTGCTGGGCCTGCTTGGGGCCGTCGTTATAGAGGCAGGTCGCGTTGAGGCAGCCGAGCAGTTGGTTGTGGGCATCGAAGATCGGCGCCACCGAGCAACTGAGCCGGGCGTTGGTTGCCAGGAAGTGTTCCTGGCGGTGGATGGTCAGCGCTTGCTGCGAGGCCAGTGCAGTGCCGATGCCGTTGGTTCCGGCGATCGACTCGTCCCAGCGCGCGCCGACAATCAACCCGGAGCGGGTATAACGCTGGTGGTCGGCTGGCAGGCGGGCATCAAGGGTGATGCCGTCGGCGTCGCTGAGCAGCACGGCGAAACCGGCGTCCACCACACGCCTTGCAAGGCCACTGACACCTTGGCTGGCGATGCTCAGGTAGGCCTCGTGTTGGGCCTGGTGCTGGCGGATTTCGGCAGCGCTGAGGATGTTGTCGACGTGGCGCAGTTCAGGGTCCAGGCGGTGCTGGGTGATGCTGCGGTACCAGGATTCGGCAATCACCGGTTCTGGCGTCAGGCCGCGCTCGGCGAAGTGGCAGTCGACGAAGGCGGCCAGTTCACTGGCGCGGGGTGAAGGGGTGTGCGCGGCCATGGGCGCTCCACGAAATGCTTGTTATTAGAGGTGGGGAAACCATAGCTGATTTTTTCCCGAAAAAGTCAGCCAATCAGCTTCAGCGCCTCGTCCAGCCGTAATGGCCGTTTCATCCGCTGCGACAGCTGCGCCATGGCATCCGAGTAGCCCTTGGCGATGACGGCCTCGACCTGCTCATCCACACATTGCAGCGCGACGAAGTCGCCTTGCTCCGGCTGGCCGACGAACTCGATGCGGTTCCAGTCCCGTGCATGCCCCAGGACTTCATAGGTGCGCCCATGCTGGTAGGTCCAGAAGAACGGCACATCTTCGTAGCGGCGCTGCTCGCCGAGCATGTTGGCCGCAGCGATCACGCCGTGTTGCTGGGCCAGGCGCCAGTGTTCGATGCGCACGGGCCGGCCAGCCAGGGGGAAGGTGGCGATATCTCCGGCGGCCCACAGCCCGGGTGCCGCACGCATTTCGGCATTGACCGGCAGCGATTTATCATCGGCCAGCGCCACCCCTTGCACATAGGCCGTGGCAGGTTTGACCCCGGTGCCCAGCAATACCAATGGCGTCTGCAGCCGTTCACCGTTGGCCAGCAACACGGCCTCCACCTTACCCTGGCCTTCGAAACGTTCGACTTCGGTGGGGCCGTGAAAGACCACGCCTTTGCGTTCGTGCAGTTCGCGAATGCTGCGCCCGATACGTTCACCCAATTGTTTGGCCAACGGCACCTCATGGCGGGTGACCAGGTGCACCTGCAGGCCGTACTTGCGCAGTGCAGCGGCGGCCTCCAGGCCGATGAAACCGTCGCCGACGATCACCACCGGCTGCCCGGGTTCTGCGGCGTCGAGCAACAGCGCGGCGTCCTCACGTGAGCGCAGGGTGAATACACCCGGCAGGTCTGCCCCGGGGAGCGCTGGACGTTGCGCTTTACCGCCCGTTGCCAGTAGGCAAGCGTCATAGTCGATGTGCTGCCCGTCGGCAAGGATGATCTGGCGTTTCTCGCTGTTGAGTGCGCGGACCTTGCCGTGCTGACGGATCAGGTGGCCTTTGCGCAAGTCATCCGCTTCGAGCAAGGCTGGGACCTCATCAGGTGGCATTTGCCCAGCAATGACGAATTTACTGAGCGCGGTCCGGTCGTAGGCCGACTGGTGTTCCTGGTCGAGCCAGACCAGGCGGCCGGCGAAACCGTGCCGCAGCAAGGTAGCGACGGCGGCACTGCCGGCGGCGCCGGCACCGACTACCACGAAACAACGGGCATCGCTGTGCCGCGGGGGCTCGGCCTTGGCCAGGGGTTGGTCATCCACCCACACCTCATCACCTTTGACCCACGCACGGTAGCGGCGCAGGTCGGCCAGTGCCGGCGGTTCGCACACCGCACCTTCGTCCACGGCAAACGCCGCCTTGTGCCATGGGCAGACCAGCAGCCCCGAGCAGATCACGCCCTCTTCGAGCGGGGCGCCAGCGTGCGGGCAGTTGGCCTGGTAGGCATGCACCAGGTCGCCCTGGCGGATCAGGATGAGTTCTTCACTGCCGGCCTGCACGCGCAGGGGGCGGTTGGGGTCGAGCTGATCGAGGCGGGCCACGGCGTGCTGGGTCATGGGGGTTCTCCAAAGGGGCCTTTGGAACCATTTGACGCCTGTGGTGATGAGTTGCTGACCCGAGCCGACGATCGGGGGCATTGCCCTGTAGGAGCAGCCTTGTGCTGCGAAGAGGCCGGTGATCACACAGCAAATGTTCGCTGCTATCACCGGCCTCTTCGCAGCACAAGGCTGCTCCTACACAGGCGTTCTAGTTGGCCTTGGCTGTGGCCAACGCCCCTGCGCGCGTTACCCGCAGCGCCACCAGGCTACCGACCACGATCAATGCCGCCAACGAATACAGCGCAGCATCGGTCGAGCCGGTCTGGTCCTTGATGAAACCCACCAGGTACGGGCTGAGGAAGCCGGCCATCTGGCCCACCGAGTTGATCAGCGCAAGGCCGGCCACGGCTGCACCCGCGCTGAGCAGGGCGGTAGGCATTGGCCAGAACATCGGCAGGCCGGTGAGGGCGCCCATGGTGGCGATCGACAGGCCAAGAATGGCGATGGTCGGGTTGCCGGCGAAGTTGACCGCAATCAACAGGCCAATGGCGCCCATCAGCATCGGCACGACCAAGTGCCAGCGACGTTCGTTGCGCCGGTCTGCCGAACGCCCGCAGACGATCATGAACACGCCCGCCAGCAGGTACGGAATGGCGCTCAGCCAGCCAATCAACAAGGGGTTGTCGAAGCCCATGTTCTTGATGATCGACGGCAGCCAGAAGTTGATCGCGTACACACCGCTCTGGATGCAGAAGTAGACGAAGCCGAACGTCCAGATCAACGGGTTGGTCAACACCGCGAGCACGCCGTCACCGGTGGTGGCGGGTTTACTCGCGGCATCGGCCTTCAGGTCGGCTTCGATCAATTGGCGTTCGGCCGGGCTCAGCCAGGCGGCTTTCTGGTAGCCGTCGCTGAGCAGGCGGATTGCCAGGCAACCCAGCACGACGGTGGGTAGGCCCTGAATCAGGAACAGCCATTGCCAGCCGGCAAGGCCATGCTGGCCGGCGGCGAAATGTTCGAGGATCCAGCCGGAAAACGGCCCGCCCAACAGCCCCGACACCGGGATCGCCGACATGAACAAGGCCATGATGCCGCCGCGACGGGCCGCCGGGAACCAGCGCGAGAGGTACAGCACCACGCCAGGGAAGAAGCCGGCTTCAGCCGCGCCGGTCAGCAGGCGCAGGGTGATGCGCCGGTACAGCGCATTGCGGGTGGTGTCCGTGCCTTGGTCAGGGGCGGGGCTGTGTGCCATGATCGGGTTCTCTGTTTTTATGGTTGTCACCGCGTCGCCTGTTCCGGCGCTCGCCCTGACGAGTCTCGGGGACAGCGGCGTGCCTGTCTTTGTGCTTTTGCACAGCGATTGACCAGGGGCGCTGTGCCCGGGACCAAAGCCTACCACCCTAAGGACCCTTGAATGTTCGAACTCGACCATGACCTGGCGCAGGATATCGTTGATCGGGCGATGGCCATTTTGCCGTGCAACGTCAATGTCATGGACAGCCAGGGGTTGATCCTGGGCAGTGGCGAGCCAGAGCGCATCAACACCCGCCACGAGGGCGCACAACTGGTGCTGGCCAACGGCCGGATCGTCGAGCTCGACGTGGACGCGGCCAAGTGCCTCAAAGGCGTGCAGCCCGGGGTGAACCTGCCACTGATGCTCGATGGCCGGCTGATGGGGGTGTTGGGCCTGACCGGCGACCCGCAGCAGTTGCGTACCTATGGCGAACTGGTGCGCATGACTGCTGAAATGCTCCTGGCCCAGCGCCACCTGCAGGTTGAACAGCAATGGCGGCGGCAACGCTGCGACGACCTGCTGGCCTTGCTGTTAGGCGGCAGCGGCGATTCGCCTCGGCTGCTCGATGAAGCCCGTCAGCTCGGCCTGAAGCCGCAACTGCCAAGGGTACCTTGCCTGTTCGAGCTGGAATCAGGGCCGCCTGCCGAAGCCCTGTCGTCCTGGCTGATGAGCCGTTACCCGGACAGCTGGTGCGTCAGCCCCGCACGGCAATCGCTGCTGTGGTGTCGCCCGGCGGGTCTGGTGCTGGACGAAGCGCGGTTGCTGGAGCGCCTCGAGCGTCACGGCTGGCAGGTTGAGCGCTTGGCCTTGGGGTGCGTGGCGCAAAGCCTGGAACAACTGCGCCGTGGTTATCGCC
The DNA here is from genome assembly GCF_022179005.1 of Pseudomonas sp. PAGU 2196. Taxonomy (NCBI): domain Bacteria; kingdom Pseudomonadati; phylum Pseudomonadota; class Gammaproteobacteria; order Pseudomonadales; family Pseudomonadaceae; genus Pseudomonas; species Pseudomonas sp. PAGU 2196. The sequence continues at coordinate 33,408 of NZ_BNTL01000041.1, read as the reverse complement.
GGGTGCGCGACCTGCTGGCTTATGGGCAAGAGGTGCTGCCGGCCGAGCGCCTGCTCAGCCTTGAGCGGTACCGGCTACCGGCCTTGCTGTGGCGGCATCGCAATGACGATGCGCTGGATGAGCTGTTGCAACCGCTGCAACGCATCCGCGCCAAGGACGCCAGTGGTCAGCTGATTGCGACCTTGCGCGCCTGGTGTGCCCATGATGGCCAGAGCCAGGCTTGTGCCGACGCCTTGGGCATTCACCGCAACAGCCTGCGCTACCGGCTGGAGCGGATCGCCGAGCTGGGCGAGGTCGACCCCTTGAGGATGGAGGGGATGCTCAGCCTGTACCTGGGGTTGCAGTTGTTGCGAGCTGAGTGAAGCGCGGGCCAAAGGCATTTGCCCAAACAACGCCTCCGCCGTCTTGTGCATTTGACCGAGGCCACCTTGCCAGGCAACTGTCAGCATGCCGCTCATCTGGACAGGAGAATCCCCATGAAGATCGTCATCGCCCCCGACTCGTTCAAGGACAGCCTCGACGCTGCCGGTGTTGCCCGCGCTATTGCCACCGGCCTGGCCGAGGTGTGGCCGGATGCCGAGCTGGTCGAATGTCCCATGGCCGACGGCGGTGAGGGCACCATGGACGCCATCTTGGCAGCCAGCCAGGGCGAATTACGCCGCCTGGCTGTACGTGGGCCGTTGGGGCACAGCGTCGAGGCCGGCTGGGGTTGGCTGCCGCAGAGCCGCACGGCGATCATCGAAATGGCCCAGGCCAGTGGCCTGCAATTGGTGCCCACCCAGCAGCGTGATGCCTGCCGCAGCAGCACCTGGGGCACCGGCGAACTGATCGCCGCCGCCCTGGCTGCGGGTGCCCGCCGCATTGTCTTGGCCATTGGCGGCAGCGCCACCAATGACGGCGGCAGTGGCATGCTGCGCGCCCTGGGGCTGCGGCTGCTGGATGCCGAGGGGCAAGCACTGGAAGAAGGGGGGCTGGCCCTGGCAAAGCTGGCACGTATCGATGCCAGCGACCTCGACCCTCGGCTGGCCGAGGTCCAGGTCGAGGTTGCTGCCGACGTCGACAACCCACTCTGCGGTGCCAATGGCGCTTCGGCGATCTTCGGCCCGCAGAAGGGGGCAAACCCGCAGCAAGTACAAGCACTGGACCAGGCACTGGGGCACTTTGCGGATCACTGCGCGCACTTGCTGGGCGAGGACGTGCGTGACTTCCCGGGCTGCGGCGCTGCAGGCGGCATGGGCTTTGCCGCCAAGGCATTCATGGGCGCGCAGTTCCGCCCTGGCGTCGAGGTGGTAGCAGAGCTCGCTGGCCTGGACGCGCTGGTACAAGGCGCCGACCTGGTGCTGACCGGCGAGGGACGTTTCGATGCCCAGACCCTGCGTGGTAAGACGCCAATGGGCGTGGCCCGGGTCGCCAAGCGCCATGGTGTACCGGTGGTGGTGCTGGCGGGCACGCTGGGGGAGGGGTATCAACAGTTGTATGGCCACGGCATCGACGCGGCCTTTGCGTTGGCCAGCGGGCCGATGAGCCTGGAGCAGGCGTGCGCCAACGCCCGCGAGCTGCTGCAGGCGCGTGCCGGTGATATCGCCCGGCTGTGGCGCTGCGCGGTGTAAGTGCGGTCAGAGATTTCCGTGTAAGTGCAACTAGCGTGGGGGCTGCTTTGCAGCCCTTTCGCGCCCTAAGGCCGCGCCTAGACGTCCATGCCGAAGTTATGAGATTTGGCAAATATGGAAATCATCTTTGTTTGATATCTCGCCATAAACAAAGGCCGAATCGCTGATTTCGATCAGAAAAGCACTACATACAACCCACGCAAAAGGCTCTATTTCGGCCCAGTAATACCGTCCGACTCTCACCGCTACTTACTATTAAGTATTTTACTTAACCCCCGTCGCTCGCCAATTCTCTGCATTGTTTATTCGAGAGGGCGAGTCGATGTTAGTTCATGGCGATAAGGATTTCGGCGTGTTGAAGGATGCCGAGGGCGAACTTCAACAGCAGGTCGGGCGCGTGCCCGATGCCGCATTTTATGAACGCAAGTTGCAAGCAGTCTGGACGCGTGCGCAACACAGTAGCCATTACGCAGGGATTGGCCCCTACAGCTTCACAGCGTTTCAGCAATTGCCGCTGACCGCCAAGGCTGCGCTGAAAAGCCAACCCCTGGCGTTTTGCACCGTAGCCCTTGGCGATGCGGCCAAGTACTACGCCACCACCGGCACTACCGGCGAGCCAACCCCAACCCCGCGCCTGAAACACGACATCATCTGGAATGCCGTCAGCGTCGCCAGCCACTGGCGAGCGGTGCTGCAGCCCGGTGCGCGGGTGGCCAACCTGATGCCATCGGACATCGTGCCGGTCGGCGACCTGATCGCCAACGTCTGCGAATACCTCGACGTGTCCCATGTACGGCTCTATCCCTTTACCACCGGCATCACCGACTGGGAACGGGTGTGCACGACCTTCGACACCTACCGGCCCACGGTGCTGTTCATCGCCCCCGGCGTACTGGTGCAACTGACCCGCTACCTCAAGCAGCGGGAGCTGCTCGACACGTTTGCCCAGTCGGTGCGCACGATCATGCTGCTGGGCGAGGTCAACACCCAGCCGTTTCGTGACCGTTTGGCCCGCGGGTGGCACTGCGAGGTACACGACGCCAGTTATGGCAGTACCGAGACCGGCACGCTGGCAGCCGTAGGCGCGGGCCAGCAGATGCGCCTGGCCACGGCCACGAATTATTTCGAGCTGCTGTTGCCGGACGGCAGGCTGGTAACGCCCGCCGAAGGCCTGACCGGCCGCCTCGTCGTCACCCCGCTGAACCTGTATGCGCGGCCGTTACTGCGGCTGGACACCGGCGACAGCGTCACCCTTACCGCGCCTTGGCAAGCCGGGCGGAGTAGCCCCAGCCTGTTGGTCAATGGCCGCGACAGCGACAGCATCGCGGTGGCCGGGGTGGACCTTGAGATTCGCGCCGTCGAAGAGGTGGTCTACGGCGCCTGCGACGCCACCGGCTATGTGATCGAAATCGACCGCCAGAACGACAGCGCCGCGTTAATCCTTGAACGTGACGTGCACTGGGACAACGCCCAGGAAGGCCCATTGCAAGCGCAGCTGCTGGCACGTTCCGAGCAGCTGATGGGGCTGCGCTGGAGCCGTGTGCTGTTCGTCAACAACTTGTCGGCCATCAACAAGAGCGGTGGCTCGCAAAAAAGCTGGAAGAAGACCAACCTGCGCTTCGTGGGGGGCAAGCAATGACCACGTCACCCCTTACCCAAGGGCACGGCCTGGGCAATGGCCAGCCTGACTTGTGGTGCACGTACGCCGCGATCCGCAGCCTGGCCTGGGTCGAGCGCCTCGACAGCGTCGATACGCCGGCCCTGCACAGCTATATCCAGTCCCGGCGTAACCGCGATGGGGGGTTCGCCTGGAGCAAGGGCATGACATCCGACGCGTGGGCGACTTTTTATTGCACCGAAACGCTCAAGGACCTGGGTATCGCCATTGACCATGGCGACCAAACTGCCGATTGGCTGCAAACGCTGTTCGACGGTGATGCCTACGCCATGTGCCCTGGGCAGACGGCGGACGTCTGGGCCACCCACTATGCCGTGCGCACGTTAATCGAGGTGTGCCAGGGGCAGGTGGCCGATGCCCCGGCGTTGTACGCCTGGCTGGAAGGGCTGCAGTGCAGCAATGGCGGCCTCAGTTGGTCGGCGGACTTTGCCCGGCGCAATTTGGCTGACACCCGAGCCTGCTTCTACGGCGTGATGGCCACGCGAGCCCTGGCTCAGCAAGGGCTGCCAGCACCGCGGTGGGACCTGCCGCGGTTGATTGCCTGGTTGCAGGCGCAGCAGGTGGAAAGCGGCGGCTTTCGTTTCAGCGAGGCTGCCGAGCAACCGTGCCTGTGGGCGACCTACCGCGCCACGGCGAGCCTTGCGGCATTGCATGCGCAGCCCTTGGCGCGCCACGCGTGTATCGCCTGGATCGACGCACTGCGTCGGCCCAGTGGCGCTTTCGTGCGTTGGCAGGGCTATGACGGCGAGGACGTCTGGGCCGCTTTTTGCGCGGTGGGCTCGCTCAAGGCGTTGGGAGAGCCGGTGGCCCACCTGGCAGATGACATTGCACGGTTCATCGCGACCTTGGCGCTGCCTCAGGGGGGTTACACCTATCGGCAGGTCGACAGCGCGGCGGATGTGCTGACCACGGCAGCTGCCGTGCTCGGCGAACAGCTGAGTGCTGCGCAACGGGCGGCAGCCTTGCACTGGATCGAAGGCTGCCAGATGCCTAACGAGCCTGGGCTCATGTACATGCCAGGGCGGGGCGCCGAAGTCCGCTGCACCAATTGGGGCCTGGTGGCGGGCGCCTTCGCCGGCCAGCCTGCGGCGCGCAAGGCGGTCGGGCACTGGCTGGCCTCGTTGCAGAACCCCGATGGTGGCTTCGGGTTTTGGGAGGGGCGCGGGTCGGACCTGGTGTCCACGGCGTCTGCGGTGGCGATCCTTCAGCAACTGGGCAACAACGCTGGGGTCGACCTTGTGGCGCTGGAGGCCTTTGTGGCCAGTTGCGCTCAACAAGGTGGGCATGCCGCCTACCCACGAGGGCAGGCGTCCTTGCGTGCCAGCCTGCACGCCTTGATCTGCCTGCACCATGTGGGCTGGGATGTGCGCGAGCAGGCAAACGCACTGCTGGTTGCGCACAAGGTGCGCCAGGGCGGCTTCGCCAATCTGGGGCAGCGCATCCCTGATTTGCTCAGCACCTACCAGGCCGTGGCGTTCGGCGCCGCGCAGGGGTTGCCGGTCGACCGCGTGCACCTGCAGTTTTTCCTCGACAAGGTGCGCAGCGGCCAAGGCCATGCCTGGTCGCCGCTGTACCTGGAGGGCCACGACGCATTGTCCGATTGCCTGGGGCGCTTGTTGCAGGCGTTTGCCGAAGGCAGGCGTCAGCACCTGCCCAACCTGCAGCTGTCGTGAGGAGCAGGCATGCCAACCATTACTGTTACCTGCGCACCACTGCAGCCCCTCGAGCGCAAGCGCCTGGCCCTGGCGTTCACCCGCCTGCTGAAAGCGCAGGGCGCCGATACCGCGCATTGCATGGTGTTTTTCATCCCGCTGGAACCGGGGTGTGTGTTCAGCGCCGGCATGCCATTGCCGACCGCGGATGGCAACGGTGTGGCGTTGCAGATCTACCTGCGCATCACCCTGTCGGCGGCGCGCGACGGGCTAGCCCATGCGGCCTTGGCCGACGGCCTGCACCGTTGCCTGGTGAGTCTTTACCCGAACGCTTTCATCTACCTGCAGTTTGATCCGATCCTGCCAGAACACGTGTTCTACAGCGCGGGAACGGCATTGATCAATGCCCACCCTCAACAAGGAAAACCAGGCGCGTGAGCAACCTTTCTATTGAGCAGCAGATTCGTCAGGCACTGGCGCAACTACTCGGCGACGAGGTCAACGCAATCGATAAGCGCGACAGCTTCCGCGATTTTCTAGGCGAACGCTTCGACAGCCTGATGGCCGTCGAAGTCATCACCGCCATTGAAGCCTGTTTCGCCATCGAAGTGGATTACCTGAGTGACGACGTTCGCTACTGGTTTGAAACACTGGAAAAGATGGAGCAGTTCGTCGCCCAGAAACGCGAAGACCAATTGACCCTGCAGGCCACCCCGTGAGCGGCGATCACCTGTTCACCACGTCGGGCTCCACCGGCGCGCCACGCCACTGGCTACGCAGCCACGCGCAGATGGTCGACGAGGCCGCGCTGATTCTCGGCCGCTGGGCGGCTGACGCGACCGAGATTCTGTCATTCGCGCCGAGTTGCCACAGCTACGGGATGATCCTGGGCGAGGTCGGTGCGCAATGGCTGAACGCGCGGTTGCAGGCCTGCTCGCTGGAACACCAGCAGTTACCGCAACTCGATGGCGACGGGCCCTGTGTGATCCTCGCCATTGCCAGCACCTGGCGGCTCTTGCCTGCACTGCTGGCGCGCCTGTCAGCACGGCGTTCGGTACTGGTGGTGCACAGCGCATCGCTGTTGCCACCGGACGCATTGGCCACCGTGCACCGCTTCGCAGGGCCGCAAGTGCGCTTCATCGAGCTGCTAGGTGCCACCGAAACCGGCGCCATGGCCTATCGTGCGCTGGATGCGCAGAGTACCGCAGAGCAACCGTGGACGCTGCTGAGCGATGTCGAGTTGCTGAGCCCGATCGGCGCAGCCGGCCCGCTAGACGTCAGCAGCCTACGCATAGCGAGGGAGCAGGGCGCTGCAACCCCGGCACACCATCACCGTTGCGATGACCTGGTGCTGCCATTGGACGCGCGACGCTTTCAATGGCTGGGCCGGGCCAGCAGCCTGATCAAGGTCAACGGGGTTCGGCTCGACCTGGCGCGCCTGGCCAGCGAGCTCGGCCAACGCCTGCAATGCCCGACCCTGGCCTGCCTCGCGGTGCGCGATGGGTTGCGCGCCGAAGCGTTCGAAGTGCTGTTCAGTTCTCCAACGTTGACCGAGCAAGCCGTGCGCGAAGCGCTCACGCACTGGCCTGCGCACCACCCGCGACCGGTCGCCGTGCGCCGGGTCGCACACCTGCCGCTGTCTGCCACCGGCAAGCCCCAACCGTGGGCCGCCTCATCCACTGTCAAGGAATACACCCATGAGCCACGCTGATACCCAGGGCACCATCGCCCATTACCTGAACCACTGCGGTGCGCCGCTGGCCAGTGGCCGCGAACAGCCCGAATACCTCGGCCTAAGCCTGCGCAAGCGCCTCGAACTGCTGGAACGCAGCCCTGCACTGGCGGCTGATTGGGCTGCACAGTATGAGGCCTGGCGCGATCACGCCGACAGCCACTATCGCTGCCTGACCAGCACCCGCCCAGTTGAGGCGCCGTGGGTCCGGCTGGGGGTGAAGGACACCGTGGACGTCGCCGGCCTACCGACCCGCCTGGGGCTGCGCAGCTACCGTCACTACCCGCAACGCAGCGCCGAGGCGCTGAGCCACCTCGACCCGCGTATCGCGCTGACCAGCAAGGTGGCGACCACCGAGCTGAACATCGCGTTCGGCGCAGGCTGCCGCAACCCGCATTTCCCGACCATCGACCCGTCGGGTTCCAGCACCGGGTCTGCGGTTTCCGTGGCTGCAGGCCTGTGCGACATCTCGTTGGGCACCGATGTGCTGGGCTCGGTGCGTTGGCCGGCGTCCCACTGTGGCATGGTCGGCCTGCGCATGACCCACAAGGCCGCCAGCCTGACCGGAGTATTCCCGCTGTCGCCACGCATGGACGCGTTGGGTTGGGTGACCCGCAGTGCCGACGACCTTGCCCTGCTGCTGCCGATGCTGGGCTTGGGGCCATTGTTTGGCGATCAGCAGCCGCTCAAGCAGCAGTACCGTGTCGGCGTGCTTGAACACTCGCTCGACCCCGCACTGACCAGCGCACCAATGCTCGACATGCTGAGCCAGGCCCGTATTGCACTGGCCGACCTGGGCATGGCCCCGCGTGAAGTGGCCATGCCCGACCTGTGGGCCTGCCGTGGCGATGCCTGGCAGCTGTGCGCGCGCGACGCTTGGCTGGCATCTGCGGCCTGGGCGCGACGCTTCGACTGCGAACTGCATTGGTCAACGCTCAGCGCGCTCAAGGTAGGTGAAGGGGTAAGCGACAGCGACTACTTGCGCATTCATGCCCGCATGGACGCCGTGCGGGCGGGTATCGATGCCTGGTTCGAGGCCGCTCAGGTGGATGTCGTTATTTTTCCGATGGACCCGAACCGGCCCTTCGACCGGCGCAGCCCACAACCAGGTGATTCGACCATTCCGTCTCCGGACGATCACGACTACGCCCAGAAAATCGGTTTCACCCCTCTGGCCAGTTTCAGCGGCCTGCCGGCCATTACCGTGCCGATCGCCCTCAGCGCTGACGGCAAGGCGCCCCTGGCGATACAGATCATGGGCCGACGCGACAGCGAGCTGCAGTTGCTGGACATCGCCAAACGCGTGCAGGCGCTGATCGGCCTGCTGCCTACCCGTCGTCTTCAGGTGTAAGGGGCGAACCATGTGCGGAATTACAGGCTGGGTGGACTACACCCGCGACCTCGCGCAACAGCGCGAGGTGCTCGGCGCCATGACCGATACCCTGGCCTTGCGGGGGCCGGATGCCAGCGGCAGCTGGCAGCACCGCAATGCCTTGCTGGGGCATCGGCGCCTGGCCATCATCGACCTGAGCGGTGGCGTGCAGCCCATGACCTACCGCTTCGCCACGGGTGAAGACGTCGCGCTGGTGTACACCGGCGAGGTCTATAACCACCATGCTCTGCGCGAACGGTTGCGCCAGGCCGGGCATGTGTTTAAAACACGCAGCGACACCGAGGTGGTGCTGCACGCCTACCTGGAGTGGGGCGAGCAGTGCTGCGACCATCTCAATGGCATGTTCGCCTTCGCCGTGTTCGATGGGCGCGATGGCCACTTTCTGCTGGTGCGTGATCGCTTGGGGGTCAAGCCGCTGTACTACGCCCGTCACCAGCAGGGGCTGCTGTTCGGCTCCGAGATCAAGGCGATTCTTGCTCACCCCGAGGTTGCCAGCACCCTGGACGCGGTCGGCCTGGTGGATGCCTTGAGCCTGTCCCGTGGGACCACCCGCACTGCCTTTCGCGGGGTCAGCGAACTGCCGCCGGGGCATCGTTTGTCCTGGCGGCCCCAGGGGCAGGTGAAGATCAGCCGCTACTGGCAGCTGCAACGCCGTGAGCATCAGGACGACCTGGCGACCACGGTCGAACGCACCCGCGAGCTGCTCGACAATGCCTTGGGCGAGCAGTTGCATGCCGATGTGCCGGTTTGCTCGCTGCTGTCCGGTGGCCTGGACTCGACCCTGCTGACTGCCATGGCGCAACAGCGGTTAGTGGCCGAGCAGGGCGGGGCGGTGAATTCCTACTCGGTGGATTTCGTCGGCCAGGCCGAGCAGTTTCAGAGTGATGCGTTTCGCCCCGAACGTGACCAACCTTATGCCCTGGCGGCGGCCCAGTACATCGGCAGCCGGCACCAGACCATCCTCATCGACAACCGGGAGTTGGTGTCGGATCTGGCTCGCCTGGCGGTGTACCGCGCCAACGACAGCGCGGCCACCTTCGGTGACGTGGATACCTCGCTGTACCTGTTGTTCAAGGCGATCCGCGCGCATTCCACGGTGGCCATCTCCGGTGAGGCGGCAGATGAAGTGTTTGGGGGCTACGCCTGGTTCCGCGACCCGCAGGCCGTGGCCGCAGCGCGCTTCCCTTGGCTGTCGCGCATGCAACTGCTGCAGCCCGAGCTGATCAACCCTGAGTTCAACCGGGCCTGCGATTTTGCCCAGTATCAGGACAGCTGTTATCACCAGGCCCTGGACAGCGTCGAGCATCTGCCAGGGGACAGCCCGCAAGAACGGCGCATGCGCGAAATCTGCCACATGCACCTGCAGCGCTGGCTGCCGATTCTGCTCGATCGCAAGGACCGCCTGAGCATGGCCGCGAGCCTTGAGGTGCGGGTGCCGTTCACTGACCATTCACTGGTGGAGTACGTGTACAACGTGCCGTGGTCGATCAAGGGCAAGGATGGCGAGGAAAAATGGTTGCTCAAGCAGGCCGGCGCCGACCGGGTTCCCCCTGCGGTGTTGCAACGGCGCAAAAGCCCGTACCCAACGTCGGCGAACCTGGCCTATGAGCGCTTTCTGCGCGAGCGCATTCGGCAGTTGCTGAAGGTGCCAGACAGGCCCGTGTTCCAGGTCATCGACCATGGTCGGCTGGCCGCCGAGTTGCGCCAGCTCGAGGGCTATTTCAACTCGCAACTGCGGCGTAACAACCTGGAGACGGCCCTGGCGCTGGACACCTGGCTACGTGAGTACCGGTTGACGGTGTAGGGCTACAGGATCAGAGGGTTCTGCAGGGTGTCGCTGAAGCGCTTCGGCGCGCCCTGGTCGAGCATGGCGATGAAACTGCCCAGGGCCGGCGAAGCGTTCTGGATGTTCCAGTTCATGTACAGGCCCATGGTTGGGGTGGGCTGGTCCTTGATCGGGCGGATCGGGCGGAATTGCACGCGCTCACGCAGCGTCGAGTAAGCGATCGACTCCGGCACCAGGGCCACGCCGAAGCCACAGGCGACCAGGCCGATCAGGGTGTGGATCTGCGCCGCCTCCTGCACCACCTTGGGGTAGAAACCGGCCGATTCGCACAGGGCGATCAACTGGCTGTGGTAGCCACTGCCCAGGGCTTGCGGGGTGAAGACGAAGTCCTCTTCGGCAAAATCGCGCAGGTCGACCAGCGGCTGATGGGCCCTGGCGTGGTTGGCGGGCAGGGCCATGATGATCTGCTCGTTGAGCAACAGCCGCGACTCGATGGTGTCGGGCGGCATCGGCAGCTTGCGCATGAAACCGATGTCGGCTTCGCCGGCCATCAAGGCCTCGGCCTGCGAGGCTGAGGGCATCTCGCGGATGGTCAGGCGTACATTCGGGTAGACCTCGCGGAACCTGCGCAAGGTCGTGAGCAGCGACTCGTAATACGCAATGGAGATGGCCGTGATGGTCAGCTTGCCGCAGATGCCTTCCGAGACATTGCGCGCGTATTCGATGCCTTGCTCCAGCTCTTTGAGCGTGCGGTAGGCGGTTTCCAGAAAGGCCATGCCAGCGGCAGTCAGCTTGACCCCGCGCTTGTTGCGCAGGAACAGGCTGAAGCCGAGCTTTTCTTCAAGGCGGTTGATCGCTTGGCTCAGGGGCGGCTGCGCCATGTGCAGGCGGATGGCGGCCTTGTGGAAGTGCAGTTCTTCGGCCACGGCGATGAACTGCCTGAGCAAACGTGTCTCGATCATTCTATGTTCCTTCATCGACTTGCCGGGGTGCCTGGCAGGCGCCACCCCTGCAAGGCGGCCATCATAGTGCGTGGCCACCGAGTGACAAAGCCTCGGTGATATCCCTGAGATATCAAAGTTGCATGCTTTTAATATTAAGTCATTGATTTTTTTATTGTTATCGTAAAAAAGGAGAATCGAAGGTGCCCTGCAATGCCAATCACAGACCCATTCAAGAACAAAGTCGCGATCATCACCGGTGCTGCCCAAGGGTTGGGCCTGGCTTACGCCATGGCACTGGCCGAGCGAGGCGCCCGCGTGGTCATCAGCGACCTGGGGACTGACCGGGCAGGCCAGGGCGAGGACCCGTCGGCGCTGGCCCAGGCACTCGCGGCCTTGCAGGCCAAGGGCTACAACGCGATCGCCCATGCCGGGCAACTGGAAGACGAACGCGCCTGTCAACAATTGATCGAGCTGGCCATCGAGCAGTTTGGCGCACTGGATATCCTCATTCACAATGCAGGTTGGGTCGATTACCAGGGCATCGAAGCGCAGGAAGAAGCCTTTCTTCAGCGCGCGCTGGGCATCAGCGTGCACGCCCCGGTGTGGCTGGCCAAGCATGCCTGGAAGTACCTCAAGCATTCCGCAGCCCCGCGCGTGGTGCTGACCACCTCGGACCGCGCCATGTACCAGCGCTATTCGCAGCCCGGGCTGGTCGCCTACTCAGCCGGCAAGATGGCCCAGGTCGGCATCATGAACGCCTTGAGCATGGAAGGGATGGAGCACGGCATCCTGGTCAATGCCATCTCGCCCGTGGCCAAGACCCGCATGTGGGGCGTGACCCAGGCACCGGAAGAGCTCAAGCCCGAATGGGTCACCCCAGGGTTGTTGTACCTGGCCAGCTCGCTGTGCCGCGACACGGGCTACATCCTGCGTGCCAGCAACGGGCAGTTCACCGCCACCCGTTTCACCGAGAACAGCGGCGTCAGCTACCCACGCGACCTGGCGCGGGTACAGGCGGGCAACTTCAAGGAAGTGGCCGAACGCTGGAGCCGCATCAAGGAATGCCACTACGTACCGGTCAAGGTCGCCAACACCCGCGCCGACCTGGGCGAGAGCCCGGTTTGGGACGCGCGCAGCGGCGCGCTGTACTTTGTCGATATCACCGATGGGCGCATCAATCGGCTGAACCCGGACGGCGAGGTCGAGAGCCTGTATGAGTCGGCAGCGCGCATTGGCGCCCTGGCCCTGACCGACCAGGGCAACTTGATCTTCACCGAGGATTCCAGTGTCGCCATTCTGGACGTGAACGCGCGCAAGGTGCGGCAATACTCCGTGCCGGTTCACCCGCGTTCCACCTACCGTTTCAACGATGGTGCCTGCGACCCCCAGGGCCGTTTCGTCAGCGGCCTGATGGACGAAGCGCCAAGTGGCAAGACCGGCGCCTTGTTCCGTTTCGACGCAGAACTGAGCGACCAGGTGATCCACGATGGCATGGCGCTGCCTAATGGGCTGGCCTGGTCGGAAGACGGGCACAGCGTTTTCTTCGTCGACTCGGTCGCCCGCGCCATCTATCGCGCCGAGTACCTGCCCGAAGGCCGCTTGACCGAGGTTACGCAGTTTGCCGAAACACCTGCCGAACTGGGGCGCCCGGACGGCATTGCGCTGGACCGCGAAGGCGGGCTGTGGGTTTGCCAGTTCAATGGCAGTTGCCTGTTGCGTTACGACCGTCACGGCCACCTGACCGACCAGGTGGTGATGCCGGTGACGCGCCCGACCAGTTGCTGCTTTGGCGGTGAAGGGATGACCACCTTGTATATCACCACCGCGCGGTTTGGCATGAACGCTGTAGAACTGCGGCACTACCCGGATGCCGGCGACCTCTATGCAATTCGCCCGGAAATCGGCGGCATTGCGCGCCACGCCTTCAAGGAATGAGGTTGTGCACCTGGCTGGCCGGTAACACGGCCAGCTCACCAAAGCGTTGCGCCGAGTCGATGTAGCGCAGTGCTGACTTGGCGTCCTTCCAACCCACGTAGCTCATCAACGACTTCAGTTCCCAACCATTGGCCGTGGCCCACGTGGCGAAACCACGGCGCAGCGAGTGACCGGTGTACAACGCTGCCGGTACCCCGGCACGCTCCAGCATGCGCCGGAGCAGCCCAACCAGGCTGTTGCTGTTGAGCGCCGCGTCGCTGAGGTTGCCCCAGCGGTCGAGCTTGCGAAACACCGGGCCATGGGCGATGCCGGCCACTTCGATCCACTGCAGGTAGGCGCTGACCGGGCACAATGCCTTGAGTGCCGGCGTGCGGTGCTGCACGCCAAGCGCTTCGCGGTCACCCTTGCTGCGAGGCAGGAACAAGGTGATGCCGACACCGGCTTCAGCCTGGATATGCTCGACGCGCAGGCGCGCCAGCTCGTCCCCCCGAAACCCTCGCCAAAACCCCAGCAACAGCAGCGCCGTGTCGCGACGCGCTCGGCGCAGGGTGGTCAAGTCGTGGCATTCGCGTGCCTGGCGGGCTTCGTCCTCGAAGCATTGCACGGCGGTTTGCAGGTGTTGCAGCAACAGCGGTGCAGCCTGTTTTGGCGGTGTCGGGTGCAGGGTGCGAATACCGCGCAGTACCTGGCGCACCAGCGGCGCCTTGGTCGGGTCGGGGAAGCCCTGGCTGATGTGCCATTGGCTGAGGGCCGCGAGGCGCTGACGCAGGGTGCTCACCGCGTGCTGCTCGGCGTGGTCGGCCAGGTAACGGGCCACGCCCTCGGCGGTGGCCGGCAGGAAACCACCCCATTGGGTCTCGAAATGGTCGATGGCAGCCTGGTAGCTGCGCCGCGTGTTGTCACGGGTGGCGGCGCGGACGTAGCGCTCGATGTCGGTCATGGTGCGGTAGCCGGTATTCAGTGGTGACACGATAAACCGAATCGGCCTGCCTGTCCTGGCATCCATCCCTCTTTAGTAGACACCTACCTTTTCATCGATGCCGTTGAAGGGTGCGTAATCGAGCAGTTGTGCCGGCGACAGCGGGCGGCTGAAGTGGTAGCCCTGGGCAATGTCGCAACCGGCGAGTTTCAGGCACACCACTTGCTCACGAGTCTCCACACCTTCGGCCACCACCTCTAGGCCGAGGCGCTTGGCCAGGATGATGGTGGAGGAGACGATCGGGCTGTCGTCATGGCTGTTGGACAACGGCGCAATCAACGAACGGTCGATTTTCAGCTTGCTCAACGGCAGCGAGTGCAGGTGCGCGAACCCTGCATAGCCGCGCCCGAAATCGTCCAGGCTGATGCCCAGGCCCGCTTCGCGCAAGCGCTGCAGGTGCTCGACCGCCGTGCCCTCGGGGTCAAGGATGGTGGTTTCAGTGATTTCCAGCTCCAACCGGTGTGGGGCGATGTCGTACCTTTGCAATTTGTTCAGCAGCCGCGTGCTGAAGCCTGCCTGGCGCAACTGCAGCGCCGAAACATTGACCGCCAGGCGCGCTTCGCGGCCCTGCGCGTGCCAACGGGCGAGCGCCTCACAAGCCAGGCGCAGCACTTCCCAGCCAAGCTCGATGATAAAGCCACTGCGCTCGGCCAGGCCGATGAAGCGGTCCGGGTAAAGCAGGCCGAATTCCGGGTGGTCCCAGCGCACCAATGCCTCGTAGCCTAGCACCTGGTGGGTATCGAGGCGGATCTGCGGTTGGTAATGCAGGATGAACTGGCGCTCGGCCAACGCCGCGCCGAAGGCTTGCTCGAGGGTGAAGGCATGGATATCGGCAAGGTTCAGCGAGGGGTCGAAGAAGCGGTACTGGGCACGCCCGGCCTGCTTGGCCGAGTACATCGCGGCATCGGCGCAGCGGATCAGGCTGTCGATGTCCTGGCCATCGCGTGGGCAAATGCTGACGCCGACGCTGGGGCTGGTGTTGACCTCCTGGCCATCCAGCGCATAGGTGGTCGAGAGTTTCTGCACCAACTCGCGTACCCAGGCGTTGATCTGCTCTTCGCTGCGCTGACCGGCCAGCAGTACCACGAACTCGTCACCACCAAAACGCGAGGCTTCGTCGCCCGGCTCCAACAACCGTTGAATGCGCCCGGCCACGGCTTGCAGCAGCAGGTCGCCGATCTTGTGGCCGAGTGAGTCGTTGATCGACTTGAAACGGTCCATGTCGATGAACAGGATGGCCATCAACCGGCGTTTGCCCCGTTGCTGGGTCAGCGCAAGCCCAGCGACTTCGACGAACTGGCGGCGGTTGTGCAGGCCGCTGAGGTGGTCAGTGGCAGCGGCGTGGCTGCTGCGCCGGTGTTCGTCCTCAAGCCGCTCTATCAGTTGCTGGTTGACCTGCTGTGCGTGCTCCAGGGCGCTGAATGCTTCCTGGCGCTTGCGCAGCAGGCGCAACGTCCACACCAGGCTGGCCAGAATCATCAGGGTCATGCTCAGGTTCAGCCAGAACTGCCGTGAGTAGGCCAAGGCCGTCGGCGCCAGGATTTCTTCGTAGCGTTGGCTGACCACCACGCTAAAGCCTCGCTCGGCCTCGCGCCGGTACAGGCTCTGGTAGGGGCCGCCGGGTGAATACTGCGTGAACGCGCCCGCGTCGGGCCCGGCCTGCGGTAAATCAGGCTCCAGGCTGTCGGCGGCCACGATCACCCCGCTGGAGTCGATGCGCAGGCGTTCGTGGCCATCGTCCTGCAGCAGGCGCATCAGGCCGGTGCTGCCCAGGTCGATGTGCTGGAACAGCACCGCCAGGTAACCGATATCCAGCTGCACCACCAGGATGTTGTCGATTTCGCGGCCGGGCAGGTCGGTCAGCGGCAATATGAACGGCAGACGCCAGTTGGGCAGGGCGCTAAGCGGGCTTTGCACCTCGATACTGGGCATGAAGGGTTTGAAGCCGTAGCGGGCAACGTGCAATTGCAACTGCCGCAGCCAGTCTTCAGGCAGCGTTGTGGCGTCGTCGGCATGGCTGGCCGACACGAGCCGGCCGTGTCGGTCGTACAGGCTCATGCGTTTGAACAACGGGTCTTCGGCCAGCAACCGGGCCAGGTTGGCGTTGCCCTGGCGCGGGGCCTTCAGGTCGCCTTGGGTGACGCGGCCCACGGCCTGGGCACGGTCGACCAATTGGCGCAGGCTTTGCGCGACGATGCTGGCCAGGTTCAGGTGCTCGGCCGCCTTGGCCGACACTGCATCCTGGCGCGCAGCGGCTTTCTGGGAGAAGTGCAGCCCCCAGAGAAATGCCAGGGTGGCGGCACACAGCATCAGGATCAACAGGCGCAGGAGGCTGGCGGAAGAGAGCGAACGGCGAATCACGACTGATAATCCCGACCCTGGGTGATGCTCAAAACATACGACAGTATGATGACAGGTCGATGACTGGTGGCTAAGTGCCTCTAAGGTTTTGCCGTGTCCGCCAACGGCGTCTGCAAGCGTGTGGTTTCTTCTTCGATGTAGGTCATCAGCGCAGCGACCTCGGCATCGCCCAGGCGCATGTTGGGCATTGCCAGGCGGTTGTATTGCTCGTACAGCAGCATCGCCAGCGGGTCTTTTTGCGCAAGCATCTGATCTGGCTCTTTCAGCCAGCGGCTCAGCCACCGGGCATCGCGTTGCCGGGTCACGCCTAGCAGGTCGGGGCCGATGCCCCGTTTCACGCCTGGCTCGGCGTCGCCCAGGGTATGGCAGGAAGAGCAGCGGGTGCGGAAGATCTGCTCGCCGCTGCTGGGCGAGCGAACTTCAGGCGCGTGGGCGTAGTCGTTGGCCATGGCACTGGCTTGCTTCCAGTTGTGCAAGCTGTTGCCCAGGCGGTCGGCGAGGATGTAGGGGCTCTCGAAGGGCGAGGCTTTCATCCAGCGGCCGGTGGCCTGGTTGCCGATGATCAGGCTCAGGTTGTGGTCTTTGGAGCGGCCGTTTTCCAGGCCTTCTATGTACAGGCCCAGGCTTCTGCGCAATTGCTCGATGTCGGCAGGCTCGCCGGTGAGCAAGGTCCAGCCAGGGCCGATGGCGAATTTTTCGGCGTAACGTTTGAGGGTGGCCGGCGTGTCGTTGTAGGGGTCGATGCTGATGGAGTAGAGGAATATGTCCTTGCCGACCCGGTCGCCGAGGATTTTTTGCACCTGGCGCAGGCGCGCGGTTTCCACCGGGCAGGAGTCGGAGCAGCCGGTGAAGATGAAGTTGATGGCGACGACCTTGTCTTTGATCAGGTCATCGAAGAAGTGCACTTTTTCACCGTCCTGGGTCAGCAGGGGGGTATTGGGGAAGTAGTCGGCGCCCCAGGGGGTGGCGGTTTCTTGGGGTGCGGCTTGCCGGGGTTGCACGGGCCAGAACGGGATGCTGGCAGCGAACAGCGACAGCACGAGCAGAACACGCCATGAGCCAGTCATGAAGTCGTCCTCCGTAAAAGATCCTACACCTGCTTTGCTTACTTGATGCTGATTGGCGCTGTCACGCTTTGCCCCAGCGTCGACGTCACAGTCGCTGTCGCCGGTGTTGCTGGCCCGTTGCCGGTGGTAGTAGCCGACAACCGCCAACGGGCACCCGTGGTGGCCGCAGTCAGCGTGGCAGCACCCAGGTTCAACGGCCCGCTGGTGGTGGCCACCGTCACGTTGATGGCATTGCCGGTAGCCACCGAGGTGGTGCCCGCCAGCTCCCAGGTGTAGCGGTTGCCGCTGCGCACTTGCACCGAGGCACTGCTGACCTGGATGTTGTCGACCGGTACTGCCGGGCTCACCGCGATGCTGACCGCCGCCGGGGCGACCGACTCGGCACCCTTGGCGTCGCGCGCCGAGTAGTTGAAGCTGGCGGTGAACGGTGTGGCGACGGTGGCCGGTGGGGTGTAGGTCACCGTGGTGCCGTCGGTGCTGGTGGTACCCATGCCCGAATCCGGCTGGCTGAGGCCAGTGACGGTCAAGGGCAGGTTGCGCTCGGGGTCGGTGTCGTTGGCCAGCACATTGAGCGTGATCGCCTTGCCGGCCGTGGTGGCAGCACTGTCGTTGACCGCAACCGGTGGCTTGTTGGTATCGTCGTTATCATTGTGGCCAGACGTGCGGAAGGTCGGCAGACCTACAGAAGCGACATATTCCACACCGTCCCAACCCGGCAACGGGGTAGGCATCACCTGGAACTGGCCAGGGTGCTCCAGGTCCCAGCGCAGCAGCATCGACGAGTCCTCGTGCTGGGTGTTGTGGCAGTGCTCCATGTAGGTACCGGCAAACTCGCGGAAGCGGATGGCCATTTCCACTTCTTCCGACGAGTCGGCATCCGGCCCGATGCGGTAGACGTCCTTACGCGCCCACTTTTCCCACTCTGGCGGTGCCTTGCCGTCGCGGCTGAGCACGATGCCTTCCTCGAAGTGCACATGCACCGGGTGGCTCCAGCCATTGCCGCCATTCTTGATCTTCCACACTTCCAGCGTGCCGTCGCCGCTGAAGCCGCCAGGGGTGGCTTCGCTGGCCAGTTGCGGCGCTGCGTTGATGCGCCGTGGGTCCATGCTGTAGCCGAAGCCGCCATCGGTCTTGATGGTCCAGGGCGTGGTGTCGGTGCCGTCGGAGCGGCCAAAGATGAACTCGCGGTGGCGGGCATCCTTGAGCTTGGCCTGGTCGGCCACGGCGTTGCGGTCGAGGGTCAGCGGGATCATCTTCAGGCCTGCGGCCTTGCCCGGCTTGGCCGGTTCATAAGCGACTGGGTCCATGCTCAGGTCCTGGCCGCTGTAAGGCTGCACCAGCAGTTGCATGAACTTGCCCACCACCGGGTCGCCTTTGTCCCACTGCGGGCCCTTGCTGGTCTGCTTGATGACCGCCTTGTATTTCTCCGACAGCACATCGGCCAGGGAAATGGCCTGGTTCGGGCCCTTGCCGGTCTGGTGCTCCATCAGGTTGACGAAGTACAGCTTGTCGCCTGCCTTGATGCCGTTCTTGGCGAAGTTGATGATGATGTCGTAACGCTCGGCGATGCCTTGCAGCGGCATAATGCCGTTGTTGTCCTTGAGGTCACCGTCGCCGTTGAGGTCCAGGGTGCCGTCGAATGGCACGGCATGTTCCATGATATTGCCGTCGTTGGCGATCATGTGGAACGGCACGCGGGCATACGACACGTTGGAGCCGGATGGGCCTTTGAATTCGCCACTGCTGCCGGCGATTTCACGCACCACGGCAAATTTGAAGTAGCGCGACACCGACCCATTGAGGATGCGGAAGCGGTAGCTACGCGCCCGTACTTTCAGCTTGGGCTGGTACTGCCAGTTGACCAGGATCTGGTCGCCGAGGAAGCCGTCGGTATTGAACGGGTTGAACCACAATTGGCCATTGGCATCCCAGGCTTTGTCGGCAATCACCAGGTTGACGTCGTAGTCGCGGTTGCCCCACGGCATGGCCGAACCACTGGGGAAGCGCAGGTTGACGCCATCCTGCAGGGCCTCGTTGCCGCGGTCCAGGGCGCTGTAGTAGTTCATCATCACGGCGTTGCCTTTGTAGACGTTCTGCGCCGTGAAATCCATCATGTGGTCGTGGAACCAGTGGGTACTCATGGTTTCGCGCCAGTCGCCACGAATCTTGATGCTGCCGTTTTCGCAGGTCTTAAGGCCCGGCGAGGCGTCGTTGACGTACAGCGTTTCGCCCGGTGCGCAGGGGAACGCCGCGCGCGGGTCCTGGGCGCGGGTGTTGATGGTGTCGTAACCGGCCAATTGCACTGGCCACCGGTAGTCGTAGTACTGGCCGGGGAAGAAGTAGGCGTTGGCAAAGCCATCGCTCTCGGCCGGGGAGTGGCCGTTGTGCTCGTGGGTGGAGATGGTGTGCAGGCCAAAGCCGCCGTTGGCCGACGGGTCGATCGGCAAGGCGTTGTAATGGCGCATCAAGATCGGCTGGCCATAGCGGACCATCAGCAGCTTGGGCGGGAAGGTGCCGTCGAAGGTCCACAGCGATTTGTGGTTTTGCAGAGGGAAACTTGGGTGGAAGCGGGTGTCGATGCCCTTGGTGGTGCCCAACGTGGTGGGGATGTCCGAGGTCTGGTAGTACAGCCCGCCTGGCGCGAATTCACCGACCGCATAGTTGTGCATTTGCTTGCGGTCACGCAGCCCGAGGTTGATGCGTGCGCCAGCTTGGGCGGTCTTGAACGCAGCCTGAGGGTAGAACTCGTTCCAGCGCTGATGGGACCAGCCCTTTCCTGGTGGGCGGCCTTCAGCCGGCGAGCCGACCGGGTGGCGGTTGAGGAACATCTCGATCTGCGCTTTCCACGGGTTGCGGTCGAGCACGTTGGAGAACTGGGTAGGGAAGGGGTACAGGCCCGGTTGCTTGAGGAAGGCTTCCAGAGCCGTGCCACTGGGGCCGCTGCGGGCGACCACATTGGGGTCTTGCGCGGGGGCCGCGCCTAGGGTTGGTACGGGGAAGGTCAGGTCAGGTGCCGGGATGCTGGGGTCGAGCTTTTCCGGGCCGAATTCTTCGAACAACAGCAGTTGCTGGGTGAACGGCTGCGCACCGAACAACGGGCTGGGCTTGCCGTTGGTGGGGTATTTATCAGAGGTTTGCAGGGCAGGCGGCAGCACGTTGTCCTGGCGCACGGTCGAACGGTCACCGTAGGCACCATCGGTGAGCTCCAACGAGCCTTCGTTGGCTTCCGGCAAGGTGTACAGGTTGAGCAACGCCGGGTTTGGGTCGTCCGGCTGGTCGGTGTAGGCCGAGGGGTCGGTCGGCGGGGGCTGACCGACATCATCGAGGGAAGACGCGATTGCCGGGTTCAGCCCAAGGCTGAGCATCAGCACGGTGACGGCAGACAGTTTGAATGTGTGCCTGGTTGGGTGACTCACGGCAGGTGTTTTCATTGCCTGGTGCCTCGCTCGCGGCGTTATGGCTTGGGGCCATCAATGGCGTTTTGCCTGGTTAAGGGGCCTGAGCAACGGCTGTGCCAACAGATGTTTCGGTAATGCTTTGTTAAACAAATCCTTTAAAAACCTGAGTCGCGCTAAATAATGGCGTGCGAGGGCTGGGGACAGGCACCCACAAGCGGGTCACCCAAGGCCCAGTGTTTGGGGCGTGACAGCACCTTCCTACCTGCTGTATACCTGTGGGCCACCAAGGGGAGCCCGGCAACGGGCTGAGAAACCGCTGAGCGTTGCAGCGCGGTGACCCTTCGAACCTGATCCGGATCATGCCGGCGAAGGGATGGGACTTGAAACCTGCCTTTTTGCCGGCCTCACTGCGAGGCCAGTCCATGCCAGCTTCATCGGTCTCGCTGTCACCCCCTGCAGAGGACAGCATCATGACCGAACGCTTCACGCAAACCCTGCGCCGTCAGAGCGAGCCGACCTGGTCGGCGGCCGTCGGGCACCGCTTCGTTAGCCAACTGTGCGACGGCAGCCTGCCGGACCCGATCATGGTCCGCTACCTGGTGCAGGACCACCGCTTTCTCGACAGCTTCCTGACCCTGCTCGGCGCTGCGATCGCCACCGCGGACACCTTCGAGGCACGCCTGCGCTTCGGCCAGTTCGCCGGGATGATCTCCAGCGATGAGAACACCTATTTCCTGCGTGCCTTCGAGGCGCTGGACGTCAGCCCGGCGCAACGCGTAGAGGCCGCAGACACTGCGCCTACCGCAGGCTTCAAGGCGATTATGCGTGAAGCGGCCGCCACCCGCTCGTACGCCGCCGCGTTGGCAGTATTGAATGTCGCCGAAGGGTTGTACCTGGACTGGGCACTCAAGGCGCCGAAACCCTTGCCTGAACACTTCGTGCATGCCGAATGGATCACCTTGCACGACAACCCGGCGTTCCAAGCGTTCGTTGCCTTCCTGCAGGCCGAACTGGACCGCGTCGGGCCGCAGGAAGCCGAGCTGAGCACCGATTTCTACCTGCGTACCGTGGCCTTGGAGCTGGCCTTCTTCGATGCGGTCTACGAGGGGGAGGCGTGAGCATGGATATTTTCGATCGCCTCAAGGCCGCTACCACGGGCGAGTGGCACCGCTATGTCGAGCATGATTTCGTGCAGCAGATGGGCGAAGGCACGCTGAGCGAGGCGGCGTTCCGGACGTACTTGGTGCAGGACTACCTGTTCCTGATCCAGTTCGCCCGCGCCTGGGCCCTGGCCGCTTACAAGAGCCGCCTGCCGGCCGACATCCGCGCCGCCCAGGCGGGCCTCGCGGCGATTCTTGACGAAACCGAACTGCACCTGCGCCTGTGCGCGCGTTGGGGGCTGACCCAGGCTGATATCCAGGCCGCACCCGAGCACCAGGCCACGGTGGCGTATACCCGCTATGTGCTTGACTGCGGCGCCGCAGGCGATCTGCTGGAGCTGCATGTGGCGTTGGCGCCCTGTGTGATCGGCTATGCGGAAATTGGCCGGACGTTGGCTGAACGGATTGGTGACCTGAGCGATCACCCTTACCGTGAGTGGATCGCTGAGTATGCCGGGGAAGGGTATCGGCAGGTGGCGGCCAATGCCCGCAAGCACCTGGATGAACTGGCCGCGCGGAGCATGACCGAGCAACGGTTCGTGGAGCTGGCAGGGATTTTTGGCCAGGCGTCGAGCCTGGAGGCCGATTTCTGGCAGATGGGGCTGGATGGCGCGAAGTAGGGATCAATGGTCCTCGTTGATCATTGGAAATTCCAGGTAGGAGCAGCCTTGCGCTGCGAAGAGGCCAGTGGCAGCAGCGAAGATTAATGGTTTTTTCACCGGCCTCTTCGCAGCACAAGGCTGCTCCTACCCGGATCGCGCTTGACGGGAAGGCAGGGCTAGTGGGGCCGGCTGCAGGCCTCGCCACCCTGGCATATCCGCCAGCAAGCGGCGTGTGTACTCACTCGCTGGTTGCTCGAATACCTGCTCGGTAGGCCCTTGGTCCACCAGCGTGCCTTGGCTCATCACCAGCACCTGGTCGCTGATGCCGCGTACCGTGGCGAGGTCGTGGGACACGAACAGGTAGGTCAGGCCCAGGTCGCGTTGCAAGCTCTGCAACAACTCCAGCACTTGCGCCTGCACCGGTGCGTCCAGCGCCGACAGCGGCTCATCCAGTACCAACAGTTCCGGCTCGGCGGCCAGCGCACGGGCGATGGCGACCCGTTGCCGTTGCCCACCGGACAACTGGCCAGGGCGCCGCTGCAGCAAGTCGGCAGGTAGCCCGACACGCTCCAGCAGCTCGACCACCCGCTGGCGATCATCGCGCCGGTTACCGATGGCGAAGGCGCGCAGCGGCTCACTGATGATGTCCAGCAGGTTGTGCCGCGGGTCGAGTGCAGCCCAAGGGTTCTGGTAGACCAACTGCACCCGGCGCCGATAGGCCTGCAACTGCTTGCGCCCTGCGCCAAGCACCTGCTCGCCATCAAACAACACGCTGCCTGCGTCGGCCTGCTCCAGGGCCAGGATGATGCGCGCCGTGGTCGACTTGCCAGAGCCCGACTCGCCAACCAGGCTGGTAGTGCTGCCACGAGGCAAGCTGAAACTGACATCCGCCACCGCCGCCGGCCCCTGGCGGTTGAAGCGCCGCTGCAGCCCAGTGACCTGCAGCAAGGGCGCCGCAGCGTGATCGGCCGGGCGGGTACGACGCTGCTGCAACCGTGCCAAGGGTGAGGCATTGAGCAACTGGCGGGTGTAGGGGTGGCTGGGGGTATGCCACAGGTGTTCGGGCGTGCCGCTTTCAAGCAGTTGGCCGTGGCGCATGACCAGAATACGGTCGGCCCGGTCCAGCGCCACCGCCAAATCATGGGTGATCAGCAACAGGCTGCTGCCGCGCGCGCGCACCAAATGCTGCAAACGGTCGAGGATCTGCCGCTGGACACTCACGTCGAGGGCACTGGTGGGCTCGTCGGCGATCAGCAGCGGCGGGTCATTGGCCAGGGCGATGGCGATCAATACCCGCTGGCACATACCGCCCGACAACTGATGGGGGTAGCACCGCAGCAGTTGCTCAGGTGCCTTGAGGCCAACTTGCTGCAACAAGACCAGCGCCTTGGCATGGGCTTCACTGTGCGCTACGCCATGCACGGTCATGGCTTCGATCACCTGCGCGCCGATGGTCTTGACTGGGTCCAGCGACGTGCCTGGGTCTTGTGGTACGAAGCCGACCAGCCGGCCACGGCGGGTTTGCCAGTCGCGCTCATTGAAGGTGTCGAGTGCCTGGCCCTGTAGCCACAGTTGGCCGTTTTGCCGTGCTGTAACCGGCAACAGACCCGCCAGGGCGGCCGCGGTAGTGGACTTGCCTGAGCCGGACTCGCCGACCAGGCAGACGATTTCGCCCGCGCCAATCTCCAGGTCCAGCGCCTGTACGGCGGGTTGTTGGCTGCCGGGGTAGTCGACGCGGAACTGGCGGATACGAACCAGTGGTGAACTCATCACGCTGCTCCCTCAAGTTGTTGCAGGCTGCGCGACAGTTGTTGAGTGGCCAGAACCACCGCAGCCACCACCAGGCCAGGCAAGGTGGTGTACCACCAGGCGACGACCATGTAGTTGCGCCCCTCGGCGATCAGCAAGCCCCATTCCGGCTGGGGCGGCGGCGCGCCGAAGCCCAGAAAGCTCAGCGCCGAGACGGCCAGCACGGCGCTGGCGAATTCCAGTGCAGCCAGGGCCAGCAACGGCCCTGCGGCATGTGGCAGCACGT
Organism: Pseudomonas sp. PAGU 2196; assembly: GCF_022179005.1. NCBI lineage: Bacteria > Pseudomonadati > Pseudomonadota > Gammaproteobacteria > Pseudomonadales > Pseudomonadaceae > Pseudomonas > Pseudomonas sp. PAGU 2196. The sequence goes on along the minus strand of NZ_BNTL01000041.1, from coordinate 9,076 downwards.
GGCGGCAAAGGTTGGTCCAACTGCCAACCCCGGCCACCTGCGCCGCTTCGACAAAGCTGCGGCGGCGCCAGCGCAAGACTTCGCCACGGGCCAGGCGGGCGAACATCGCCACCGAGGAAAGCCCCACGGCCAGGGCGATTTCCAGCGTGCCGAAACCCAGGGCGGTGACGATGGCCATCGCCAACAACAAGGCAGGAATCGCCATCAGGACTTCCACCCCCATCGCCAGCAGCCGGTCGGCGACGCCACCGAACCAGCCAGCAATGCCCCCCAGCAGGCTGCCGGCGACCAGGGCGATCAGTACCGCGATGCTGGTGGCCTGCAGCGACAGTGCCGCGCCATGCACACAACGCGCATACAGGTCGCGGCCCAGGTGGTCCGTGCCGAACCAGTGGTCGGCGGAGGGGGCTTGCAGGGCCTGGCTCGGGTCAGCCAGCAGCGGGTCCGCACTGCTGAACAGGTTCGGCCAGAAGGCCCAGCCCAACACCACGATGAACAAGGCCACGCTCAGCGTCAGTGGCAGGCTGGGCCAGCGCACCGGGCGTGCCAGGCGGTAGGCAAGTTGCAGGATCATGGGCGGCTTCCTTGGCGGATACGGGGGTCGAGCAACGGGTAGGCCAGGTCGGTCAGCAAGTTGGTCAGCACGTACAACGCGGCGGCCAGCAGTACTACGCCCTGGACCACGGCGATGTCCTGGCTGGCAACAGCACCTTGGGCCAAGCGCCCGATGCCATCACGGGAGAACACGGTTTCGGTCACCACCGCGCCGGCCAGCAGGTTGCCCAGCAGGGTGCCGGCCAGGCTCAGCAAGGGGATCGCTGCGTTGTGCAGAATATGCCCGTAAAGCAGCCGCCATGGCCCTACACCCTTGCTGCGCAGGGCCTGCACAAAGGGCTGTTGGCTGACCGTGGCGATCGAGCGGCCAAGCACCTGGGCGATCACCGCCGCGCACGGCAGGGCCAAAGTCACGGCCGGCAGAACCAGGCTGGCCAGGCCTTGCCCACCCATGGCCGGCAACCAGTGCAGTTGAAAGGAAAACAGTTGCAGCAGCACCAGCCCGACCCAGAAGGTCGGCAGCGACACCACCACGGCAGGGGCATTGTGCAGCACGCTCTGCAACGGTCGCTGGCGTACGCGATGGGCCGCGAGCGCTAGGCAGATGCCCAGTGGCAGCGCCAGGCCAAGCGCCGTGAAGGCCAACGCCAGGGTGGCCGGCAATGCCGCTGCAAGTGCTGCGGTGACGGGCTTGCCGGTCTGCAGCGAAGTACCCAGGTCTAGCTGCAGCAACCGCCACAGGGCACCGGTGTACTGCTGCCAGAGGCTGCCGTCGAGGTGATAGCGAGCGCGCAGTTCAGCGACCTTGACCGGGTCTGCCGAGCCCGGTTCGCCACTTTGCGCCAGCAGGATCGCTATCGGGTCACCGGGCAACCCATAAAGGATGGCAAACGACAGGCTAAACGCTGCCCACAGCACCAGCAGTGACTGGGCCAGGCGCCACAGGTGCGCGGGGTGATGGTTCAGGGCGTTCATCGGTCAGTGACTCCCCGGTTGTGCCAGCCAGGTGTCGTAGAACTGCAAGCGGGTCGAGGCCTCGTAATGCAGGCCGCGCACCGCATCGCGGAACGCCGTGACCGTAGCGGCCTCGACCAGCGGGATCACGTGGCCCTGCTCGAGCAGCTCGCGGCTGGCCTGGTGGATCAACGCTCCGCGCGTTTGCACATCGAGGCTGGCGGCCGAATCGATCAGGGTCTGGTCCAGTGCCAGCGGGCCTCGCACGTTGACGTTGCGCCCGCTGGCGAGGAACACCGTGCGCAGCACGTCCGGGTCGGCGCGGGTCAGGTTGAAGAACCACAGTTCGTAGTTCAGCGATGTCTGCAGCAGGCTGACTTGGCCGATGGTGGACTTGTTCAGGCGCAGCTCGATGCCGGCCTGGCGCAGTTGCTGCTGCACCAGTTCCAGCACCGGTGTGCTGGCCTGCCAGTAGTCGAGGGCAAAGCTCAAGCGCTTGCCATCACGCTGCCGCCAGCCGTCGGCGCCCTTGTGCCAGCCAGCGCTGTCCAGCAGTTGGCCGGCACCTTGTGGGTCATAGGCGAGCACCGCGCTTAGGTCCTGGTAGTAGGGCGTGCTACTGGCGAGCACGGAACTTGCTGGTTTCTGGTAGCGGGAAATCACGCCCTTGAACTGGCTGCGGTCGATCGCCTTGTTCAGTGCCTGACGCACCTTGGCATCGTCCAGCGGCGGGCGGGACTCGTTGGGCGTCAGGTTGAAGACGATGCCTGGGTTAGACCGCGCGATGGACGCAATGCCCTGGGCCTGCAGCACCGCTTCGTCCTGTACCGGCACGCTGGTGTTCACGTCGATTTGCCCGGACAGCAGGCTGCCCAGGCGCACACCGGACTCGGGCAGGATGTGAAACTCGATAGCCTCCAGCCAGGCACGGCCCTTGTGCACGGCCAGCGAAGACGGCCAGGCGTAATCGGCGCGGGCTTCGATGCGCACCAGGCGGTTGTGCTCGAAGCTTTTTACGTTGAATGGCCCGGAGCCCACCAAGGCGCCCTGGCAGCGTTGTTCGGCGCTACGTGCCAGGGTACTGGGTGCCAGTAGCCCAAGGCTCATGGTCGAGGTTGCCTGAAGGAACTGCGCGTTGGCCTGTTTGAAGCGGATGCGCACGCTCAGCGGCCCAATGACTTCGACGGTTTCAAGGCCAGCCAGGTAAGTACTGGCCAGTTGTGCCTGGGCACCGAGGGCGACGATGGCCTCGAAGTTGGCCTTGACCGCTGCGGCGTCCAGCGCGCTGCCGTCGCTGAAGGTCACCCCTTCACGCAGGTGAAAGGTGAACTGGCGCGAGTCTTCGCTGACTTCCCAGCGCTCGGCCAGCCAGGGCACGATCTCGGCAGTCTGCGGGTCTTGGTCGGTCAGCGAGTCCACCAATTGCCGGCCAACGTTGAGGGCGGTGTTGTTGCCCGCCTGTTGCGGGTCGATGCAGTTGGGGTCGCCGTCGAACGCCACCCGCAGCACGCCGCCATGCTGCGGCTGCGCCGGGGCGCCCGTGTTGGCCTGCTGCGCGCTTTTACCATCGCAGCCGGCCAGGCTCAGGGCAATGGCCAGGCTCAGTGTCGCCAGGGGTCGGAACATGGGCTCTCCTTAAATGAAGCGGTTGGCGCGGTAAGGCAGGCCTAGGTTTTGCCGCAGGGTGGTGCCGGCGTATTCGCGCTGGAACAGGCCGCGGCGTTGCAGCTCTGGGACCACGCCATCTACGAAGTCATCGATGGCTGAGTGCAGGCCGCTGAACATGATGTTGAAGCCATCGGCGGCGCCGGCTTCGTACCAGGCCTGCAGGTCATCGGCGATGCTCTGCGGGGTGCCGATCAGGATGCGATGGCCGCCGGAGGTGAGTTGGTTGAACAGCTGCCGCACGGTCGGCCGCTCACGGCGGATCAGGTCGAACACCAGCTTTTGCCGGCTCTGGTGGGTGTTGGTGGTGAAAGTCTCTGGGGGCAGGGGCACTGCTTCGTCGAAGGGCAACTCCGAGAGGTCGTAGCCGAGGCTGGCGAAGCGCGAGATGGAACTGAGGAAGGCCTTGGGTTCCAAGAGCGCTTGCTGGCGGTCGTACTTGGCCTGGGCCTCAGCCAGTGTCTTGCCCACTACCGGCGAGACGCCCGGCAACACTTTCAGTGCATCGGCACGGCGCCCGAAACCGGCGGCGGCCTGCTTGGTCTCCTGGTAGAACGCCTGGCCTTGGGCGATGGTGTGCTGGGCGGTGAAGATCAATTCGCCAACCCGCGCCGCCAGCCGCTTGCCAGCTACAGAAGCGCCGGCCTGGGCGACAACCGGGTGACCTTGCGGCGATCGCGCCACGTTGAGCGGCCCGCGCACCTGGAAGTGTTCGCCTTGATGTTCGAGCACATGCAGTTTGTCGATGTCCAGCCAGGTGCCACTGGCTTTGTCCTGGACAAAGGCATCGTCGGCCCAGCTGTCCCATAGGCCACTGACCACGTCGTAGAACTCTTCGGCACGGGCGTAGCGGTCATCGTGCTCGACGTGCTCCTGGCGGTTGAAGTTTTCGCCGCCGCCCAGCGAGGTCACCAGGTTCCAGCCGGCTCGGCCTCCGCTCAGGTGGTCCAGTGCAGCGAATTTGCGGGCGATGTTGTAGGGCTCGTTATAAGTACTGCTGGCCGTGGCGATCAGGCCGATATGGCGGGTGCTGGCGGCCAGCGCCGGGGCAAGGATCAAGGGGTCCCAACGCACGCTGTTGGGGCCACGCTGCAGGGCCAGGTCGAGTTTGACGTCGAGCGTGTCATTGAAAAAAAGCGCGTGAAACCGCCCGGCTTCCAGCTTGCGGGCAATGTATTGGTAATGCTCCAGGCTCTTGAAGGTATCGCGCGGTGCCTCCGGCAGGCGCCAGGCGCTGCCGCTGAGGGTGCCGGGGATGAACGCGCCGAGTATGAACGGGCCGTGGCTCATGGTGCTTCTCCTGGCGCCCGCCACACACGGCGGGCGCTGTGTGGGTGGGGTCAGAAGTTGTAGGCGATGCGCGTGTACCAGAAGCCACCGTAAGGGTCGAACGGCGAAATGGCACCGAACTTGGGGAAGCCATTGGTATCGCCGGCGGGGTAGCCACTGTTGTCGGCACGTACGTCGAACAGGTTGTTGGCACCCACGGCGACATCGAAGTGGTCGGTCAGCGCGTAGGCGACTTCCAGGTCGGTCAGCCACTTGGCGCCATAGGTCACGTCATAATCGGGATTGGCGTCGCGGGCGATGACTTTGTCGTAGCGGGTCAGGCCGGCGTTGATGGTGAAGCGCTCGATCTGCCAGTTGGCGCTGAGCATCAGCTTGGTCTTGGGGTTGGCCACGGTCAGGTAACCCTGGGCGACGCGGTCAAACAGTTCGAGGTTGTTGCCTGCGGCGCGCAGCGATGCCGGTGTTTGCTTGATGTCGTCGATGATGGTCTTGTTGTAGTTGACCCCCAGGCCGTACTTGACCCGGCCAAAGCGCCCATAGTCGACGCGGTAGTCGGCCACCAGGTCGACGCCACGGGTGGTGGTGTCGGCCGCGTTGGTGAAGTACTTGACGCGGTAGCCTGGCTTGTAGCCGTTGGCGACCAGTTGCTGATCGACGCCGTTGCCATAAAGGAAGCCCGTCAAGGCAATGCGGTCGCGGATTTCGATCTGGTAGGCATCCAGGGTCACGCTGGCCTGCGGCAAGGGTTGCCAGGTCAGGCCGAGGCTGATGTTGCGTGACTTTTCCGGGCTGAGGTCTTCGGCGCCCAGGGCTTTGGCCAACGGCGAATCCACCCGCACCGTCTTGGCTTCGACGAACTGCGCCACACCGTCGACGGTGGTGTACTGGTTGGCGGTCTGGGCGTAGACCGACTGCGACAGCGACGGGGCGCGAAAGCCGTTGCTGAGGGTGCCGCGCAGGGCAAAGGTTGGCGTGAAGTCGTAACGTGCGGAAAACTTGCCGCTGCGGGTATTACCGCTGCTGTCATCGTATTTTTCGAAGCGCGCGGCCACGCCGAGCCAGAGTTTTTCCGTCGGGTTCAGGCCCAGGTCGAGGTAGCTGGCGTAGCTGTTGCGGCTGAGTTGGCCTTCATCCTCCGGGGTCAGGGTAATGGCGCCTTGGGCGCCCACCGCTGCCGGTTGGCCTGCCAAGGGGCCGCTGGGGTAGAAGTAGCCGCCGTTGATGTACGAGAGCGGGTCGTCGGACTCGGTCTTGTAACGTTCGTGGCGGTGTTCCAGGCCCCAGGAAACCTGCAAGGGCTTGGCCAGGCCAACCTCGAAGGCGCGGGTCAGGTCGAGGTTGTTGGTCCACTGGTCGAAGGTATTGGTATAGGTGTCGAAGCGGGTCGGGCTGGTCGGGCCGAGCGAGGCGTTGAGGGTTTCATCGGCACCGGCTTGGCCTTTGTCGCGGCCGAAGGTGGAGCTCAGGTCCCAGTGCCATTCGGCGAACTCACCCTTGCCACCGACGGCTGCCTGGTAGTCGGTTTCTTCCAGGGTGTAGAAGGGGGCGGTGCCGTCCGGGTAGATCTCGGGGATGATGTTGGTGGAATTGGGCCGGCGATAGTTTTGCCCGCCGCGGGCATCACGCTTGCTGAAGGTCGAGAAGGAATACAGGGTCAGCGCGTCGCTCACCGGCAATTCGGCGTTATACGACAGGTTGATGGCCTTGATCTTGGGCAGGCCGTTTTTTTGCACTTCGCGGTCGGCGGTGTCGTTGCGGGGGTCGCCGGCGAAATACAGGTTGCCGGTGGCGGCGCGTGAGCGGGTGGCGGTCTGGACCGACTTGGCGTCCAGCGCATAGTTGAAGAAGCCGCCGTTGTCGCCCAGGGCCAGGCCCTGGTTGAGGGTTTGGCGCAGGTTACCGCCGTCGCCGTCCTCATAGTATTGGCCGTACTGGGTGCTGGCCGATCCGCCGTTGTCGCGCTGCTTGAGGATGATGTTGATCACCCCGGCGATGGCGTCGGAGCCGTACTGCGCCGAGGCGCCGTCGCGCAGTACTTCGACGTGGTCGATGGCACTGATGGGGATCATGTCCAGGTCCACCGGGTTGGTCCCGTAGGCGGCGGTGGAGTCGAGGTTGATCACTGCGCTGTTGTGGCGGCGCTTGCCGTTGACCAGCACCAGTACGTTGGAGCCGTTAAGCCCGCGCAAGCTATAGGGCCGGGCGATGCTGTCATTGGACGAGCCGGAAGGGCGCTGGGAAAACGATGGCAGCGTTTTCTGCAGGGCACCGCGCAGGCTGGACTCGCCGGTTTGCTCCAGTTGCTTGCTGTCGATAACGTCGATCGGTGCCGGGCTGCTGGTGACGGTACGCACTTCGCTGCCCCGCGAGCCGGTGACGATCACCGTGTCGAGGGCGGCATCATCCTCCGCTGCCATGGCCAGGGGGGTGAGCAGGTAGCCAGCAAGTACGGCGGGCGCCAACGTTAAAGAGGTAAACACAGACTTCATGACTGTTCCTTGGGTTCGATTGGCAGATCAGGCCCTGGATGTGCGATCGAACGGGCTCTCATAAGGTGTTTCACGCAGTGCAGGCGCAACCTGGCCCGCAGGAGGTCCGTTGCTCCCGTGGCTGAGGTGCCTGTGAATCGTCCGGCGCGCGCCGGTACGGTGTGCCGCGGCGGGTCTCTAGCCGCTGAGCAAGGGGGTGAAGCGGTCGTCCCAGAAGCCCCGCACATCCAGTGCCTGGCGGATCAACCCACTGTCGTGGAACAGGTCGGCGATGTGTTGCTGGGCAACGATGTCTGCTTGGCTGACGGGCAATAGCCGACAGGGCTGCTGACGTTGCGCGAACTGTTGCAAATAGAGGTCGCTGGAAATCCCGGTAAGGGCTTGGTTACGTGCAGCCCATTCATGGGGGTTGTGCTCGACCCAGTCCCAAGTGGCTTTTTCGCGCTGCAAAAAGTCGCGAATGGCGGCCTGTTTGCCCGGCTGCTGCAACGCCTGGGCGGTGGTTGCAATCAGGTAGTTGCCGCAGTGATAGGGGCTGGCGTCGGCCAGCGCCACGCCATCCATGGCCGTCTGCGCTTGCAGGGCACCGATACCGCCGGCGACGATGGCGTCCAGGTGGCCGTTTTGAAATGCCACCAGCGCATCCCGGGCAGGCATGGGCCTGGCCTGGATATCGGCAAGGGTCAGGCCGTTGTCGCGCAGCAGGTTGAGTATCAGGTAGTGGGTGTCGGTGGCGCGCACGAAGCTCACGCGCTTGCCCTTGAGGTCAGCGATGGAGGCGATGCCGCTGCCGCGTTTGACGATCACACTGCTGCGGTTCTGCTCGCCTTGGTAGCTGGCGATCAACACCAGCGGGTTACCGGCCACGCTGGCGAACAGGGGTAGCACCGGGCTCATGAAGGCGTAGTCGAGGCTGTTGCTGGCAAAGGCTTCCAGCACCATGGCGCCCCCGGGCACATCTACCCAGTGCAGCGGGTAAGGTGTTTGCGCTTGGCCCGCGTCGGCGAGAAAACTCGCGGCCTGGCCCTTGTAGCGCCAGACCCGCAAGGCTTCATTGGCGCGTGCCAGGGCGGGGGCCAAGCCTACGGCCAGCCCGGCAATGGCGCTGTGGCGTAGGAAGGTGCGGCGGCTGATGCTGATTGCCATAGGGTGCGCCTCAGTCCAACAGGTCGGGTTGTTGCTGGACGATGCGGTCCCACAGCGGCAGGAAGTTCAGCCAACCGAATAGCTCGCGCTGGGCAGGGTTGACGGGGGCTTCGTCCAGGTCCGGGATACGCGGTTGGCCGGCAGCGTAAGCCAGCAGGTGGGCGCGGGCGCTGTCGTCGGCGAGGATGAAGCGCCAGGCGGCGCTTTCCACAGTCTGGCCCGTGGTCCACAGGCCGTGGTTCTGCCAGACCAGCAGGTTGTTGTCGGCGAAGGTTTCGACGAACGCTTGTGCCACTTGGTCGCGGTCTTGCAGCAGGCCGCCTTCGGGCGTGCGCAGGGCCTGGCGGTCGAACAGCACCTGCTCACCGGCGAAGGCAGACGACTCTGCAGTGATCGGCTGGAACAAACGCCCCAGCGCTGACCAGGCCCGCCCATGGAAGCCATGCAGGTGCGCAATACCCACCACGTCAGGCCGGGCGCGTTGCAACGCGTAATGCAGCTCAAGGGCGCTGGTATTAAGCAGGCCGTCACCTTCGACCACCTGGCCTTCGCCGTTTACCCGCAACAGGTCACGGGTGCGGATGTGCGAGAACGGCACACCCAAGGGGTTGATCCAGTAGTGGTCGGTCTCGATCGGGTCGCGTGCCGTGAAATGGCCGGCCAAGCCTACTTCAAAGCCCAGTTCGGCGAACAGCCGATAGGACGCTGCAAGGCGCTGCTTGCGGTGCAGGCGCTCGGCAAACGGGTCGCTGAAAGCGGGTGGGGCGGTGATTTGCAGGCGATGATCACGGTTTGGCAGGCGGGCGACACTGTGGCGCGCAGCAGGTTGGCTCATGGCAGTACCTCACGGAGGAAATGATCGTTTGCCGATCATCCGTTCTGCCATGTCCGCCGTTTCAAGGGCTGAGCTCGCAGGAGGATGAATCGGGGCCTCCACCATGCGAGGGGTCGGGTCTGAGGGGACTGTAGCAAGGGGG
>NZ_BNTL01000040.1:0-37300 GCF_022179005.1 Pseudomonas sp. PAGU 2196 | reverse complement strand
TTGTGTTTGGCTGTGAGGCAGCAGGTGAGGGCTGCGCCCTCATTTCGCGACGCGAGGCCGCTCCTACCGATTAACGCGCATCCGTGTAGGAGCGGCCTTGCGTCGCGATGGGCTGCAAAGCAGCCCCAAAATCACTGAACCCACAGCCCCTTTTGCTGCAACCGCCACCCAACCCACCCCAACGTCACCGCCCGCAATGCCATGAACCCGAGAAACGCCAACCACAAGCCGTGGTTGCCAAACCCATTCATGGCCCACGCCACCGGCAGCGCAATCACCACCGACGCGAGCATCGCATTGCGCATCTCCCGCGCCCGGGTCGCGCCGATGAACAACCCGTCGAGCAGGTAGCTCCACACCGCAATCAACGGCAGTAGCGCCAAGTACGGCAGGTACGGATAAGCCGCCACCCGCACACTGTCGATATCGGTCTGCAGGTCGATGAACAGGTGCCCACCCAGCAGGAACAGCCCGGCAAAGCCAACGCTGGTGATCAGCGACCAACCGCACGCTACTACCAGCGAGCGGCGGAGCGTATCGCGGTCGCGGGCGCCGATGGCATGGCCGCACAAGGCCTCGACTGCATGGGCGAGCCCGTCGAGCGCGTAGGCGGTCAGCAGCAGGCCATTGAGCAGCAGGGCGTTGGCTGCCACCGTCGCTTCACCCAGCCGGGCGCCTTGCACGGTGATCAGCAGGAACACCAGTTGCAATGCCAGGCTACGTAGGAATATGTCGCGGTTGACGGCCAGCAGCGGCCTCCAGGCTTGCCAGCGCTTGAGCGCCGCCCAGGCGATGTGCCCGGGGTACGCGCGCAAGGCCGGGCGGGTCAGGGCCAGGCCCAGCAGTGCGGCGCTCCACTCGGCAATCACCGAGGCCCGCGCTGAACCCAGCACCCCCCAGTCCAGGCCGAGCACAAACCACAGGTTAAGAATGATGTTCAGCAGGTTGGTAGTCAGCAGGATGGCCAGCGGCGCCCTGGCATTCTGGGTGCCGAGGAACCAGCCGACCAGCGCGTAGCTGGCCAGTGCCGCAGGCAGCCCGAGCAGGCGGGTGTGGAAGAAATCCTCGGTGGATTGCTGCAACGCCGCGCTGGGCTGCATCGCGTGCAGCGCCAACTGGCTGAAGGGCAGCGCCAACAGGCCGATGACCACGGCAAAGCCCAGGGCCAGCAGCAGGCCTTGCACCAACACCTGGCGCAACGCCGCGCCGTCACCGCGCCCAGCAGCCTGGGCTGCGAAGCCGGTCGAGCCCATGCGCAGAAAGCCCATCAGGCCAACCATGAAGGTGAACAGCGTGGCGCCCACGGCAACGGCGCCCAGCTGGTGGGCGTGGGGCAGGTGGCCGATGACGGTGCTGTCGACCAGCGCCACCAGGGGTACGGAGATGTTGGAGAGGATCATCGGTGCGGCCAGGCCCCAGACCTTGCGGTGGGTAGGGCGGTCGCGCCAGTCGGTGGTCAGTGAGGTCATGCAGTGTCCTGAAGATGTTGGGGCTGCACAGCAGCCCCCGCAGTTTTCGCAGGCCACAGTGTACCGGCCAGGCAACCAATTCGCGCGAACGCGGTCTCACCCGGCGCTACACGGCGGGTGACGCGCCCGTCGTTGCGCTATAGTTGCTGCCCTCACGTACACGCTGCCTAAGAGTTCCTACTCCATGTTCAACAAAGGATTGTTGCTGGCCTGCGCGCTGGCTTTGCTCAGTGCTTGTGACTCCTCCGCGCCGGGCAAACCCGCGCCGGCCGATAAACCGGCAGCCACCGCGCCCGCCGAGGCCCCAGCGGCCAAGCGCGAAGACCCTGCCGTGCTCGCCAAGCGCTACGAGGGCCGGGCGCTCACGGTGCTGGACGTCTCGGAAGTGCAGCTGGACGGCGCCAGCGCGCTGTCGATCAGCTTCTCCGCGCCGCTGGATGCCACACAGGACTTCGCCGGCAAACTGCACCTGGTCGACACCGTCAAAGGCAAGGTCGACGGGGCCTGGGAACTCTCCGACAACCAGATGGAACTGCGCCTGCGCCACCTGGAGCCACAGCGCAAGCTGGTGCTCACGGTCGACAAAGGCCTGCTGGCGGTCAATGGCAACGCGCTCGACAGCGAGTCGGTCACCCGCCTGGAAACCCGCGACATGCAGCCGACCATCGGCTTTGCCAGCCGCGGTTCGTTGCTGCCAACGCGGCTGGCCGAGGGCTTGCCGGTGATCGCCCTGAACGTCGACAAGGTCGATGTCGAGTTCTTCCGCGTGAAGCCCGAGATGCTCTCGACCTTCCTGGTCAACTGGGGGCGTAACAGCAGCCTGTACTACTACCAGTCCAAAGAAACCCTGGACATGGCCGAGCTGGTCTACAGCGGCCGCTTCGATCTCAACCCCGCGCGCAACACCCGCGAGACCGTGCTGCTGCCGATCGCCGGGATCAAGCCGCTGCAGGAACCGGGCGTGTACCTGGCAGTGATGCGTGCCTCGGGCACCTACGATTACTCGCAGCCGGCGACCCTGTTCAGCCTCAGTGACATCGGCGTCTCTGCGCACCGCTACCGCGACCGCCTCGACGTGTTCGCCCAAGCCCTGGAAGGCGGCAAGGCGATGAAAGACGTCAACCTCGAGGTGCATGACGAGAAGGGCAAGTTGCTGGCCCAGGCCAAGACCGATGGCGACGGCCACGCCGAACTGCCGATCACGCCCAAGGCCGATACCCTGATTGCCACGCAAGGCGTGCACACCACGTTGCTGCGCCTGAACACTGCAGCCCTGGACCTGGCCGAATTCGATATCACCGGTCCGCAAGCCAACCCTTTGCAGTTGTTCATCTTCGGCCCGCGCGACCTGTATCGCCCGGGTGAGACCGTGCCGCTCAACGGCCTGCTGCGCGACCAGGATGGCAAGCCGGTCAAGGCCCAACCGGTCAGTGTGGAAGTGCGTCGCCCCGATGAGCAGGTCAGCCGCAAGTTTGTTTGGGAGGCGGATGGCAGTGGCCTCTACCAGTACCAACTGCAACTGGCCAGCGAGGCGCCGACCGGTCGCTGGCAATTGCTGCTCGACCTGGGGGGCGGGCGCAAGCAGGTCTACGAGTTTCTGGTCGAAGACTTCCTCCCCGAACGTTTGGCGTTGGAGCTCAAAGGCAGCAGCGCACCGCTTGCGCCTGATCAGGACGCCCACATCCAGGTCAATGGCCGCTACCTTTACGGCGCGCCGGCTGCGGGTAACCGGCTGAGTGGCCAAGCTTACGTGCGCCCGTTGCGCGAAGCGGTGCCGGCGCTGCCGGGTTACCAGTTCGGTTCGGTCACCGAAACCGAGTTGAACCAGGACCTGGAGTTGGACGAAGTCACCCTCGACCAGGCCGGCAAGGCAGTGGTCGATATCGAAAGCCGCTGGGCCGAAGCCCGCTCGCCACTGCAACTGACCGTGCAGGCCAGCCTGCAGGAGTCCGGTGGCCGGCCGATCACCCGTCGCCTGGAACAGCCGATCTGGCCTGTCGAACGCTTGCCGGGCCTGCGCGGCCTGTTCGAAGGTGAGGAAACCGACAGTGACGGCCCGGTGGAATTCGAGTTCCTGGTGGCTGACCGTGATGGCAAGAAGCTGGCGGCCAACGACCTCAAGGTGCGCTTGATTCGCGAGCGCCGTGACTATTACTGGAACTACTCGCAGAGCGACGGCTGGAGCTACAACTACAACGAGAAATTCCTCACCCAGAGCGAAGAGACCGTCAGCGTCAAGGCCGGCTCGACCGCCAAGTTGTCGTTCCAGGTCGAGTGGGGCCCTTACCGGGTCGAGGTCGAAGACCCAGAGACTGGCCTGGTGTCCAGCGAGCGCTTCTGGGCGGGCTATCGCGCCCAGGACAACGCCGAAGGCGGCGCAGTACGCCCGGACCAGGTCAAGCTGGCCCTGGACAAACCGTCCTACGCCGATGGCGCCACCGCCAAAGTCACGGTGACCCCGCCTGCCGCCGGCAGCGGCTACCTGATGATCGAGTCCAGCGATGGACCGTTGTGGTGGCAAGAGATCGAGGTGCCAGCCGAAGGCAAGACCTTCGACGTGCAACTGGACAAGAAGTGGGCACGCCACGACCTGTATATCAGCGCCCTGGTGATTCGCCCCGGTGAGCGCAAGGCCAATGCCACACCGAAACGCGCGGTTGGAGTGCTGCACTTGCCACTCGACCGGGCCGAGCGAAAGCTGGCGGTCAGCTTGCAGGCGCCGGAGAAGATGCGGCCCAAGCAGCCGTTGACAGTCAAGTTCAAGGTGGCCAATGCCGATGGCAGCACCGCGGCTGCGGGGCAGCAGGTGCATGTACTGCTGTCGGCAGTTGATGTGGGCATCCTCAACATCACCGACTTCAAGACCCCCGACCCCTTCACCAGCCTGTTCGGCCGCAAAGCGTATGGCGCCGACCAGTTGGACATCTACGGCCAGTTGATCGAGGCCGGCCAGGGCCGCCTCGCCAGCCTGGCCTTTGGCGGTGACGCGGCCATGGCCAAGGGTGGCAAACGCCCCAACACCACGGTGACCATCGTCGCGCAGCAGAGCCTGCCGGTGACCCTGGACGAGAAGGGCGAGGGCCAGGCCACGGTCGACATCCCCGACTTCAATGGCGAACTGCGGCTGATGGCGCAGGCCTGGACCGAAGACCACTTCGGCGTGGCCGAGGGCAAGACGGTGGTGGCTGCGCCGCTGATCGCCGAGCTTTCGGCACCGCGCTTCCTGGCCGGTGGCGACCGCACCAGCCTGGCGCTGGACCTGGCCAACCTGTCGGGCCGGGCCCAGCAACTGAATGTCGAGGTCAGCACCGAAGGCCAGTTGAGCCTGGTTGCGAGCGCGGTGCAAAGCGTCGCGCTGGACGAAGGCCAACGCCGCACGCTGATGATTCCGGTGCAGGCCCAAGGCGGCCTGGGGCAGGGCAAGGTGCGCGTGCGGGTCAATGGCCTGCAACTGCCAAACGAGCCGGCCACTGCCTTCGAGCGTGAATGGACCTTGGGTGTGCGTCCGGCTTATCCGGCGATGCTCAAGCACTACCGGGTTGCCTTGAAGGACCAGCCATGGGCGTTGCCCGAGGCGGACCTGGCTGCCTTCGAACCGGCGGGCCTTGAAGCGAGCCTGGTCTTGTCGAGCCGGCCGCCGCTGAACCTGGCCGAACAGATTCGTGCCCTCGAAGCCTACCCCTATGGGTGCCTGGAGCAGACCACCAGCGGCCTTTATCCGTCGCTCTACGCCGATGCCGAAAGCCTCAAACGCTTGGGGATCAAGGGCGAACCGGCCGACGTGCGCAAGCGCAAGATCGAAATGGGCATCGAGCACCTGCTGGGCATGCAGCGTTACAACGGCAGCTTCGGCCTGTGGAGTTCGGACAGCGAAGAAGAGTACTGGCTGACCGCCTACGTCACCGACTTCCTGCTGCGTGCTCGTGACCAGGGCTACGGCGTGCCCGCCGAGGCGCTGAAGAAGGCCAACGAGCGCTTGCTGCGCTACCTGCAGGAACGCAACCTGATCGAGGTGGACTACAGCGAGAACGCTGACCATACCCGCTTCGCCGTGCAGGCTTATGCTGCCCTGGTTCTGTCGCGCAGCCAGCAGGCGCCGTTGGGTGCCTTGCGCGGGTTGTTCGAACGCCGTGCCGACGCCCGCTCCGGCTTGCCGCTGGTGCAACTGGCAGTAGCGCTGGAGAAGATGGGCGACAAGCCGCGTTCCGAGCAGGCCCTGCAAGCCGGCCTGGGTATTGGCCGCAGCAAAGGCTGGATGGCTGACTACGGCAGCAGCCTGCGTGACCAGGCGCTGATTCTGGCGCTGTTGCAGGAGAGCAACCTGGCCAGCAAGCAGGTCGACCAACGCCTGTTCGCACTGTCGGACGAGTTGGCGGCCAACCGCTGGCTGTCTACCCAGGAACGTAACGCTTTGTTCCTCGCTGGCCGTGGTTTGCTCGGCAAGCCGGAAGGCAAGTGGCAGGCGCGTCTGGACAGCGCGGGCGAGATCCGCGAGTTCAACAATGCGGAAACCGGCCTCAAGCTCGAAGGCCCGCTGCTGGCGTCGCCGCTGACGGTGAAAAACGAAGGCAGCGAGACGCTTTACCAGCAGCTGACGCTGTCTGGCTACCCGCGCCAAGCGCCGGCAGCCGGTGGCAATGGTCTGCAGATTCGTCGTGAGTACCTGGGCATGAATGGACAGGCGTTGGACCTGCACAACCTGCGCAGCGGCGACCTGGTGCTGGTGCACCTGGCCCTCAAGGCCGAAGACCGTGTGCCGGATGCGCTGGTGGTAGATTTGCTGCCAGCGGGGCTTGAGCTGGAAAACCAGAACCTGGCACAAAGTGCGGCCAGCCTGGAGAATGCCAGCAGTGCCGTGAAGGCGTGGCGTGAGTCGATGCAGAACGCCAGCGTGCTGCACCAGGAGTACCGCGATGACCGTTACGTCGCAGCGCTCAAGTTGGACAGCTATGGCACCACGCACCTGCTGTACCTGGCGCGGGCAGTAACCCCGGGCACCTACCGTGTGCCACCGCCGCAGGTCGAGTCGATGTACCGCCCGAACCTGCAGGCAGTGGGCGATGGGCAAGGCGAGATGACCGTCAAAGCCCGTTAAAAGCCTGCCTCTTGTAGGAGCAGCCTCGTGCTGCGAAGAGGCCGGTACAGGCAGCAGGATTTTCGTTGCTCATACCGGCCTCTTCGCAGCACAAGGCTGCTCCTACACACACACTGCGAGGTGCGGCGATGGCCTTTAGTGAATCACCCAGCTCATCACCCACAACCCCAGCACCAACCAGATGATCCCGAGGATGATCGAAGCGCGCATGAAGGCGCGGATTGCCGAGTACAGCAGCATCAGGCCGACGACCAGGGCAAGGATGCTGACCAGCGAGGTGTCCATGCCCAGGGTGCGTGCCAGGCCATCGATGAAATTGCCGCCGGCATTGGCCAGCAGGTTGAACAGCCCGCTCAATGCGTCGACGATAAAGCGGATCAACGACCCGAGTGCGTGGCCCAGCCACCCGAAAAAATCTTCTACATGCATAGTTGCTTCCTGATCAACACACCGGCGAGGTTGCCGTTCCCAAGCCTTTGGCCATCAGTTGGCCAAGTCGGTTCCCGATGCCAAGCTTAGCGCGGCCGCGCACGCGTGCGGGCAGGATTGTGCGTGGTAGCGCCATCACCCTGGTCCTGGCTGTGGGCCTGGTGTGGCTGGCCGACCGTATCTGGCCGTTGCCCATGCCCGGCGACGACCTGGCGCGGGTGGTGCTGGCCGAAGACGGCACGCCGTTGTGGCGCTTTGCCGACGCCGATGGCGTGTGGCGCTACCCGGTCAGCCCGGAAGAGGTCTCGCCGTTGTACCTGCAGGCGCTGCTGACCTACGAGGACCGCTGGTTCTATCGCCACCCTGGGGTCAACCCGCTGGCCCTGGCCCGTGCGGCCTGGCTGAACCTGCGCGGAGGGCGCGTGGTGTCGGGGGGCAGTACGCTGTCGATGCAGGTGGCGCGCCTGCTCGATCCGCATGACCGGACGTTGGCCGGCAAGCTGCGCCAGTTATGGCGTACGGCGCAGCTGGAGTGGCACCTGTCTAAGCGCGAAATCCTGCAGATCTACCTCGACCGTGCACCTTTCGGCGGCACCCTGCAGGGCGTGGCAGCCGCCAGCTGGGCGTACTTGGGCAAATCGCCCAAACACCTGACACCTGCCGAGGCGGCGCTGCTTGCGGTGCTGCCCCAGGCACCCAGCCGCTTGCGCCCGGACCGCCACCCCGAGCGTGCCCAGCGTGCGCGCGACAAAGTGCTGCAGCGCCTGGAGGAATATCAGGTATGGCCAGCCCAGCAGCTCAAGGAAGCTGCCGAGGAGCCTTTACTGCTGGCGCCACGTCAGGAACCGGCACTGGCACCGTTGCTGGCGCGGCGGCTGAACACAGCGAATAGCCCACCGCTAATCCGCACCACGCTAGACGCAGCCTTGCAAAGGCGCCTCGAAGACCTGCTGCTGGGCTGGCGCGCACGCCTGCCGGAGCGCACGTCGGCGGCGATCCTGGTGGTCGAGGCGCAGACCATGGCAGTGCGCGCCTACCTGGGTTCGATCGACCTTAGCGACGCACGCCGCTTCGGCCACGTCGACATGGTGCGCTCATTGCGCTCGCCCGGTTCCACGCTCAAACCCTTCCTCTACGGCATGGCCTTGGATGACGGCCTGATCCACTCCGAATCGCTGCTGCAGGATGTGCCCAGGCGCTACGGCGACTATCGGCCCGGCAACTTCTCGATGGGGTTCAGCGGGCCGGTGTCGGCCAGCTCGGCACTGGCGCTCTCGCTCAACCTGCCGGCCGTTCAGTTGCTGGAAGCGTATGGCCCGAAACGCTTCGCCGCGCAATTGCGCATGGCCGGCATGCCGCTGATGCTGCCGCCCTTGGCCGAGCCCAACTTGTCGTTGATCCTCGGGGGTGCGGGCAGCCGCCTGGAAGACCTGGTCGGCGGGTATGCGGCGCTGGCCCGGGCCGGCAACAGTGCGCGCATCCGCCTGCAGCCGCAGGACCCGCTGGTAGAGCGACGCCTGCTGTCGCCAGGGGCGGCGTGGATTATCCGGCGTATTCTGAGCGGCCAGGCACGCCCCGACCGCGACCCGCACGCCGAACTGGTGCAGCGCCCGCAACTGGCCTGGAAGACCGGTACCAGCTATGGCTTTCGTGACGCCTGGTCGATTGGGGTCGGCCCGCGCTACTTGATTGGTGTATGGATCGGCCGCCCCGACGGCACACCGGTACCCGGGCAGTTCGGCCTGGCCTCGGCGGCGCCGTTGATGCTTCAGGTGCATGACCTGCTAAGCAACCGCGATGCCCAGCGCGGTATCAGCGTGCCGGTCGAGCAGGTGCCCCCTACCATCGGCGTGGCAGCCATCTGCTGGCCGCTGGGCCAGCCGATGAATCGGCAAGACCCCAACTGCCGCCGCCAGCGCTTTGCCTGGACCCTCGACGGCACCACACCGCCGACCTTGCAGGCGGCCGATCAGCCGCTCGGGCTGGGCCTGCGCGAGCGCGTCTGGGTCAATGCGCAAGGGCTGCGGGTCGACGGCAGTTGCCCGGGGGCCAAGGTACGCGACATCGCGCTCTGGCCCGCCCCGCTGGAGCCTTGGCTGCCCAGGGTCGAACGGCGTGCAGCGCGCCTGCCGGCAGTAGACCCGGCCTGCCCACCGCAGGCACCCGCCAGCGCACCCCCGCTGTCGATTGTCGGCGTGCGCCCGGGGGACAACCTCCGCCGTCCGGCAACCAGCAGCGAACCGCTGCAATTGCACGTTTCCGCCTTGGGCGGCGGCGGGCGGCGCTGGTGGTTCCTCAACGGTCAGCCGTTGGGCGAGACCCAAGGCCAGGACAGCCTGCGGGTACGATTCGAACGGCCCGGGCAGATCGAGCTCAGCGCGCTGGATGAGAGTGGCGAGACCGCGCGGGTGGCGTTTCAGGTCAGCGAGTAGCCGTTCGACGATTGCCGGGCCAGCACCTACGCTTTGCACAAGACGGGTGTGACCGGCTGGCGCCCCGGTACACGAGGGATCATGGAGCGTCCTATGCGTCCTCTGGTCATGCCTCTTTTGTTGCTGCCCTGGGCCTTGATGGCCCGCGCGGAGCCGTTGCCGGGCTTTCTCGACAGCCACGAAAACGAGCGTCGCCTGCTCGCCGCCAACCTGCCCCTGGACACCTACCGCCCACTTGCCCCACACCTGCGGCTGGCGCTGCCGAACGCCAGCGCGGCAGGCTGGGCGCCGCTGGAGACCCGGCTGGTGTTGCACAAGGTGCGCTTCGAAGGGGGGACGGTGTTCCCTTTGAGTGACCTGCGTGACCACTACCAGCCGTTGATCGGGCGTGAAACCACGCTGGGCGAGTTGCAGCAGTTCACCACGCGCCTTACTCAACGTTACCGGCAAGAAGGCTACCTGCTGTCGTACGCTTACCTCCCGCCGCAGGATGTCGCTGACGGCCGTGTTGAGGTGGTGTTGGTCGAGGGCTATGTCCACGGGTACCGGCTGGAGGGCGACATCGGCTCGGCCCGCACCTACCTGCAGCAGTTGCTGCAGCGCTTGCAGGCGGAACGCCCGCTGACGCGGGAAACACTCGATCACTACCTGGGCCTCGCCGAGCGCCTCCCCGGCGTGGCGGTGGACGCTGAATTGGCTGCGGCGCAGTCGCCTGAGGGCGCTACTCAGCTGACGGTCCATGCGCGGCGTACGCCGTTCGCCGCTGGGGTTACCGTAAGCGATGGCAGCCGTGAGGACGCCCAGGCGCTGTTCACCGTCACCAGCAACGCCCAGACCCGCTATGCCGAGCAGTTTCAGGCAAGCGTGTTGCTGCCGCCCGGCGATGACCAGGCGCATTACCAGCGGTTGGACTACAGCCAGTACCTGGATGCTGAAGGCAGCCAGTTGCTGGTGTCTGCTTCGCGCTATCGCAGCACGCCGGGCACCCGAATTCGGCTGGAGGACGGCAGCGATTTGACTCAGCAGCGTGAAAGCGAGCGTTATTCGGTTGGCCTTGGCCAGCCGCTGATCGTCAAGGCCGATGAGTGGATGACGGTGGCGGGGCGCTTCTATGCGATCAGTGAGCACCTCGAAGATCGGCCTGCGGGGCTGTTGCCGTCACACGCGTACGACAGCTACGTACGCGCGGTGTCATTTGAAGGCAATTGGCGCAAGGTCGACGGTCGTCGCTTGCGTATTGTCAGTGCCGGTGTCTATCAAGGCCTGGATTACCTGGGGGCGCGCAGCGATGCCGACTATGACCTGGACTTTCTGCGTTTTCGCCTCTCGGGTTTGCAGAGCGACGCGTTGTTCAATGATTGGCAGGGGGTGGCCTCTGGTGCCTTGTACTGGAGTGACGACACACTGCCCGACAGCGAGCGGGCGGTGTTTGGCGGGCAAACTTTCGGCCGCGGTTATCCACGCGACCAGGCAGCGGGGGACAAGGGTTGGGGTGTGGCGTACGAGCTTGGCTACAGTGTTCGGCCCAACGGCAACTGGCTGAAGGTGCTGCAACCCTATGCGGTACTCGATGCTGCCCAGGCCTGGTACAACCGCGGCAATGTCGAGGATGCCCACATGGCGTCCGCTGCCCTAGGGCTGCGGCTGGGGGATGGGCGCTACTTCAATTTGGCGGTGGAGGTCGCGAAGCCCTTGGCCGATGTTGCCCTGGATAGCCTGAGCCGCGGGCCACGCGTGACGCTAAGCCTTACCTACCAGATGGAATGAGCCCTAGGGCTAATGGCCTATCAACGGCAACTCGGATGCCGCTGACAGGCCAGTATTTCAATGCGCGGTAAAGCGCTGATGCACCGGTGAAGAACTCGGCGTCAGCGCGAGCGCCAGCTGCGTGCGGTTGTGCATGTGGGTCAGGCGCAGCACTTGGGAAACGTAGAGTTTCACGGTGTTCTCGGTAATGCCCAGTTCACAGGCAATCTGGTAGTTGGTCTTGCCTTTGCTCACCAGGCGGGCCACTTCCAGTTGACGCGGCGACAGCTTCTCGAAGACGGCGGGCAGCTCGTTTTCGCTTTCCTCGACATCGCTGGCACGGCGGTGCACGCCTTGGCCGCGGGCCTTTTCCAGGTCGTGGTAGAGCTCGTCGACCGACTCTGCCAGGTCCTGCAGGCGCTGGTTGAGGCCACCGAGGTCTTTCATGTTGCGCTGACGCTCCAGCAGCGTCGCTTCCTGACGGCGTAAGCCTTCGAGCAGTTCGTCAAAATTTACCGGTTTTTGGTAATAGTCGACAAAGCCCGCGCGCAAGGCGCGGATCACGTCCTGCTTGTCGGCACGACCGGTAAGCATGATGGCTTCGAACATCCGCTTGTTGCCGGCCAGCTCCTTCAAGGCGCGGACCAGGTCGATGCCATCACGCTCGGGCATGTGCAGGTCGCACAGCACCAGGCCAATCTGCTGGTCTGCCGAGTAGCGTTCGATGGCTTGGGCGGTGGAATGGGCTGGGACACACACGTGGCCCTGGCTTTCGAGGTATTCACACAGTTGTTCGACGATCAATGGCTGGTCATCGACCACCAGCACCTTCACTTCACTGGACGGCTTGTTCACGATCAACTCCCTGTTCGTAATCGGCCCTGCTCCCGGGCTAGACACTCCGGCAGCTTAAAAGTAGTCGCACTTGGCGATTCTGTACAAGGTCCGTACAAGTTATAGGACAACAGGGATGATTATTGGATCCATACCGCTGTCAGCATAAAACCCGCCAGGACGTACGGTACGAAGGCCTGTTTGTCGCCCATTTGTTCCGTCAGGGCCTGCAAGCGCTTCTTGACCTTAGGGTTGAGCAAGGTCCACAGGCGGCGACGCGACAGCAGCCATAGCACGACCGTGATACCCGCACCAATGAAGGTGCCGAGCACATATTGAGGACTGGTGGCGAGCGCCAGGGCGCCCATTAATTTGACGTCGTCGGCGCCGAAACGCCCGAGCATGTAGCCGGGTAACGTCAGCAGCATGACGATGGCCAGCGCCCAACCGGCGTCGCTGGCGTCGGCACCGATCCAGCTGTGGCCGGTGGCGAACAGCCAGGCCAGGGCGCAGGCCGCGACGCCCAGGGTCAGCGCGTTGGATATCTGCCGTTGACGCACATCCTGTTCGGAGCACAAGGCAAGCCACATCAGAAGAACAATGCTTTGCATTGGCAGGTCGCCTTCCCTAATTGTTGAACACTTCTACCCGGTCAGTCAGGTTTCCTTGAATTCAGGGTAGACGCGAAGTTGCAAGCGGGCGCGGCGGGAAGGGAAAAAGGCGTGACGGGATCAGAAGCTGTCGCAGCTGACAGGGCCTGTGTTGGCCCATCGCCGGCAAGCCGACGATGGGCCTCGGCGCATTACTTCTTGCTGCCGGGTGGGTAGTTGCTCAGCACATTGGTCACCGTATTCTGGATCGCAGTGTTACGTTCTTCCGGGCTTGGCGGGTAATTGTTCATGATCTGTTCAGCGCTGCCACGCCAGACCAGCTTGTCGTCCCGCCCATCGAACATGTCGACCTGGATGGTAGCGACCTTGTAGTCGACGCTGCGGGTTTCGTTGTACATCGGCCCGCCCCAGTAGCCTCCCCAGTAACCACCCCAGCCACCGCCATAGTTGGTGGTGATCTGCTGCTGACGCTGCTCGACGATGAGGTAGGCGCGCACTTTCAGGTCAGGCCGCGCATTGCCCTGTGCCGGGCGCAGGCCGCGTTGGTCGAGCTGGTCGGCCACGGCCTGGCGAATGCGCTGCTCGGTCAGGTCGCTTTTGATGCGAGGGTCGTCCGGGCGGTATTGCAAGCCGGGCTCCTGCCACGCCCAACTGCGGTAGGCGGCAAAATCGCGGCTGGCGTCGAAATCCTGCTGGACGTTGTTGCTCGAGCAGGCCGTGAGCACCAGCGCGAATGACAGTAGAACGAGACGGCGCAACATGATGGTTCTCCGTTAAACGTTAACTGGGAGGATAGCCGCTGAGCGCCTTGTGCACCGAATCACGCAAGGCGCTTTCGCGATCACGCGGCGAGTCTTTGTCGCTGTTGCTTTCAGCACTGGCGCTCCACACCGGCTGGCCGCTGCGAGCGTCGTACAGGTCGATGCGGACCACCATCACCTCCACCTCGTAGGTGCGCACGATCGGCGTGCTGGCATAGGCACCGTAGCCATTGCGGTAGCCGCCGTAACCCACACTGCCGTAGGGGTAGGGGCCGTAGTAGGGGTCGTAGGTGTCGTAGTCACGTACTTGGCGCAGGCGTTTTTCCAGGCGCATGTCGGCGCTCACCAGCAAATCGCCGGCGCTGCCCCGGGCAGGGCGCAGGCCATGCTGGTCGAGTGCGCCGCTGATGGCATCGGCCAGTTGTGCCGGGTCGGCATTGGCTGTGCCGCTGGGCAACTGGCCGTCACGCCAGCTCCAGCTGCGGTAGTGCCCGTAGTCGCGGGCGGGTGCCGGGTAGGCACTGGCATCGAAGGTGGTAGCCGCCTGCGCAGGGGCGGGCGGTAAGGGGCGGCTACTGGCGACATACGGGTTGCTGCCCTGGCAGGCAGCCAGGGCAAGGGGCAGCAGGGCCAGGCACAACAGACGGTACGGCATGTATTCCTCCCGGCGGGCGGGGTCAGCGGGGGCGGCAGATCCAGTGCAGGTAGCGACCGAGCCCGGCAAAGCTTGGGTGTCGGCGGTGGGCCAGTTCCATTTCCAGCAGGTCGAGCATTTCGGCCTTGGCTTGGAACTCCTTGGGCATGTAGTCGTGGAACACCCTGACGCCACTCTCGCTTTCGACCTGCCACATAGGATCAAGTTGCGCCTTGAGCTCACGCGGATCAAGGGGTTTCTGCGGGGTCAGGCTCTGCTTTTCACCTTCCAGGCGGTTGCTGCGCAGTTTGCGGAAATGGCCCTTGAGCAGGTTGCGATAGACCAGTGCGTCGCGGTTGTAGAACGCCAGCGAAAGCCACCCGCTGGGCGCGGTGAGCTGGTGCAGTACGGGCAGGATGCTTTCTGGTTCGGCCAGCCATTCGAGCACGGCGTGGCACAGCACCAGGTCGTAGGGTTCGGTCAGCTGGCCCAGCAGGTCCTGCCACGGCGCCTGGATGAAGGTGGCCGTCTGGCCTGCCTCGGCAAAGCGCGCGCGGGCACCGTCGAGCATGGGCGCGGCGGGTTCGGCGAGGGTCAGGTGATGGCCGCGTTGTGCCAGCCACAGGGCCATGTGGCCCAGGCCTGCGCCGATGTCGAGTATACGCAGCGGGCGATCGGGCAAGGTTTCGGCCAGGTCGGCCTGCAGCACGGCCAGGCGAATGGCGCCCTTGGCACCGCCGTAGATTTTCTCGGCGAAGCGGGTGGCCAGTTCATCGAAGTGACGGTCGTTCATCGGGCGAAGCGCCTTTCACTGTCGGCCAGCTTGGCCCTTACCACCTGGTCCATGTCCAAGCCCAGCTCGCTGCACAGCAGCAACAGGTAGAGCACCACATCGCCCACCTCTTGGCCGGCGTGGGCGAGTGTGTCAGCAGGCAGCTGGCGGGATTGGTCTTCGCTCAGCCACTGGAAGATTTCGACCAGTTCGGCCATTTCAACGCTGGCGGCCATGGCCAGGTTCTTCGGGCTGTGGAAGCCGCGCCAATCGTTGTTGTCGCGGATCCGGTGCAGGCGTTCGGTGAGTTCTTGCAGGTTCATCGGGGGTCTCCTAATGCCGCATAGCTTCGGCGCAGGCCCGATGCAAAGCAAGAGGCGTGCGCCTACAGGCCACCCCAACGGCCAACCATGTGCAGCAACTCACCCTGCCCATCCAGCCGTAGTTCACCTTCTGGCCCGGCTTCGCTGGCACTGAGCACCACCTCTGAAGGCAATCGCACCGGTTTGCGGAACTCCACCTCGAAGCTGTAGCCGCTGTTCGGCAGGTGCCCGCGCAGGGCCGCCAGTGCCATGGCTTTGCTCCACATGCCATGGGCAATGGCCTTGGGGAACCCAAACAGTCGCGCACTGGCGGCGCTCAGGTGAATCGGGTTGTAGTCGCCACAGACCTTGGCGTAACGCCGGCCGATATCGCTGTCGGCATACCAGCGGCTTGCCTCTGCCAGCGATTCAGGCGCGCTGTCTGCTTGCTCGCTCGCCTGGCCCTCCAAGCGTAACCCGCGTACCAGCGTGCGACTGCATTCGCGCCAGAGCAGGCCCAGGCCATCTTCGGCTTCTGTAATGAGGTCGAAGGTGGCGCCCTTGGCGTGGGGTTGCAGGTTGTCGGCGTAGACGGCGAAACGTAATGCATCGATGCCGCCCAGTGGCCGCAACACCTCGATGCGGTTCTGCAGATGCACCAGCCCGAGCAAGGGGAAGGGGAAGCTGTGCGCCGTCAGCAGCTGCAATTGCAGGGGGAAGGCCATCACATGGGGATAAGTAGCGGGCAGGCGGCCATCGTCGGTGAAGTGGCAGAGACGGCGGTAGGCTGCCAGGTTGTCGGGCTGAACCCGCATCACGCAGCGCAGGCCTTCGTCGGGCAGCTTGTTGCCGCTGATCTTGCGCTTGCTGGCCGCACGCAGGTAAAGGCTCGCGCGTGAGTCCGGGGCGTGCAGGTCGTGCCAGTGTCGGCTCATGGTCAGGCCCCCATCAGCGCTTGGCCACAGACCCGCAGCACCTGGCCATTGACCGCGCCGGAGCCTGGCTGGCTGAGCCAGGCAATGGCCTCGGCGACGTCTTGTGGCCGCCCGCCTTGGCCCAGTGAGCTCAAGCGGCGCCCGGCCTCGCGCAGCCCCATGGGCATGGCGGCGGTCATGTGCGTTTCGATGAAGCCGGGGGCCACGGCATTGATGCTGGCACCCTGGGCTGCGAGTTTTGCCGTCCAGGCCTGGGCGAAGCCGATCAAGCCGGCCTTGCTCGCCGCATAGTTGGCCTGCCCGCGGTTACCGGCAATGCCGCTGACCGACGCCAGCAGCGTGATGCGTGCGTTCTCGCCGAGCGCGCCTGCGTCATACAGTGCCTGGGTGAGTACTTGCGGTGCCTTGAGGTTCACGGCCATCACCGCATCCCAATATTCGGGGGTCATGTTGGCCAGGGTTTTGTCGCGGGTGATGCCGGCGTTGTGCACCACGATGTCGATACCCCCGGGCAGCGCTTCGAGCAACTGCGCTGCGGCGTCATTGGCGCAGATGTCCAGCGCCAGTGCCTTGCCGCCCAGCCGCGCGGCGAGGGCTTCGAGGTCTTGCCGGGCTTGCGGCACATCCAGCAGCAGCACCTCGGCGCCGTCCCGCGCCAGGGTTTCGGCAATCGCTGCACCGATACCGCGTGCAGCGCCGGTCACCAGGGCACGTCGTCCGCCAAGCGGGCGGGTCCAGTCCTCGACCTGGCTGGCGCAGGCTTCAAAGCGCAGCACCTGGCCAGAAATGAACGCGCTCTTGGGCGAAAGGAAGAAGCGCAGGGCACCTTCCAACTGGTCTTCAGCACCTTGGCCGATATACAGCAACTGTGCGGTCGCGCCGTTGCGCAGCTCTTTGGCCAGCGAGCGGCTGAACCCTTCGAGCGCCCGTTGCGTGACACTGGCCAGTGGGTCGTCGAGGCCTTCTGGCGCGCGCCCGAGGATCACCACGTGGGCGCAGGGCGCCAAGCTGCGTAGCAACGGTTGGAAAAATTCGCGCAACTGCTTCAATTCATCGCTGTCGGACAGGTGAGTGGCATCGAACACCACGGCTTTGAGCTTCGGCCCAAGCCCTGCAACCCAGGCCGGCGCCTGTAACCCTTCGGCATTGAAGCTGTAGAGTTCGTCGGTGAGGCGTGGGGCGATGGCCTCTACCTGGCGCGTCAGTGGCCCGCCACCCAGTACCAGGGCACCCTCTACCGGGCGCAGGCGGCCTGCCTGCCAGCGCTCCAGCGGGGCCGGGTGTGGCAGGCCAAGGGCATCCACAAGGCGGCGGCCGAGGTTGGAGTTGGCAAAGCCGAGGTAGCGATCGCTCATGAGTGGGTCTCCCTGAAGGCAAGCTTGAAAGTGTGGACCAACTTTGTGGCAAGGTCGTTCGAATGCGGTAAAAACACCTAGGCTGTACGGTTTAAATTGTTTCAGGAGGAACATGCGCATGCGTTCACCTCGCCGGGTCGCGATCATTGGCGGCAACCGAATCCCGTTCGCCCGTTCCAATGGTGCCTACGCCACCGCCAGCAACCAGGCGATGCTGACCGTCGCTCTGGAGGGCCTGATCGAGCGTTACCGCTTGCATGGGCTGCAGTTGGGCGAAGTAGTGGCGGGCGCGGTGCTGAAGCACTCCCGTGACATGAACCTGACCCGCGAATGCGTGCTCGGTTCGCGTTTGTCGCCGCGCACGCCGGCCTACGACATCCAGCAGGCCTGCGGCACGGGGCTGGAGGCGGCCTTGCTGGTGGCTAACAAGATTGCCCTTGGGCAGATCGACAGCGGCATCGCGGGCGGTGTCGACACCACCTCCGATGCGCCGATTGCCGTTAACGAAGGGTTGCGCCACATACTGCTGGAGGCCAACCGCGGCAAAAGCCTGGGTGAACGGCTGAAGCCGTTCCTGAAGTTGCGCCCCGGCCACCTGAAGCCTGAGTTGCCGCGCAATGGCGAACCGCGCACAGGCCTGTCGATGGGCGAGCATTGCGAGCGCATGGCGCAGGCCTGGCGGATCGACCGCGCCGAGCAGGATGCATTGACCTTGCTTAGCCACCAGCGGCTGGCGGCCTCCTATGCCGAAGGCTGGCAGGATGATCTGCTCACGCCGTTCCTGGCGCTTAGCCGTGACAACAACTTGCGGCCGGACCTGACCTTGGAGCAACTGGCCAAGCTCAAACCGGCATTCGACCGCAGCGGCCAGGGCACGCTTACCGCAGGCAATTCCACCCCTTTGACCGATGGCGCATCGCTGGTGCTGTTGGGCACGGAGGAATGGGCGCAGGCACAGGGGCTTCCGGTGCTGGCCTACCTGGTTGACGGCGAGACCGCAGCGGTTGATTTCGTCACGGGCCGTGAAGGGTTGTTGATGGCGCCGGTGTACGCAGTGCCGCGCCTGTTGGCGCGCAATGGGTTGGGCCTGCAGGATTTTGACTACTACGAGATTCACGAAGCCTTCGCCGCCCAGGTGTTGTGCACCCTCAAGGCCTGGGAGGACGCGGACTACTGCCGTGATCGCCTGGGGCTGGACGCACCGCTTGGGGCAATCGACCGCAGCAAGCTCAACGTCAAAGGCAGCTCGCTGGCGGCGGGGCATCCGTTTGCCGCGACCGGGGCACGAATATTGGCCCACCTGGCGAAACTGCTGGCCACGGCGGGGAAGGGCCGCGGTTTGATATCGATTTGCGCGGCAGGTGGGCAAGGGGTGACGGTCATCGTCGAACGGTGATCAGGTGGGCTACACAGCGGCCCCCGCGAAGAAGGACGGGGCAGATGTCACAGTCATGTCGCGCAACTGGTAGGCTTGTCCGATCAGAACTACAAGAAACCGCCATGCCGATCATCGGACATCCCCGGGCCATCCCGGCGCTCGACCACCTGCCCAGGCCCCTTTATGCCCGTGCCGAAAGCCTCGGCGCCGGCTCTTGGACCACTCGCCATCAGCACGACTGGGTGCAGTTTTCCTACGCCATTAGTGGCGTTCTCGGCGTCTATACCCGCGATGGCAGCTATTTCGCGCCCCCTCAGTGGGGCGTGTGGATCCCGGCGGACGCCGAACATGAGGTGGTGACGTCGATGCAGGCCGAAATGCGCAGCCTGTACGTGCGCCGCGATGCCTGCCCGTGGGCGCCGGCGCACTGCCGGGTGCTGGAGGTGACGCCGCTGGCGCGGGAGTTGATCAAGCAGTTCTGCCTGTTCCCGGCGGATTACCCGGAAGCCGACAGCGCCGAATCGCGATTGGTGGCGGTGCTACTCGACCAGTTGCGCACGTTGCCGGAAGTCGGGTTCTCGTTGCCCCTCCCGCGTCATCCGGGGTTGCTGGCGTTGTGTAATGGCCTGATCGCGGCACCGGATACAACCCAGACCTTGCAGCAATGGGCGCTGCAACTGGAGTGTTCGGAGAAGACGCTGATGCGGCTGTTTCAGCGTGAGACCGGGTTGAGCTTTCGCAACTGGCGTCAGCGCATGCGGCTGCTGTCATCGCTGGCGTTGCTGGAGGCGGGGGAGAATGTAACGGAGGCCGCGTTGGGGTGTGGGTATGACTCGACCTCGGCTTACATCGCGGCGTTCAAGCAGCTGTTTGGATCAACGCCTGGGGAGCTGAAACTGTAAGAGCAGCCTTGTGCTGCGAAGAAGCCAGAGATAGCAGCGAAAATCTATGCTGTTGTCACCGGCCTTTTCGCAGCGCAAGGCTGCTCCTACAGGTCGCTTGCTTTAGCCGCGAAGTGGCGGTCAGGTGCGGAAGCGTCGTACCAGCGAATCCAGCTCGTTGGACAACCCTGCCAGGCTCTCCGAGTCTTGGCGCGCAGCCTGGGCCAGTTCGGCCACCAGTTGCGCATCGCCATGGATCTGGCTGATGTGCCGGTTGATGTCCTCGGCCACCTGATGCTGCTCTTCCGCTGCCGTGGCGATCTGCGTGTTCATGTCGCGAATCACGTCCACCGACTCACGGATCTGGCCAAAGCTGTCGCGGGCCAGGCCGATGCGGCTGACCGACTGCTGCGACACTTCCAGGCTGGCGTGCATCTGTTCGGCAACCTCGGCGGTGCGGCTGGCGAGGTTGCCCAGCAGGCCATCGATCTCGGCGGTGGAGTCGGCGGTACGCTTGGCCAGCGCCCGCACTTCATCGGCGACGACGGCGAAGCCACGGCCCTGTTCACCGGCGCGGGCGGCCTCGATCGCGGCATTGAGGGCCAGCAGGTTGGTCTGCTCGGCAATCGAGCGAATGGTGCCGAGGATGGACTGGATGGCGTTGCTGTCGCGTTCCAGCTGCTGAATCGACTGGGCCGATTGCTCGATCTCCTGGCTCAGGCGGTCGACGCTGTTCACGGCTGCATCGATCTGCTGCTGGCCTTCACGGGCTTGTTGCTGGCCGCTGTCGGCCGACTGCGCCGCCTGGCTGCAAGAGCGGGCGACTTCGTTGGCGGTGGCGACCATTTCGTGGAAGGCGGTAGAGACCATGTCCACGGCTTCGCGCTGGCGCCCGGCCGCCTCGGCCATGTCGCTGGACACCCGGGTCGAGCTGGTGGAGGTGCTGAGGATCTTGCTGGCGGCAGAGCCGATGTGCTGGATCAGGCTGCGGATCGCGCCGAGGAACTGGTTGAACCAGCTGGCCAGTTGGGCGGTTTCGTCGCGCCCGCGCACTTCCAGGTTGCGGGTCAGGTCGCCTTCGCCCTGGGCGATGTCTTCCAGGCCGCTGGTGACGCTGTTGATCGGGCGCACGATCAGCTTGGCGAACGCCGCACCGACCACGGCGAACAGCGCAGCCAGCACCAGTGCGATGGTGCCGATCAACCACGTCAGGCGGGTGGTGGTCTGCATCACTTCGCTTTGCTCGATCAGGCCGATGAAGGTCCAGCCCAGTTGCTCGTCGGGGTAGATGTTGGCCATGTAGCGCACGCCATTGAGCTCGACTTCGACCAGCCCTTTACCTGCCTTGGCCAGCTCGGCATAGCCGTTACCGAAGCTGCCCAGCTGCTTGAAGTTGTGGCTGGCGTCTCGTGGGTCGACCATCACGTTGCCGTTGTTTTCCACCAGCATCAGGTAGCCGCTTTCACCCAGCTTGATCTGCTGGACGATCTGGGTCAGGCCCTTGAGCGACACATCGATGTTGACCACGCCACCCGGGTTACCCAGCTGGTTGGCCACGGCGCGCACGGTGCTGACCAGCACGGCGTCGTCGGCGGCCCAGTAATAGGCGCCGGTACGCAGGGTTTTGCCGGGGTTGGCCATGGCCAACTGGTACCACGGGCGAGGGCGGGGGTCGTAGTTGACGAACTTCTGCCCTGCGGGCCAGCCGACATAGCCGCCGTCGCTGACACCGTAGGAAAGGTAGGCATAGCCTGGGTGGGAATCGGCCAGGCGGGTGAAGAACTCAAGCACCTGCTTGTCCTGCTCGCCCAGCTCATACGATGGGTTGGCACTCATGAACTTGTTCAGGTTGTTGCCCGTGGCCGCAATCATGGGTTGCGAGGCCAGGTATTCGACGTTCTGGTTGATGCCCTGGAAGAAGATGTTCATCGCGTTGCTGACCTGGCGAATTTCCCGGCTGCTGCTGTCGAGGAATCCGTCGCGGGCTTCGCCGCGCAGGTTGAGGACCACCAAGGTGGCCACGAGGACGATGGGCAAGCCGGCGATGACCGCGAATGCCCAGGTCAGTTTCTGTTTGATGCTCATCGACGCTCCCGGAATTTTTTTGTTGTCGACACACGAGGCAGGTAGTTACTGCATCGGCAGCGTCCGGGATTAGATGAAGGCAAATGCCCGTATTTATTAGGGAATGTCGCACTAGGCGATGATTCGGTCGTGTTTAGGCGAATATGGCATACCAAAGCGTCGTGGCGAGCCTCAGCGGCAACATCCGCCAACGTTTCCGTTTGCCAAATCTTTCAGGATCGGACAATCCGGCCGCTCGTCTCCCTGGCAGTGGGAGACCAGGTCGCTGAGGGTGTCGCGCAGGCTCACCAGCTCTTCGATGCGCCGGTTCAGCTCATCGATATGTTGCATGGCCAGCGCCTTGACGTCGGCACTGGCCCGTTGACGGTCTTGCCAGAGGGTCAGCAACTTGCCGACCTCTTCCAGAGAAAAGCCCAGGTCGCGGGAGCGCTTGATGAAGGCCAGGCTGTGCAGGTCTTCCGGCTGGTAAAGGCGGTAGCCGCTGTCACTGCGGGTGGCTGGCTTGAGCAGGCCGATGGACTCGTAGTAACGGATCATCTTGGTGCTGAGCCCGCTGCGGCGGGCGGCCTGGCCGATGTTCATGGGGCCTCCTGGGAGCTGCTGGTGGGTTTCCAGGTCTTGAGCCACAGCGCATTGCTGACCACGCTGACGCTGGACAGGGCCATGGCGGCGCCGGCGAGTACTGGGTTGAGGTAACCCAGCGCGGCCAGGGGGATACCGACCAGGTTATAGATGAACGCCCAGAACAGGTTCTGGCGGATTTTCGCGTAGGTCTTGCGGCTGATCTCCAGGGCTGCGGGTACCAGGCGTGGGTCGCCGCGCATCAGGGTGATGCCGGCGGCCTGCATGGCCACGTCGGTGCCACCGCCCATGGCGATGCCGATGTCGGCAGCGGCAAGGGCCGGGGCATCGTTGATGCCGTCGCCAACCATCGCCACCACGCCGTCCTGTTTCAGTGCCATCACGGTGGCAGCCTTGTCGGCAGGCAGCACTTCGGCATGCACGTCGTCGATCCCGAGGGCGTCGGCAACCACCTTGGCGCTGCCGCGGTTGTCGCCGGTCAGCAGGTGGCTGCTGATGTGTTGTGCGTGCAGGCTATCGATAGCCTGCTTTGCGCCCGGCTTGAGGCTGTCGCCGAAGGCGAACAGGCCCAGCACGCGAGGTTGTGCGCCGCGCTCGATCAGCCAGGACAGCGTACGCCCTTCAGCCTCCCACGCGTGGGCTTTGGCGGCCAAGCCGCCGGGTAGCAGCGTGCTCTCGTCGAGCAGGCGACGATTTCCCAGGGCCAAGTCACGGCCTGCCACCCGCCCGGCGATGCCACGCCCGGTCAGCGACTGGCTGTCGACGACTGTCGGCACATCCAGTTGCTGCTCGGCGCACGCCTCCAGCACGGCCTTGGCCAATGGGTGCTCACTGCCGCGCTGCAGGGCGCCGGCCAAGCGGTGCAGCTCGGCGGTGGTGCCGACCAGTGCCTGGCTGTGGACCACGCGTGGGCTGCCGGACGTCAGGGTGCCGGTCTTGTCGAACACGACCCGGTTTACCGCATGGGCACGCTCCAGGGCTTCGGCGTCCTTGATCAGGATGCCGTGGCGGGCGGCGACACCGGTACCGGCCATGATCGCCGCTGGCGTTGCCAGGCCGAGTGCACAGGGGCAGGCAATCACCAGCACGGCGACCGCATTGATCAGCGCGGTTTCCAGTGGGGCACCGGCCAGCCACCAGCCGATCAGCGTGATCAGCGCGATCACCAGTACGGCGGGGACGAATACCTGGCTGACCCGGTCCACCAGCTTCTGGATGGGCGCCTTGGCCGCCTGGGCATCTTCGACCAGGCGGATGATCCGGGCCAGCACAGTTTCGGTACCCAATGCCTGGGTGCGCACCAGCAGCCGCCCTTCACCATTGATGGCGCCACCGGTGACGGGGTCGCCAGGCTGCTTGGGCACTGGCAGGCTCTCGCCGCTGATCAAGGCCTCGTCGGCATGGCTGCTGCCTTCCTCGACTTCGCCATCGACTGGGAAGCGTTCACCGGGTTTGACCACGACCAGGTCACCCACACGCAGTTGGGCGATGGCCACGTCTTCTTCGCGGCCATCGACCACGCGCACCGCGCGTTCGGGGCGCAGTGCTTCAAGGGCCCGAATGGCGCTGGCGGTCTGGCGTTTGGCGCGGCTCTCCAGGTACTTGCCCAGCAAGACCAGGGCAATGACCACGGCCGAGGCTTCGAAATACAGGTGCGCAACCATGCCGACAGGGGCTTGTGCCCATTGGTACAGGCTCAGGCCGTAACCGGCACTGGTGCCAAGGGCCACCAGCAGGTCCATGTTGCCGGCGCCGGCACGCACGGCCTTATAGGCGGCCACGTAAAAGCGTGCACCGAGAATGAACTGTACGGGCGTAGCCAACAGGAACTGCGCCCAGGCGGGCAGCATCCAGTGCAGGCCAAAGGGCTGTACCAACATGGGCAAGACGAGTGGCAGGGCCAGCAGCAAGGCGGCACCGACCGCCAGGCGTTCATTGCGCAGGCGGCGCTGGGCATCGCGCTGATCATCGTGGCCTGCGTGCGGCAGGCTGGCGCTGTAGCCGGCCTTTTGCACGGCGTCGATCAGCAGGCTGTCGTCGAGGGCCGCGAGCACCTCGAGGTGCGCGCGTTCGCTGGCCAGGTTAACGCTGACCTGCTCGACCCCAGGCAGTTTGCCGAGTGCGCGTTCGACGCGGCCGACGCAACTGGCGCAGGTCATGCCGCCAATCTGCAACTCGACAGTACGGGTGGGCACGCCATAGCCGGCTTCACGCACGGCGTCGAGCAAGGCCGGCAGGCTGCTGGCCGGGGCCTGGACCCGGGCCTGTTCGGTGGCGAGGTTGACGCTGACCTGTTCAGCGCCGTCGACCTTGCGCAGGGCGCGCTCGACCCGGCCAGCACAGCTGGCGCAGGTCATGCCGGAAATCGGCAGGTCGAAGGTGGTGGATGCGGGCATGGCTGTCCTCCTTGGATTGGCCTCCAGCATCAACCTTGCCACGTAGGCAAGGTCAATAGCCTAGGCCGGCGCGCTTCAATTCCAGCCCATTGTGGCCCATGGCAATCCGGTATTTGTTGATCTGGCCCGCCTGCAGGTTCAAACGTGTGCTGCGCTGGTCTTCGATACCGGGTGCGCAACCGGGGGTCTGCCCTGGCAGTAGGCGCAGGCGAATATCCACAGGGCCTGGTGGCAGGTTGAAGGCGGTCGATTGCTCCTGGAATACGCGCCCGGAGAGCTGATCGTTGAGGTACACGCCGATTTCGCAGTTGGTCGCCACTTCCAGGCGTTCCCGCGAAATGATCAGTACGCTGTAGTCCGAGTTGCCTTCGGCGCTGGCCGGTGGCACCGCAGCCAGCGCGCTCAAAAGCCCGACGACGCCCAATGCTGCCCTGAACATGATGAATCTCCTGCTTGCCTGATCGTCAAAGGCGCAGCTTGGCCGACGTGAGCGCGGATTTCCAGCCCGGACGCGCGCAGGGGCTTGACCTTGCCCCGATGGCAAGCTTGAAACTGCGTGAAAACCTGAAGGAGGCAACCCTATGCAAGTGTTCAATGTACAAGGCATGACCTGTGGCCATTGCGTCAAAGCGGTGACCCGTGCGGTGCAGGGGCAGGACGCCGATGCCAAGGTCGAGGTCGACCTGGCGGGCAAGCAGGTGCGGGTGCAGAGTGCCATGGCGGTGGAGCAGATCCTCACCGCGATTCGTGACGAGGGCTACCAGGCCGAGCTGGCGTGAAGCCCTGCGCCGGGGGCGCGTGAGGCCCCCGGTTTTGTTGCAAATCTTTTCATGCTGGTCGAGTCCTTAGCAGGTAGACTGACGCACTTGCTTAGCCTGCTATGGATTCCTGATGAACCTGCGAATGGTGCTCATCCTGGGCGCATTGAGTGCGTTCGGGCCTTTGGCGATCGACTTTTACCTGCCCGCCTTCCCGGCGATGGCGCAGGCTTTCGCCACCGATGAAAAACACGTTCAGGCCACCTTGGCCGCCTACTTCCTTGGCCTGTCCATCGGCCAGTTGGCCTATGGCCCGGTGGCCGACCGCTTCGGGCGGCGCAAGCCTCTGTTGTTTGGCGTGGCGCTGTTTACCCTGGCGTCGTTGGCCTGTGCCTATGCCCCCAACCTCGACACCCTGGTCCTGGCGCGGTTCGTCCAGGCCCTGGGCGGTTGTGCCGGGATGGTGCTGTCGCGGGCGATCGTCAGTGACAAGTGCGACCCGGTGGCGTCGGCCAAGGTGTTCTCGCAGTTGATGCTGGTGATGGGCCTGGCGCCGATCCTGGCGCCAATGCTTGGCGGGGTGTTGGTGAACCTGGCAGGCTGGCAGTCGATCTTCCTCGCCCTGAGCCTGTTCAGCGCGGCCTGCCTGCTGGCGGTCAGCCTGGGCCTGCCGGAAAGCCTGCCGGCGGACATGCCGCGCCAGCCACTGTCCGGGGCGCTGCGCCAGTACCTGCGCCTGTTCAATGACCGGGTGTTTCTTGGCCATGCCTTGACCGGTGGTATTGCCATTGCCGGTATGTTTGCCTACATCGCGGGGTCGCCATTCGTCTTCATCAAGTTATATGGCGTGCCTGCCGAGCACTATGGCTGGTTGTTCGGCACCAACGCGGCGGGCTTTATCCTCGTGGCGCAGGTCAATGCCCGTTTGCTGGCCAAGCGCGGCCCAGCCTTCCTGCTGGTGCGTGCTGTGTGGATGTACCTGGCTGCAGGTTTGGTATTGCTGGGCGTCGCCGCACTGCGGCCGAGTCAGTTGTGGCCGCTGTTGGTGCCGTTGTTCGTGTGTATCGCCAGCCTAGGTTGCATCATCCCCAATGCGTCGGCCTGCGCCATGAGCGGGCAGGGCGCACGCGCAGGCAGCGCCTCGGCGCTGATGGGCTGCCTGCAATTCAGCGTCGCCGCAGGCGCGGCGGCGTTGGTCGGGCTGTTGCACGATGGCAGTGCGGTGCCGATGACACTGGTGATCAGCCTGTGCGGGGCGCTGGTGGTCAGTGTCGCGCTGCTGACCCGGCGTTTGCAGGCCAGGCGTCCCGCATAAGCGGGTGAGGCGCCTGCAGGCGGGTTTCCAATGTGGCGACGAAGGCACGCGCCTCGGCCTCGCTGCGGAAACTCACCACGTGTTGGTCGAGCTGAACCTGCCAAGGGCAAACGGGGTTGCGGCTCGACGCACTGACGACAATTTTCATCGCGGCATACCTCCAATGGGGTGTGAGCGGAAGAAGTGTAGCGCTGTGCCCTGTGCCTGCCATGACCGGCATCCGTGGTCTGACTGACGGTCATTTCCCCCCTGTTCTTCCCTCCTGACCGTCATGCTCCGGGTGTAATACCTGGAGGCATGTAGAAGCTTCGCTTTTGTTTGCGCTATTTAAGGAAGCTGCTTGTCGGTCGCGTCCGAACCTGCGCTGGGCGAATAATGCTCATGACCTGCCTCTGTCCCGCTGAGTGCTGGGGCACTGCTCAACTGCGGGGTATTGGGCGGGCTCACTGCACAGACACATCATCTCTCATGGGTAGGTATACCCAGTGGACTTCTGACAGGTGGGCTGAAGCGGCTAGCGCCCTGTGAGGGGGTTTCTGCGGCTTATACTGGCGACCAGCGCCGATGCCAGCGAGCAGGGTTTCCCTCTCAGGGCCGGCGACTGTCAGGCAGGCGATCCCAGTGCCAGGGTTGGCCATTGCATCCATATAAAAACGTGCAGGGAGTTACAGGGACATGAACGCAGTCAGCAGTATCAGCCAGATCGCCAGCCTGATGGCCGACCCCAAGCGCAGCGCCATGTTGTGGGCGCTGATCGACGGCACCCCACGGCTGGCGAACGAGCTCGCGATGATGACCGGGCTGACCTCGTCTTCCGCCTGCGCCCACCTCTCGTTGCTGTCTTCGGCGGGTTTGCTGCGGCACGAGGCGCGGGGCCGCAAACGCTACTTCCGCCTGGCCACGCCGCAGGTAGGGGCAGCGGTGGAAGCACTGGCCAGCGTGCAGTTGGGCAGCGCCAGAGACGACCAGCCCGAGGCGGCAGCCTTGCAGTTGCCGATGTCGATCCGCAGGGCGCGGCGCTGCGGTGACCACCTCGGCGGCGAGCTGGCCGGGGAGTTGTATCACCGTCTGGTGGTGGCGGGTTGGTTGGAGGGCACTGACCGGCAACTGGTGGTCAGTGAGCAAGGGCGGGCAGAACTGGCGCTGGTCGGCGTCTACATAGATGCCTTGGCGCCGCACCAGCAACGGGGGTGTGTGATCTGCCGTTGCACTGACTGGAACAACCAGGGGCCACACTTGGGCGGCGTTCTGGGGCAGGCCTTGTTCAGGCTGTTTCTGCAGTCGGGTTGGATGCGCGAATCGGAGGACACGCGGGCTTTGCATATCTCGGCGCTGGGCATCCAGCAGATCAATCGCATTGCCCGCGTGCAGACGTTGCAGGTTGGGTAACCGCAACGCCAACGTCTGATCAGACCAGTCGCGCGTCCAGGCTGTTTTGCGCCAGGCGGCGCGCTTGGTCTTCGGTCATGCCCAGGTGGGTATGCAAGGCATGGAAGTTTTCGGTGACGTAGCCGCCGAAGTAGGCCGGGTCGTCAGAGTTGACGGTGACCTTCACCCCGCGCTCGAGCATGTCCAGGATGTTGTGCTGGCTCATGTGGTCGAACACGCAGAGCTTGGTGTTCGACAGCGGGCAGACGGTCAGTGGGATCTGCTCGTCGATGATACGTTGCATCAGGCGCTCGTCTTCGATGGCGCGTACGCCGTGGTCGATACGCTTGATGTGCAGCAGGTCCAGGGCTTCCCAGATGTATTCGGGCGGGCCTTCTTCACCGGCGTGGGCAACGGCGACGAAGCCTTCGCTACGGGCGCGGTCGAACACACGCTGGAACTTGCTCGGCGGGTGGCCCATTTCGGAGCTGTCCAAGCCTACGGCAATGAAGGCATCGCGGAACGGCAGTGCCTGGTCCAAGGTCTTGTGCGCTTCGTCTTCGCTGAGGTGGCGCAGGAAGCTCAGGATCAAGCCACTGCTGATGCCCAATTGGTCCCGGCCATCCTTGAGCGCTTGGTTGATGCCGTTGAGCACCACTTCGAAGGGGATACCGCGGTCTGTGTGGGTTTGCGGGTCGAAGAAGGGTTCGGTGTGGATGACGTTCTGCGCCTTGCACCGTTGCAGGTAAGCCCAGGTCAGGTCGTAGAAGTCTTGCTCGGTACGCAAGACATCCGCGCCTTGGTAATAAAGGTCGAGAAATTCCTGCAGGTTGTTGAAGGCGTAGGCGCTTCGCAAGGTTTCGACATCGTCCCAAGGCAGGGCGATCTTGTTGCGCTCGGCCAGGGCAAACAGCAGCTCGGGCTCCAGCGAACCCTCCAGGTGCAGGTGCAGTTCGGCCTTGGGCAGGGCGTTCAACCAGTCATACATAGTTGGTTATCTCGATCAGGTACGGTTGCCGCCATTCTACAGGGCCTGGCCAGGCATTGCGCCCGGCCAGGCCCTGTGTTGCCTCAACCGGCGATGAGCTGCGCGGCCGCCTGGCGGTGATCGGCGATCAGGCCCTGGATATCCAGGCCTTCGATTTGCCCATCGATGACCCGCCACTGGCCACCGACCATGACTCGGTCGGCGCGGTCGGCGCCGCACAGCAGCAGCGCCGACAGCGGGTCATGGCTGCCAGAGAAGCGCAGTTCGTCGAGCTTGAACAACGCCAGGTCGGCTTGCATGCCGACGGCCAGCTCGCCGATGTCCTGGCGCCCCAGCAGGCGCGCCGAGCCGCGGGTGGCCCAACCCAGGGCACGCTCTGGGGTGATCTGCTCGGCGCCATAGCGCAAGCGCTGCAGGTACAGCGCTTGGCGGGCTTCGAGGATCATGTTGGAGGCGTCATTGGAGGCCGAACCGTCTACGCCCAGGCCCACGGGGGCACCGGCGGCTTCAAGGTCGACGGTTGGGCAGATGCCCGAGGCCAGGCGCATGTTCGAGCTCGGGCAGTGGCAAATACCGGTGCCGGCCGCGCCCAGGCGGGCGATTTCGTCGCCATTGAAGTGGATGCCGTGAGCCAGCCAAGTGCGTGGGCCGAGCCAGCCGACGCTGTCCAGGTAGTCCACGGTGCGCAGGCCGAAACGCTGCAGGCAGAAGTCTTCCTCATCAAGGGTCTCTGCCAGGTGCGTGTGCAGCCGCACGTCCAGTTCCTCGGCCAGCGTGGCACTGGCCCGCATGATCTCCGGCGTGACCGAGAAGGGCGAGCAGGGTGCCAGGGCAATCTGGATCTGCGCACCTTCGCCGCGCTCGTGGTAGCTGTGGATAAGCCGCTGGCTGTCGGCCAGGATCACTTCACCCTGTTGCACCGTTTGCTGGGGTGGCAGGCCGCCGTCGTCTTCGCCAAGGCTCATGGAGCCGCGGGTCAGCATCGCGCGCATGCCCAGCTTGCGCACCACTTCGACTTGCACGTCGATGGCGTTGTCCAGGCCTTGCGGGAACAGGTAATGGTGATCGGCCGCAGTCGTGCAGCCCGACAGCAGCAGTTCAGCCAGTGCCACCTGGCTGGCCAGCGCCAGCTTCGCGGGGGTGAGGCGTGCCCATACCGGGTACAGCGTCTTCAGCCAGGGGAACAGCGGTTGGTTGACCACCGGTGCCCAGGCGCGGGTCAGCGTCTGGTAGAAGTGGTGATGGGTGTTGATCAGGCCGGGGGTTACCACATGTTCGCGGGCATCGAACACGTGGTCGCACGGTTGGCTGGGGCTTTCGCCAAGGGCCAGGAGTTGTGTGATGCGGCCCTCTTCGATGACCAGCCCGCCACGGGCGTCGACGCCGTTGGCAGTGAAGATGGCAAGGGGGGATTTCAACCAGATACGGGTCGCAGGCATGGTGCCGGCTCCTCTGAAAGTGGGTTCAGGTTAGCCAGCTCAGTGTTGCCCTGTCTGCTGATCCAGGTCCGCCACGGGGACGAGGCATCGAGTCTACTGCCTCGCCACGCGGCTTTCAATTCACCAGATCAGCGGTTCACCTTTGTAGTTGATGAAGCGCAGGCCGCCATTACCGCTTTGCGCCTTGATCTGCTCGAGCATGCCGCGGGTACTGGTCAGCACGTCGATCTCGGCATTTTCGCCGCCCATATCGGTCTTCACCCAGCCGGGGTGCATGGCCAGCACGCAGAGGCCGGGGCGCTGTTGTTCGACGACGAAGCTGTTGATCATCGAGTTCAGGGCCGCCTTGCTGGCTTTGTACAGGCAGACTTCACCGCCGTCCGGGATCGTCACGCTGCCCAGGATCGAGCTCATGAAGGCCAGCACGCCGCTGCCTTCGCGCACCTGGCCAACCAAGCGGCGGGCGACGCGGATGGGGGCCACGGCGTTGGTCATGAACAGGTCGCCGATGTCCTGGTTGCGGACGGTTTCCAGGTCTTGTGGCTGCGGCCCCATGACGCCCGCGTTGACGAACACCAGGTCGAACACTTCGCCTTGCAGGCGTTGCTTCAAATCATCGAGCTGAGCGGTGTCGTTCATCTCCAGCTTTTCAATGCGCACACCGGGAACGTTGGCCAGGGCGCCGGCCTTTTGCGGGTCACGCACGGTGGCGATGACGTTCCAGCCATCTTCTTGCAGGCGTTGCACCAGCCCCAGGCCAAGGCCGCGTGAGGCGCCGATGATGAGGGCAGTTCTTGAGTTAGCCATAGGAACATTCCTTTATCGGTATAGGAAAAAGTAATTGAGCATACTGCAGAGTCGCTAACTGTGCCTGCGCTGCAGCTGGTCAAAAAATAATCAATGGCGCCAAGCCGCTTGTAGACGGGCGCTTCGCCTGTTGGCTAACGGGTTATCCACAGGCTGTTCCACAGTTATTGTGTGCAAGCCGAGCACAATGCCCAGTGCGTAACAATTCCAGGGTTTGGGGATAACTCTCGAGGTTTCAGCTATTTGCGACTGTCATCAAATAGTGATCAAAATATGATCAAAGCTCTGCGGGCCTTGAAACCAATGGGCTGCAAGAGAGTGCCCCAAGCTTATCCACAGGCAGGCCCACAGTTCTTGTGAGCAATGTTCAGCGCGTGTGAACAGTTATTCAGCGCGCTTCCAGCAGGATGCGCCCACGGCTCAGGTCGGCCAGTTGCTGGCGCAAGAGGGCCAGGTGGGCTTCACCGACCGCGATGTGCAGGTCAACGCCATTGGCGGTGAACTGTTCATCCAGCACTAGGCCGTCGACGTCCGCCAGGCGCAGTTTCACCAAGGCCAGTTCGCTGAAGCTGCAACTGCAGGTGTATTCGCTGCGCTGCACCAGCACCCGCTTGGGCGCCTGTTGCAGGCATTTGTTGGCGCCACCGCCATAGGCCCTGGCCAGGCCACCGGTACCCAGCTGGATGCCGCCGTACCAGCGGATCACCAGCACCACCACCTGATCGCAGTCTTGCGCTTCGATGGCGGCCAGAATAGGGCGCCCGGCGGTGCCGCCCGGTTCGCCGTCATCATTGCTGCGGTATTGCCCGCCAAGCTTCCACGCCCAGCAGTTGTGGGTGGCCGCCAGGTCGCTGTGGCGTTCGATGAAGCTCATCGCCTCGGCAGCACTGGTGATTGGGCCGGCGAGGGTGATGAAGCGGCTTTTGCGGATTTCTTCACGAAACTCGCAGAGGTCGAGCAGGGTAGAAGGCATAAATGGCTGTCAGGCACTCGGCTTGATGCCGCACCCCTTGAGAATGATGTGGATAAGGTTGCTGCTCGCGTCTTCCATGTCTTGCTTGGTCAGGCGGCTGCGGCCGGTGACCTGGCAGATCTGCGTGGCGAAGTCGGCATAGTGCTGGGTGCTGCCCCAGAGCAGGAAAATCAGATGCACCGGGTCGACCGGGTCCATCTTGCCTGCTTCGATCCAGGCCTGGAACACTGCGGCCCGGCCACGGAACCACTCGCGGTAGTCGGCGCTGAAGTACTCGTTCAGGCAATTGCCGCCGCTGATCACTTCCATGGCGAAAATGCGCGAGGCTTGCGGGTTGCGCCGCGAGAACTCCATCTTGGTCCGAATGTACTGGCTCAGTGCCTCGCCCGGGTCGTCCTCGACGCTCAAGGCGTTGAAGGTGCTGTCCCACAACTCGATGATGTTGCTGAGCACGGCAATGTACAGGCCCAGCTTGTTGGTGAAGTAATAATGCAGGTTGGCCTTGGGCAACCCTGCCTTCAGCGCGATGGTGTTCATGCTGGTGCCCTTGAAACCATGGCGGGCGAATTCATCTTCGGCGGCCTGGATGATGGCCTGTTCGTTTTTCTGGCGGATGCGGCCGGCGGGCTTGCCCGAGGCGGAGAGGCGATGCGCTGGGACTTCAAGGGTCATGGACGATTCCGTACGGGTCAGTGGCAGCGGCTGTCGGACAAGATTACCTGCCTACGCCGAAGTGACAAGCGTTTGCGTCAGAGACAGGCATCAGCGTGTCGTAGCCAGGCTATCCAGGAAGCTCTCGAGCACCAGGTTCGGCCGCCGCCCTTTGCGCGTCACCCAGCTCAGGCTCAAGTCATAGAAGCGCTGCCGGGGCTTGAGGGCACGCAGCCGGCCTTGCTGCACCCAGAAACTGGCGTAGTGGTCGGGCAGGTAGCCGATGTAGCGCCCCGTCAGGATGAGGAATGCCATGCCTTCGCGGTCCGACGCGCTGGCCGTGCAATGCAGCGCCTGGTAATGGGCCTGGATATCGGCGGGCAAGCGGAAGGTGGGGGTGATGGCCTCTTGGCTGTTGAGCCGGTCGTCGTCTATCTGTTGGTCGTCGGCATAGAACAGCGGGTGGCCTACTGCGCAATAGAGCAGCGAACGCTCGCTATACAGCGGTTGGTATTCAAGGCCTGAAAGGGCGATGGTCTGCGGCACTACGCCGACATGCAGGCTGCCGTCGAGGACACCGTGCTCGACTTGGCTGGGCGCGATCATGCGGATGTTGATACGCACATCTGGGCCGCGGTCCTTGAGTTCGGCAAGCGCGTGGGTGATGCGCATGTGCGGCAAGGTCACCAGGTTGTCGGTCAGGCCGATGTTCAACTCGCCACGCAAGTGCTGGTGCAGCCCGTTGACCTCAGTGCGGAAGCTTTCCAGGGCACTGAGCAACTGCAAGGCCGAATGGTAGACCTCGCGGCCTTCCTCGGTCAGTGAGAAACCGGCTCGGCCACGCTGGCACAGGCGCAGGCCGAGGCGTTGCTCAAGGTCGTTCATCTGTTGGCTGATGGCCGAGCGGCCGATCCCGAGCACGTTTTCGGCTGCCGAGAAGCCACCGCACTCGACGACGCTGCGGTAGATCTTCAACAGGCGAATGTCAAAATCGCTGACTTGGGCGAGTGGGTCGGGGCGTCGGCTCATTAGTTTAGTGTTGCCCTATCTGAAGATTAGAAAAGCAGGCTTTTTCAGACTTTATCGCCGTGCCAATTTAGCCGCAACAAGATCCATCGTTGCCTAATCGTCTTTCGAGGAACCGCCGATGAACATGCCGGAAACCGCTCCCACCGATATCGCCAGCCAGCTCAAGCTGGATGCCCACTGGATGCCTTACACCGCCAACCGCAATTTCCATCGCGACCCACGCCTGATCGTGGCGGCGGAAGGTAACTACCTTGTGGATGACAAGGGGCGCAGGATCTTCGACGCCCTGTCTGGCTTGTGGACCTGCGGCGCCGGGCATACCCGTAAAGAAATCACCGAGGCCGTAGCCCGTCAGGTCGGTACCCTGGATTACTCCCCGGCCTTCCAGTTCGGCCATCCGCTGTCGTTCCAGCTGGCTGAAAAGATCACCGCGCTGACCCCGGGCGATCTGAACCACGTCTTCTATACCAACTCCGGTTCCGAGTGCGCCGATACCGCGCTGAAGATGGTCCGTGCGTACTGGCGCCTGAAAGGCCAGGCGACCAAGACCAAGATCATTGGCCGTGCCCGTGGCTACCATGGCGTGAACATCGCCGGCACCAGCCTGGGTGGCGTGAACGGTAACCGCAAGATGTTCGGCCAGCTGCTGGACGTCGACCACCTGCCTCACACCGTGCTGCCGGTGAACGCGTTCTCCAAGGGCTTGCCAGAGGAGGGCGGCATTGCCCTGGCCGACGAAATGCTCAAGCTGATCGAGCTGCATGACGCCTCCAACATCGCCGCGGTGATTGTCGAACCGCTGGCGGGCTCGGCGGGTGTTCTGCCGCCACCGAAGGGCTACCTCAAGCGCCTGCGCGAGATCTGCACCCAGCACAACATCTTGCTGATCTTCGACGAAGTGATCACAGGCTTCGGCCGTATGGGCGCGATGACCGGGGCTGAAGCCTTCGGCGTGACGCCAGACCTGATGTGCATTGCCAAGCAGGTCACCAACGGTGCCATCCCGATGGGGGCGGTCATTGCCAGCACCGAGATCTATCAAACCTTCATGAATCAGCCGACGCCGGAATACGCGGTGGAGTTCCCCCACGGCTACACCTACTCGGCCCACCCAGTGGCCTGTGCCGCCGGCATCGCGGCACTGGACCTGCTGCAGAAGGAAAGCCTGGTGCAGGCTGCGGCCGAACTGTCGCCGCACTTCGAGAAACTGCTGCACGGGGTTAAAGGCACGAAGAACGTCGTCGATATCCGCAACTATGGCCTGGCCGGCGCGATCCAGATTGCTGCCCGCGATGGTGATGCGATCGTGCGCCCTTATGAAGTGGCGATGAAGTTGTGGAAGGCAGGCTTCTATGTGCGCTTCGGTGGCGACACCCTGCAGTTTGGCCCTACCTTCAATACCCAGCCGCAGGAACTGGACCGCCTGTTCGACGCGGTGGGCGAGACCCTGAACCAGATCGATTGATCGTTGCGATTTTGATGGCAAGCGCGTGAAGTGATCACGCGCTTGTGTCACCCCTCTTTATCTGGAGTTTTGCATGAGCATTGTTCAACACCTGATCAACGGCGAGCTGGTTACCAAGGGTGAGCGCACCGCCGATGTCTTCAACCCGTCCACTGGCCAGGCCGTACGCAAGGTCGAACTGGCCAGCCGTGCGACCGTGCAGGAAGCCATCGATTCGGCCAAGGCTGCCTTCCCGGCCTGGCGCAACACGCCGCCGGCCAAACGTGCCCAGGTGATGTTCCGCTTCAAGCAACTGCTGGAGCAGAACGAAG
Organism: Pseudomonas sp. PAGU 2196; assembly: GCF_022179005.1. NCBI lineage: Bacteria > Pseudomonadati > Pseudomonadota > Gammaproteobacteria > Pseudomonadales > Pseudomonadaceae > Pseudomonas > Pseudomonas sp. PAGU 2196. The sequence continues at coordinate 1,499 of NZ_BNTL01000040.1, read as the reverse complement.
CCCGCATCTCGCAGATGATCAGCGAAGAGCATGGCAAGACCCTGGAAGACGCTGCAGGCGAACTGAAGCGTGGTATCGAGAACGTCGAGTTCGCCTGTGCGGCACCTGAAGTGCTCAAGGGCGAGTACAGCCGTAACGTTGGCCCGAACATCGACGCCTGGTCCGACTTCCAGCCGCTGGGTGTGGTCGCCGGTATTACCCCCTTCAACTTCCCGGCCATGGTCCCGCTGTGGATGTACCCGCTGGCCATTGCCTGCGGTAACGCCTTTATCCTGAAGCCGTCCGAGCGTGACCCGAGCTCGACCTTGTACATTGCCCAACTGCTGCTGGAAGCCGGCCTGCCTAAAGGCATCCTCAACGTGGTGCATGGTGACAAGGAAGCTGTGGACGCGCTGATCGAAGCTCCGGAAGTGAAAGCGCTGAGCTTCGTCGGCTCGACCCCGATTGCTGAGTACATCTACGCCGAGGGCACTAAGCGCGGCAAACGCGTACAGGCGCTGGGCGGTGCGAAGAACCATGCCGTGCTGATGCCCGATGCCGACCTGGACAACGCTGTCAGCGCGCTGATGGGTGCAGCTTATGGTTCGTGCGGTGAGCGCTGCATGGCGATTTCGGTGGCGGTGTGCGTGGGTGACCAGGTTGCCGATGCACTGATCGCCAAGCTGGAGCCGCAGATCAAGGCGCTGAAGATTGGTGCCGGTACTTCGTGTGGCCTGGACATGGGCCCGCTGGTTACCGCTGCTGCCCGCGACAAGGTGGTTGGCTACATCGACGACGGTGTGGCTGCTGGCGCCAAGCTGGTGGTGGATGGCCGTGGCTTGCGCGTTGCAGGTAATGAAGATGGCTACTTCGTGGGTGGCACCCTGTTCGACAAGGTGACCCCGCAGATGCGCATCTATAAAGAAGAGATCTTCGGCCCCGTGCTGTGCGTGGTCCGGGTTAACAGCCTGGAGCAGGCCATGCAGCTGATCAACGATCACGAATATGGCAACGGCACCTGCATCTTTACCCGTGATGGCGAGGCAGCGCGCCTGTTCTGTGACGAGATCGAAGTGGGCATGGTCGGTGTGAATGTGCCGTTGCCGGTGCCGGTGGCGTACCACAGCTTCGGCGGTTGGAAGCGTTCGTTGTTCGGCGACCTGCATGCTTATGGCCCGGATGGGGTGCGCTTCTATACCCGTCGCAAGGCGATCACCCAGCGTTGGCCTCAGCGGGCCAGCCATGAGGCGTCGCAGTTTGCGTTCCCTAGCCTATAAAGCATGAACAAAAGCGGGGAGGCCGAAAGGCCTCCCCGCTTTGTTTTTCAGCTTTATTAAGGTTTCTTGGAATTAAAGGTTGACGGGGTTTCGAATCCCCTTATAATGCGCCCCACTTCCAGCGTGATTGGAACGAGAAACTCCTTGAGTATCAACGAGTTAATCGATTCAGGTAGTGTTGTAAGGGCTTCGATCGAAAGATCGTCAGCGGTTGAAAAGGTAGTTGACAGCGCTTCTAAACGC